>JAJNQE010000054.1 GCA_021154985.1 Hydrogenophaga sp.
GCGGATCATGGCGCGCGCATAAGGACCATACGAGCAGCGGCACAGCGGGATCTGGTTCATGATCGCCGCGCCGTCCACCAGCCAGCCGACCACGCCCACATCGGCCCAGGTGAGGGTGGGGTAGTTGAAGATCGAGCTGTATTTCGCCTTGCCCGAGTGCAGCGCGTCGAACATCTGGTCGCGGCTGGTGCCCAGCGTTTCGGCCGCGCTGTAGAGGTACAGGCCATGGCCACCTTCGTCCTGCACCTTGGCCACCAGAATGGCCTTGCGTTTGAGGCTGGGCGCCCGGCTGATCCAGTTGCCCTCGGGCAGCATGCCCACGATCTCGCTGTGCGCGTGCTGGCTGATCTGGCGAACCAGCGTCTTGCGGTAAGCGTCGGGCATCCAGTCGCGCGGCTCGATCTTGCCGTCGGCGTCGACCACGGCATCAAAGTGGGCCTGCAACGCGGTGTCGTGGGGCACCGCTTTCAGCGACGTGCCGGGCTTGGCATCGGCGTCGGGAACGTTGAACGACTGGGTGTACATGCGCGTCTCCTGCGCCGCTGACCGGGCGCGTGGATCGCAGTATAGCCAATTAACCGACCGATCGGTCGGGAAATTTTGAGCCTACATCTGCTTACCCCGGTGTGCCCGCTCCACCGTACAGTGCGCGCCATGCCTGCATGCCCACCCACACCACGCCGTTGGTTGCCAACCGCCCTTTGCTCGACCGCCGCCTTGAGTCTGGTGCTGTGTCTGTCGGCCTGTGGCGGAGGCGGTGACGACGAGCCGTCCGCCGCCCCGTCGGCCACCGTGGGCCCCGCGCCCGTCAGCACCACGGGCTCATCCCCCTCCACGGGCGGCGCTGTGGCGCTGATCGCGCTGGATGCTTCCACGTCCTGTGGCCTTGCCAACTTTCGCACCGAACTGCTGCAGTTGATCAATGCGGCCCGCGCGCAGCCGCGCGTTTGCGGGAGCAGCAACCTTCCCGCTGTGGGGGCTCTGGCCTGGAACGATCGTTTGTTCTCTGCCGCCGCGCGCCATTCGCGCGACATGGCGGTCAACAACTACTTCTCACACACCAGCCTGGATGGCCGCAGTTTCTCGCGCCGCATCACCGACGAAGGCTATGCGCAGTCTTTCGCCGGGGAAAACATTGCCGCGGGGCAGTCAACCGTTTCCGCTGTGATGTCAGGATGGTTGGCCAGTCCGGGCCATTGCGCAAACATCATGCGCGCAGAGTTCCGCGATGTGGCCGTGAGCTGTGTCTCGCAGGCGGGAAGCAACTATGGCCGCTACTGGACCATGGTGCTGGCCAGGCCGCTTTGAGCGGCAGGCGCTCAGCCGCCCGATTCGAGCGTTTGGGACTTGCCCCGACCGCGCCCCAGGTGGGTCAGCAACTGCGGCAGCGCGACCTGCAACACGCCCTTGAGCGTGTGCGGCGGGTTCACCACGAACATGCCGCTGGCCGTCAGTCCGGGCCGGTCTTCCGGGCCGTGGGTCGGGTCCTGACCGATGGCCAAGGTGGCATTGAGCCAGGGCTTTTGGGCCTGGTTGCACAGTGTCTTGAGCCGGCGCGGCAGGTCGTGCGCCTCGGGTCGTGGAATCACCGGGTACCAGACGAGGTAGGTTCCGGTCGGGAAACGTTTGATTGCCTCCTGTATGCAGGCGCTCACTTTCGCGTAGTCGCTCTTGATCTCGTAGCTCGGGTCGATCAACACCACCGCGCGTTTGGAGCCGGTGGCCGAGGGCGGTGGCGGCAGCAGCGGGCGCAGGCCTTCAAAGCCATCTTCGCGTGCCACTGCAATCTGGCGCCCCGCATCGAGCTGGGCGATGTTGGCCGAGAGTGTCTTGCTGTCGGTGGGGTGCAGTTCGAACAGCTTGAGGCGGTCGCGCGATTCGGTGCGCATCAGCTGCTGCATCACGAACGGAGAGCCGGGGTACACCCGCAGCGCGCCCGACGGATTGAAGCTGGCGATGGTATCGAGGTAGTCGTCGATCGCGGGCGACACATCTTTGGCCGGCGGCTGGTCGGCCGCGCGCAGCGCCGCCATCAGCTTGACCACGCCGTCCTTGGCCTCACCGCCGGTTTCGGTGTAATCACCATCCAGCCGGTACAAACCGGCGCCGGCGTGGGTATCGACCAAGGTGATGCCGGCCTCTTTCTGCATCAGATGGCGCAGTGTGGCAATCAGGGTGGTGTGCTTGAGCACGTCGGCGTGGTTGCCGGCGTGGAAGGCGTGTCGGTAGCTGAACATGCATGGATGGTAGCCGTTTGGCCACATCGCCAGACCCCTGAGCACGATGCATTTGCCATGCAAGCCGGGAATTTCGTACAATCGAGGGCTTCGCAGCGATCAGCTGGCTCCGCGGCGAAGCATTCAAAACCCACCTAAGAGCGTTCCGTCAGAGAACGACCGACCGTGGAAAAGAGCCGCCAAACCACCTCTTCAAGAGAAAACTCATGACCAAAACGTTCAGCGCAAAACCCGCTGACGTGACGCACGAGTGGTTTGTGATTGACGCGACCGACAAGGTCCTCGGACGAGTTGCCAGTGAAGTGGCTCTCCGTTTGCGCGGCAAACACAAGGCCATTTACACGCCTCACGTCGACACCGGTGACTTCATCGTCATCATCAACGCAGCCAAGATCCGCGTCACGGGCAACAAGGCCCTCGACAAGGTGTATTACCGTCACTCGGGTTACCCCGGCGGTATCTACGGCACCAACTTCCGCGACATGCAGGCCAAGCACCCTGGCCGCGCACTCGAAAAGGCTGTCAAGGGCATGCTGCCCAAGGGCCCGCTCGGCTACGCCATGATCAAGAAGCTCAAGGTGTACGGTGGTGCAGAGCACCCGCACACCGCCCAACAGCCGCAAGTGCTGGAACTCTAAAGGAGCCTTGAGATGATTGGTGAATGGAACAATGGAACCGGCCGTCGCAAATCCAGCGTCGCCCGTGTTTTCCTGAAAAAAGGCTCTGGCCACATCACGGTCAATGGCAAGGACATTCAGGCCTACTTCGGCCGTGAAACCTCCATCATGATCGCCAAGCAGCCTTTGCTGCTGACGAACCATGCCGAGACGTTCGACATCCAAGTGAACGTGCACGGTGGCGGCGAGTCCGGCCAAGCCGGCGCGGTGCGCCACGGCATCACCCGCGCCCTGATCGACTACGACGCCACGCTCAAGTCGGGCCTGTCGCAAGCCGGTTTCGTGACGCGCGATGCCCGCGAAGTCGAACGGAAAAAAGTCGGTCTGCGCTCCGCGCGCCGTCGCAAGCAGTTCAGCAAACGCTAATCTGTCTGGCCTCAACTGCAAAAGCCGCCTTCAAGTCAAACTTGGGGCGGTTTTTGCTTTCTGGGCCCGGGTTGCGTTTGCTTTCACTTTGAAAGGTTTGCATGCGGTTTCGGCTTCTGCGCAGAAAACTCACCGTCAGCGCACCGCGCATGGCGGTTCGCAGTGCGTTGCCGTGGCCGTTTCGTTGGTTGCTCGGTGCGGTGGTGCTGGGCTTCTCGGGGTCGCTGGCCATGTGGGCCTTTGAGTTTGGTCGTGACATCGCCGGTCTGGATCGCGAATCCAAGCAGGAGCTTTCCCGCTTGCGCAACGAAGTGCAAACCCTGCGTGCCGATCTGCTGGTGGCCCAGTCGGTTGCAAACACCTCGGAGAGCCTGCTCACCACCGAGCGCAGCGCGCAGGAGCAGTTGGCCATGCGCATCCGGCAACTTGAAGTTGACAACGAAGCCCTGCGCAGCGACCTCGGTTTTTTTGAACGCCTGATCCCTGGGTCCGGCAGCAGCGATCTCAGTATCCGCGGCCTGCAGGCTGAGCGCGTGTCCGACACCCAGTGGCGCTGGCAGGCGCTCATGATGCAGGCAGTCAAGAATGCGCCCGATTTCAAGGGAGGACTTGAAATCACCTTCACCGGCACGCTTGAGGGTCAGCCCTGGTCGATGGCGCATTCGCCCACGCCGCAGGCGGTGCTGGTCAAGGGCTATTTGCGGCTCGAAGGCATCGTCGATGTGCCGCCATCGGCCATGGTAAAAAACGTGACAGCCCGTGTCATGCAGGGCGGCTCGGTGCGATCGGTGCAAACATTCCAGCTGTGACCAACAGCGATCTGTCGTTTGGAGAACTCCCATGTTTGGCAAGAAAAAACAACCGCCCATCAAAAGCCTGATTGCTCAAGGCACGCGCATCGAGGGGAATGTGCTTTTCCATGACGGCCTGCGTGTGGACGGTCAAGTCGTGGGCGACATCCGTGCCAGCGATGAACAGCCCAGCATTCTGGTGATCAGCGAGGTCGCGGTGGTCACGGGCCAGATCCTTGCGGACCACGTGATCATCAATGGCCACGTCAAGGGACCCGTGCAGGCGTTCGAACTGCTGGAGCTGCAGCCCAAGGCGCGCATTGAAGGCGATGTGTCGTACAAGGCACTGGAAATGCACCAAGGCGCGACCATCACTGGCCAGCTCAAGCCCATGGCGGTGGACATCGACGACAAACCCACACTGAAGCTGGCGGCAAACAACGGCTGAACACATTCCCGAGTGAATTGAATTAGTATCACCAGACATCCAGGACGTGCTGTGCGTCCCGCTTTCCCCAGTGGACCTGATCGAGGGCCACACATCCCAAGAGGTCATCCATGAGTGCAGTGGCAGAAAACATCCAGACCGACATGCCGGCCCCGCTGGTGTTCACCGACAGCGCCGCCGCCAAGGTGGCCGAGTTGGTGGCCGAAGAGGGCAATCCCGATTTGAAACTGCGCGTGTTCGTGCAGGGCGGCGGCTGCTCCGGCTTCCAGTACGGCTTCACCTTTGACGAGGTGGTCAACGAAGACGACACCACCATGTCGAAAAACGGTGTGTCGCTGTTGATCGACGCCATGAGCTACCAGTACCTGGTGGGCGCCGAGATCGACTACAAGGAAGACTTGGAAGGCGCGCAGTTCGTGATCAAGAACCCGAACGCCAACAGCACCTGCGGTTGCGGTTCCAGCTTCAGCGTTTGACGCTGCAGCGCCGGTGGCGCCAATGAAAAAGGGGAGCTGAAAGCTCCCCTTTTTCATTTCTGCCGGTCGTGGCTCTATTCAGCGCTGGCCTGCTGAACGCTGGCGGCCGCATTGAGTTGAACCCGCTGCAATTGGGCCACCGAGTCAAAGCTCGAACGGGACGCCGGGTTGATCGGGATGGACTCGCTCTGGCGCGCGATGACCAAAGGGTCCTGGTGGACGCCGTTGTCGCGGAATTCAAAGTGCAGATGCGGGCCGGTGGACGCGCCCGTTGATCCAACGGCTCCGATCAAATCGCCTTGGCCGACCTTTTGGCCCTGGCGCACGCCGATGCGGCTGAGGTGGGCGTAAACCGTCGTCTGGTTGCTGCGATGGCGGATGTAGATCACGTTGCCATAGCCCCGCTGCACGCCGGCGAACTCGACCACGCCATCTCCAATGGTGCGCACGGGCGTGCCGGTGGGAGCAGCGTAATCCACCCCCAGGTGGGCCTTGCGGGTGCCGGAAATGGGGTGAAAGCGCATGCCGTAACCGCTGCTCACGCGAGAGAATTCCAGCGGCGATGACAGGTAGAACTTGCGCGAGCTTTCGCCATTGAAGCCGTAGTAGGCGCCGCGCTGGCCAGGTTCTTCGAACCACACGCCCTCGTACTTTCGGCCGTTGTTGACGAATTCGGCGCTGAGCACGCGGCCGGTGCGCATGGACTCACCGTCGGCTTCCAGGCTCTCGTAGACCACGCTGAAGCGGTCACCCTGGCGCAGGTCGCGCCGAAAGTCGATGTCGCTGGAGAACATCTCGGCCAACTGGACGGCGACCGGGTCGGGGATGTTGGCGGCGTCCGTGGCGGCGAACAGCGAGCTGCGGATCACACCACTGGCCAGGCGGGCCGAGGCGGTGAGCTCACCGGTCTCAAGGCGCGAGGTGAAGCCTTGCGGGCTGTTCTCGACGACAAGACGGGAGAATTTGCGGTCGTCGCCGGTGATCCAGCGCGAGGTCAGGCGTTGCAGCTCCTGGCGGTCGTTGGTCTCCACGCTCACCAGACGGCCGCCGCGGCCTTGCAGCAGCTGGCGGGCGCTGGTGTCGGTGCGCAGGAAGCCCTGGGCTTCGGTGTCCACCACGCCCAGGCGCTGCAGCAGGCTCTGGGCCGTGTCGTCGCGGCGGGTCACGTCGCTGCGAAACAGCACGAAGTCACTGGACGAAGCGGCCAGCGCGCCGGGCACTTCAAATGTGGGGGGGGTCAAGCTCTCGACCACCTGGCGAACCGGCAGATCGGATGCGTCGGGTGCAAGGGGTGCAATGCCGAACGCGGTGACGCCGGTGCCCAACAGCAAAGCACCAATGGCGCCCGTGATGCGGCGGGGATGCCGTGCGAGGGTCTGTTGTGCGGCGTCAGCGAGCTGGGTCAGCGATTGGAGCAGCGGGCGGATCAAAATCGGTGTTTCCTGAAAACGTGACCAACGGTCTGTTGGATGGGACACACAGGCTGATGAGCCCACGCGGAACAAGTTCACATTCATTGCGCGTGGGCGATGAACCGGATCCGACGTTTGCAAAAACTGCGCCAACTAAAATCCGTCACTGGACGCGAAGTATATCGACCACCCTGTAGCCCGCCATTCGGAAAAAGCCTATGAATCCCAGCAGCCCAGCATCACAAAGTATTCACCTCGACCCTCCTGTTGAGGGCGTACTGACAGACGGCGTGAAAAATGCCTTGAGCGTGACACTGAGAGGGTGCGAGGAATTGATTCCCCAGGCCGACTGGATCAAAAAATTGTCACAGTCGGAGAAGACGGGCCAGCCTTTGCGCATCAAGTTGGGGCTGGACCCCACCGCCCCCGACATCCACATCGGCCACACGGTGGTGCTCAACAAGATGCGCCAGCTGCAGGATCTGGGACATCAGGTGATCTTTTTGATCGGGGACTTCACCAGCCTGATCGGCGATCCCTCGGGCCGCAACAACACCCGCCCGCCGCTGACCAGCGAGCAGATTCAGGCGAATGCCGAGACGTACTACAAACAGGCGAGTCTGGTGCTGGACCCGGCCAAAACCGAGATTCGCTACAACAGCGAATGGAGCCTGCCGCTGGGTTCGATGGGCATGATCCAGCTGGCGGCCAAGTACACCGTGGCGCGCATGATGGAGCGCAACGATTTCCACGACCGCTTCAAGGCCGGCACGCCGATCAGCGTGCACGAATTTTTGTACCCGCTGATGCAGGGCTACGACTCGGTGGCACTCAAGAGCGACCTGGAGCTGGGTGGTACCGACCAGAAGTTCAACCTGCTGATGGGCCGCCACCTGCAGGCCGAGTACGGTCAGGAGCCACAGTGCATCCTGACCATGCCGCTGCTCGAAGGTCTGGATGGCGTGGACAAGATGTCCAAGAGCAAGAACAACTACATCGGCATCACCGAGCCGGCGAACTCGATGTTCGCCAAGGTGCTGAGCATTTCCGACACGCTGATGTGGCGCTGGTACACGCTCTTGTCGTTCCAGTCGCTGGCGCACATCGAGTCGCTCAAGCAGGCGATTGCTGCGGGTGCGAATCCGAAGGATGCGAAGGTGGCGCTGGCCAAGGAAATCACCACACGTTTCCACAGCGCGGCGGCGGCCGATGTGGCCGAGCAGGACTTCATCAACCGCAGCAAGGGCGGTGTGCCGGACGAGATTCCCGAGGTGTCCTTGTCGGGCGCGCCGTTGGGCATTGGGTCTTTGTTGAAATCGGCGGGTCTGGCGCCTTCCACCAGCGAGGCCAACCGTTTGATCGAGGGTGGTGGTGTGCGGGTGGATGGCGTGGTGATCAGCGACAAGGGTTTGAAGCTGCCTGCGGGGACGTTTGTGGTGCAAGTGGGGAAGCGCAAGTTTGCTCGCGTCTCCTTGAGCTGATTTCACCTTCACTCGTTGCGTTTCGTTCATTGACCTCGCGTGATCGGAGCGGCACGGCGCTCTGCTCCGCGAATGTCCTCCGGCGGCTGGAGCCGCCTCCCCCTGATACTCTGACCCCGCTCTCCTTGCACCCAAGAGAGCCCGCTGAGTGACCCCGACACTCCCCCTGGGATGGCATCTCGGCATAAAGACTGGGGCACACGGCGGATTCGACGCTGTAGCTCGTACGGTGTCTTGAGGCGCTGCCAGCCAAGGCTGGCGGCGACCTCGCGTATCAGGATGCGCAAGTCGAATGTGGTGCGTTTGACAGGAGATCACCATGTCTTCATCCACGGTGGGCATTGATGTCAGCAAGGCCAAGCTCGACGTTGCGCTGTTGAACGAGGCAGCCAGGTACAAATCCAAAGTGTTTGCCAACACCCCCGCAGGCCACACGGCCCTGTGGCAGTGGCTGCAGGTCCACGCGCCCGACGCTGCGATGGGCGTGCACGTGTGCATGGAAGCCACCGGTTCGTACCACGAACCCTTGGCGCTGTACCTGCACGATCTGGGTGTTCAGGTGTCGGTGGTCAAACCCATGCGGGTCAAGCGCTTCATCGAGATGCAGGGCTCGCGCAACAAGACCGACAGCAGCGACGCCAAAAGCCTGGCGCTCTTTTGCCAGACGATGCACCCCGAGCGCTGGGAGGCTCCCTCGGTGGGTGTGCGCACGCTGCAGGCGCTGGTGGCGCGCCTGGACGCCCTGCAGGAGATGCGCCTGAGCGAGAGCAACCGCCTGGCGGTGGCCCACGCGGCGGTGCAGCCCTCGCTGCACGAGGTGCTGGCCACGCTGGATCGCGCCATCGCAGACGTCAAGGCGCAGATCCGCCAGACCATTGACGACGACCCGGATCTGCACCAGCGAAGTGAGCTGCTGCAGACCATACCCGGTCTGGGTGAGCGCACCATCCCTCAGTTGCTGGCCTACATCGGGCGGCCCGAGCGCTTCAAGAACGTCAAGGCATTGATCGCCTACGCCAGCCTCTCGCCCATGATCCGCCAGTCCGGCACCTCGCTGAACAAGCACCGAGGCACCCATGCGCAGGGGCATCGCCAGCTCAAGCACGCGCTGTACTTCCCGGCGATGGTGGCGGGAAAGTACAACCCGGCCATTGCGGCCTTCTGGCAGCGCCTGAAGGCGCAGAACAAGCCGGGCATGGTGATCGTGGTGGCTTGCATGCACAAGCTGCTGGCCATCGTCTACGGCGTGCTGAAGTCCAGAACGCCCTTTGATGCCAGCCGGTTTGCGCATGACACCGTTTGACAAACAGAACGGTGTCTTTATTTCGCTGCGCAGAGTGCCGTGCCGTTCCGATCTGACGAGATGCAGGCACACCCACGTTGGCGTGCTGAGATGTTGGCTGCTGGCTGAATCGGGGTGGACGGCGCAGCGAAATAAAGGGGGAGGCGGCCGCAGGCCGACGGAGGACATTCGCGGAGCCGTTCGCCCCGGTTCAGCCAGCGATGAGGCTACCGGCCCCCAGCTCTCTCCAACATCAAAACCATCGCTGAATACCCACGCGAACGCGCCAGAGCCAGCGGTGTCTGACCATGCCGATCGGCCAGCTGGAGGTTCGCCCCCGCATCGATCAAGGCCTTGAGCGTGGCCTGGTGGCGCGGACCACCATCGCCCAGAACGACCGCCTCGATCGCGGCTGTCCAGTGCAGGTTGTTCACGTGGTCCAGCGGCGCGCCGGCTGCGATGAGTTGGCGCACCACACCGTCGTGGCCCAGGTGCGCAGCGGCGATCAGCGCCGTGCCGTCGTAGCGGCTGGTGGTCTGCTTCGCGCTGGCGCCCAACTGCAGCAACACACGCAGCGTCTCCTCATCGTCGGCCACCGAGGCAATGGTCACCGCGTCGTAGCGGTCGTTCTCCAGCCGGTTGATGTCGGCTCCCGCCTTGACCAGCGCGGCAATCGCATCGCGTTGCCGCGCGAAGGTGGCCACGTGCAATGGCGTGCGACCGTGCGCGTCGGTGGTGTTCAGTGCTGCGCCTGCGGCCACCAAGCGCGCGACCTTGGCTGCATCGCCCTTGTGCGCCGCTGCGTGCAGGCCCGTGTAGGCCGCGGCCTCGGCCGCGCTGGGCGCGACCTGGGCCTGGGCCGTGGCACCGGTCAACGCCAGTGCGAAAGCCAAGAGAAACGTCTTCATTTCAGCAACTCGGCCACTTTGGCAATGCCCGCGTTCGCGCACTGCTCGTCCAGATGACCACCGGGCGCACCGCCAACGCCCACGGCGCCGATGACCTCGTTGCCCACCTTCACCGGCACGCCGCCACCCAGCACCAGGAAGCCCGGGATGTCGACCAGCGTGGCAGCGCCGGGGTTCTTCTGCACGTTCTCCAGCATGGCGGCGGTGGTGTTGCGCGCCGAGGCCGAGGTGTAGGCCTTGCCTTGCGCGGCACCCACGGTGTGCGGCCCGGCGTTGTCGGCGCGCTGCAGGGCCCGCAGGGAGCCAGCCCGGTCCACCACGGCGGCGGTCACGTTGTAGCCGCTGGCGCTGCAGGCGGCAACGGTGGCTGCAGCGATCTGGTTGGCCAGGTCCAGTGACATGTTTTTCTCCACGCGCACGGCCTGGGCACTGGCGGCGGTGGCGATGAGGGACAGGGCGATCAGGGTGGTCTTGGCGATGAATGTCATGGGGTTCTCCGGGGGTGTTGAACGGTTCGATCAACCGTGAGAGAACTGTAGAAATTCAAGTGCACAAGCACCATTCGGGTGGCTACGCGCGGCTCTCCGTAGAACTACGCAGTGCCGGCGTCCCCGGCATCCACCAGTGTGGCGTAGTGCCGGATCAGCTGCGCCAGCGACGGCGCCTGCAGTTTGGCGAACAGGTTGGCGCGGTGGGTCTCCACCGTGCGCGGCGAGAGACCCAGCGCGCGCCCGATCTCCTTGTTGGTCAGGCCCTCGACGATCAGGCCCAGCACCTCGCGCTCACGTTCGGAGAGTTGCGCAAAACGTTCGCGCGCCGCGCGGTCGGCCTGGTGGCGCTGGCGCGAACGCACGTGCTGGCGCACCGCGTTCTGCAGCGCTTCCAGCAGCGCTTCGTCGTTCACCGGTTTTTCCAGGAACTCGGCAGCACCGGCCTTGAAGGCGCGGCGGCACATGTCCACCGTGCCGTGGCCGGTGAGCATGATCACGGACTGGTCCACACCTTGCGCTACCAGCGTGTCGAGCACGCTCAGGCCGCTGATGCCGGGCATGCGCACGTCGAGCACGATGGCGCCGATGGCCTCGCGGTCGAAAGCGCTCAGGAAGGCTTGGGGGTCGCTCCACGGCTGCACGCGCAGGCCAACCGTGCCGATCAGCAGGGCCAGGCTGTCGCGCACGGCCTGGTCGTCGTCGATCAGGTGCACGGTGGGGGAGAGCGTGTCCATGCTCATGCCTGGCCGTTGGCGAGTGGCAGGCGCAGCCGGAACACCGCGCCGCCGGTGCTGGCGTTGGCGGCTGAGAGCGAGCCACCCATGCCACTGGCCAGCGTCTCGCACAGGCTCAAGCCCAACCCCAGGCCACCCTCGCGGGTGGAGAAAAACGGCTCGAACAAACGCGGCAACACCTCCGCAGGGATACCCGGCCCGCTGTCGGCCACCGCGAGCTCACCCAGGCCATCGACCGTGTGCAGCGTGAGCGTGAGCCGGCGCTGCGAGGCGGGCACCTGCTCCAGCGCCTGCAGCGCATTGACGATCAGGTTGTGCACGATCTGGTCGAGCGCCACCGGGTCGGCCACGACGGCGAGCGAGGCTGCGCCATCGAGCACGGGCACCACGCTGCGTCGCTGGCATTCGGGTTCCAGCAGATCCAGCGCACGCCGCACCGCGTCCACCGCGTCCACGGTCTGGCGCTGATCGCCGTTGCCTGGGCGCTCCACCACGCGGCGCAGCCGCCCCACCACCTCGGCGGCGCGGCGGGCCTGGGCTGCGGCCTGGGCCATGGCGCTGCGGGCGGTGGCCAGCTCGGGCGGCTCGTCGTCCAGCAGGCGCTGCGCGGCCTGGGTGTTGGCCAGCACCGCGGTGAGTGGCTGGTTGAGCTCGTGTGCCATGCCGGCGGCGAGCTCGCCCAGCGTGTTCAGGCGCGCCACCTGGCCCAGGCGCAGCAGCTCTTCGGCGCGGCGGCGGGCCAGTCGCTGGCGCTGCAGGTGCTGCAACGCCGCCAGCACCGCGGCCACCGCCAGCACCCAGGCGGTCATGCGGCCCCAGGGCCACTGGCGCCAGCCCACGGTCTGGGTGGCCACCACGTCAAAGGGCTGGCTCTCGGCAGCCACCACCTTGTGGAACTCGAAGCGCGAACCGGCGCCCGCCTGCGGCCCACCCGCTTGCACCACATGGCGTTGCCCGGCGTGCACCAGCTCGACCCGTACGTGGCTGCTGTCGGGCGACATTGGCCATTCCGTCCACGGCACCAGGGCCCGTAAGTCGATGGTGAGCGCGTAGCTCGCAGGCTCGGAGGCCAGCACCAGCCGGTACCGGCCACTTGGCAGATCCAGCGGTGCGAGCGCGGCGCGGCCGCTCTGGCGCGAGAGGTTCTCGGCCTCGGCCAGCGCAGGGTCGGGCCACGGGGTGGCGGCGTCGCTGCGGTGCACCGAGAGGATGCGCGGGTAGAGCGCTGGCAGGCGCTGCTCGGGTGAGCCCGTGCCCGGTGCGGCGGGCGCAGGCTGCAGCAGTGCCAGCGTGGCCAATATCGCGTCGTGCTGCACGACCTGCTGGCTGAGCAGCCGGTGCACGATGCGGGCGTCGGTCTCGAACAGCGCGCGCTGTTGTTCCAGCGACTGGCGCGCGAGCAGCACCGCGCCCGCCAGGGACAGCACGACCCCGCCGGACACCCACCACCGTTGCGATCGCCAGGACTGTCGCATGCGGCGGATTCTGGCACGCCGTCCTGCCGTCACAATCGTGGCATGACACCTGCCCACGCCCGACTGCTCACGCCGCAACGCCTGTTGATGGCGTCGGTGGTGGTGGCTTTGATGACCATCGCCCTGAAGACCGGTGCCTGGGTCATCACCGATTCGGTGGGCTTGTTGTCGGATGCGATGGAGTCGCTGGTGAACCTGGCCAGTGCGGTCTTCGGCCTGGTGATGGTGACCATCGCCGCGCGCCCGGCCGATGAAGACCACCCCTACGGCCACCACAAGGCGGAGTACTTTTCGTCCGGGTTTGAAGGCATCCTCATCATCGCGGCGGCGCTGGGCATCATCTGGGTCGCCGGGCACCGGCTCTTTGATCCGCAGCCGATCGAGCAGGTCGGCTGGGGTCTGGCGCTGTCGGTGGTGAGTTCGGCACTCAATGGCCTGCTGGCCTGGGTCATGTTTCGCGCCGCAAAGGAACACCGGTCGATCGCGCTGGAGGCCGATGCCAAGCACCTCGTGACCGACGTGTGGACCTCGGTGGGTGTGGTGGTGGGCATTGCGCTGGTGCACTTCACCGGTTGGCTCTGGCTGGACCCGCTGGTGGCCATGGGCGTGGCGGCGAACATCCTGAAAGAGGGCTTTCACCTGATGTGGCGCTCGTCGCAGGGGCTGATGGACGAGGCGCTCGAACCCGAGGTGATGCGCACCATCCAGCAGACGCTGGACCATTTCGTGGCTACCAACGGCGGGGCAGGCACCATCCGCTTTGACCACGTGAGCACCCGCAAGGCGGGGCAGCGGGGCTTTGTGGACCTGCACATGCACATGCCGGCGAGCTGGTCGCTGGGCCAGGCCGCTGCCTTGCGTGGTGGCGTGGAGCGGGCGCTGATGAGCGCTGTGCCGGGGCTGCGCGCCACCATCCAGCTGCTGCCCAGCGATGTCGAAGCGCACTTTGACGATGAAAAGGACCAGAAGTGATTGCCTTGTTGCAACGAGTGGCCGAGGCCCGTGTCGAGATTGCACGCGAGGTCGTTGGCTCGATCGGCCAGGGCTTGCTGGTGCTGGTGTGCGCCGAGCCCGAGGACACCGAGGCCGTTGGTGAAAAGCTGCTCGCCAAGATCCTGAAACTGCGCATCTTCAGCGACGAAGCGGGCAAGATGAACCGCAGCGTGCAGGACGTGGGTGGTGGCTTGCTGATCGTCAGCCAGTTCACCCTGGCGGCCGAAACAAAGAGCGGCAACCGACCGGGCTTCACCGGGGCCGCACCGCCGGCACTCGGCGAAGCGCTCTACAACGCGTTCGTGGCAGCGGCCCGCGCGGCGCACCCTGTGGTGCAGACCGGCCGATTTGGTGCCGACATGAAGGTGCACCTGGTCAACGACGGACCGGTGACCATCCCCCTTCAGATCAAGGCCTAGCGGTAGGGGTTCGGTTGGCCCAGGCCAGCCAGGATCTCGGTTTCCCGCGCTTCCATTTCTTCCGCATCGGCTTCGCTGGTCTCGTGGTCCCAGCCCTGCGCGTGCAAGGTGCCGTGCACCAGCAGGTGGGCGTAGTGCTCGGCCAGGGGCTTTTTCAGCTCGGCGGCTTCGCGAGCCACCACCGGCGCACACAGCACCAGATCGGCCATCACCAGGGGTTCGGTGGCGTAGTCGAAGGTCAGCACGTTGGTCGCGTAGTCCTTGCCCCGGTAGTCGCGGTTCAGCGCCTGGCCTTCGTCGGCATCGACGATGCGCACCGTGATCTCGGCGTCGGCATCGAGCGCGTGGCGGATGCAGCGCACCACTCGGTGACGCGGCAGCGCGGCGCGGTGGGCGGCAGCGTCCGGCAGATCGCCGAACTGCAGCGAGAGGGTGAGTGTGGGCAGGGTCATCAGCGTTTGGCCGGTTGGGCGAAGCAGTTGGCCAGCAACATCTGCTCCTGCGCCGTGTGGTCCGCGGCGAGGAAGCTCAGTTCACCCTTCATGCCCTGGGTGTACCAGCGCAGGCTGTTTTGTTCGTCCAGGGCGATGAAGCGCACGCCGGTGGTGGCGCGGCGGCCCTGCAGCATCACGGTACGGCCGTTGAAGTGGAGCGCAGCAAACGCGTTACCGTTGCTCAGGTTGAGGTAGACCAGCTCGATCTCGGTGCCGCCGTCGCAACGGTAGTTCACCGACTGGCTGCTGAAGACGAGCGCCGGCGCGGCTGGGGCAGCTGCCGGCGGCGTTCCCTGGGCGGTGGCCACAAAAGGCAGGCAGGCCAGCAGGGCGGCGAGTGTGCGTGTGGTGTGCATGGGTTTTGTCAGGCCTTGCGGCGCACGCGTTTGGCCGGCGCCGCGTCTTCCAGGTGGGATGTGCGCGCGTCGTAGGCGTCCACGATGCGGGCCACCAGCGGGTGGCGCACCACGTCGGCGCTGGAGAGGCGCGTGATCGCGATGCCCTGCACGCGCTTCAGCACCCGCTCGGCGTCGATGAGGCCGCTGAGCTCGGTGCGCGGCAAATCGATCTGGCTCACATCGCCGGTGATCACGGCCTTGCTGCCGAAGCCGATGCGCGTGAGGAACATCTTCATCTGCTCGACCGTGGTGTTCTGCGCCTCGTCGAGGATCACGAAGGCGTGGTTGAGCGTGCGCCCGCGCATGAAGGCCAGCGGCGCGATCTCGATCTGCTGGCGCTCAAAGGCTTTTTGCACCTTCTCGGCGCCCATCAGGTCGTAGAGCGCGTCGTACAGCGGGCGCAGGTACGGGTCCACCTTCTGGCCGAGGTCGCCCGGCAGGAAGCCGAGCTTCTCGCCCGCTTCCACCGCCGGGCGCGTGAGCACGATGCGCTGCACCGCGCTGCGCTCCAGCGCGTCCACCGCGCAGGCCACGGCGAGATACGTCTTGCCGGTGCCGGCCGGGCCGATGCCGAAGGTGATGTCGTGCGTGGCCATGTTTTCCAGGTAACGCGCCTGGTTGGGCGTGCGCCCGCGCACCTCGCCGCGGCGCGTCTGCATGGCCAGGGCACCGTCGCCCGGGTCGGCCAGCGCGGTGTCGCCGCTGAGCATGAGCTGCACCTGCTCGGGCGGGATCGGCTTTTTGGCCATCTCGTACATGGCCTGCAGCGTTTCCAGCGCCTGGTTCACCTTGGGCTTGGTGCCCTCGATGCGGAACTGCTCGAAGCGGTGCGCCACTTTCACGTTCAAGGCCGCCTCGATGCTGCGGATGTGGCTGTCCAGCGGGCCGCACAGGTGGCCCATGCGGACGTTGTCGGGCGGGGAGAAGGTGTGTCTGAGAATCAAGCCGATAATTCCTCGAAAAGGATCCCTCGATGATAGGCAAGTTGACCGGTACGCTGCTGGAGAAAAACCCACCCCAGATCCTGCTGGACTGCCATGGGGTTGGCTACGAGGTCGATGTGCCCATGAGCACGTTTTACAACCTGCCCGCCACCGGCGAAAAAGTGGCCCTGCTCACCCACTTCGTGGTGCGCGAAGACGCCCAGATTCTCTATGGCTTTGCCTCCGCGTCCGAGCGTGAGGCTTTTCGCCAGCTCATCAAGATCAGCGGCGTGGGTCCTCGCACCGCGCTCTCGGTGCTCTCCGGCATGAGCGTGGGCGATCTCTCTCAGGCCATCAGCGCGCAGGACAGCGGCCGCATCATCAAGGTGCCCGGTATCGGCAAGAAGACCGCCGAGCGCTTGCTGCTCGAACTCAAGGGAAAACTGGGTGCCGACCTGAACCTGCCGGCCGGCGCCACAGCGCTGCCGGGCGATGCCGCAGGCGACATCCAGCAGGCGCTGGTCGCGCTGGGCTACAGCGAGAAAGACGCCGTGGCGGCGCTCAAGGCCCTGCCCAAGGACGTGGGTGTGAGCGAAGGCATCAAGCTGGCGCTCAAGGCGCTGGCGAAATAAACCATGAGCATCCAGACCGACGACTTCGCCCCCGCGCCGCGCATGGTGTCCGCCGCGCCGGCTTCGCCGAAGGAGGAGGCGATCGAGCGTGCGCTGCGCCCCAAGCTGCTCGACGAATACGTGGGCCAGGTCAAGGTGCGCGAGCAGCTCGAGATCTTCATCGGTGCGGCCAAAAAACGCAGCGAAGCGCTCGACCACGTGCTGCTGTTCGGCCCGCCCGGGCTGGGCAAGACCACGCTCAGCCACATCATTGCGCAGGAACTCGGCGTGAACCTGCGCCAGACCAGCGGACCGGTGCTGGAGAAGCCCAAGGACCTGGCCGCGCTGCTGACCAACTTGGAAGCGAACGATGTGCTCTTCATCGACGAGATCCACCGGCTCAGCCCGGTCGTCGAAGAAATCCTGTACCCCGCGCTGGAGGACTACCAGATCGACATCATGATCGGCGAAGGCCCGGCCGCGCGCAGCATCAAGCTGGACCTGCAGCCCTTCACCCTGGTGGGTGCGACCACGCGCGCCGGCATGCTCACCAACCCGCTGCGCGACCGCTTCGGCATCGTCGCGCGGCTGGAGTTCTACACGTCCGAAGAGCTTGCGCGCATCGTCAAGCGCAGCGCTGGCTTGTTGAACGCGCCCATGGACGAAGCAGGCGGTTTCGAGATCGCACGCCGCTCGCGCGGCACGCCGCGCATTGCCAACCGCCTGCTGCGCCGCGTGCGCGACTTCGCCGATGTGAAGGGCACAGGCACCATCACCCAGGACATGGCCAACCGTGCGCTCGCCATGCTCGACGTGGACCCGCAAGGCTTTGATTTGATGGACCGCAAGCTGCTCGAAGCGGTGATCCACCGCTTCGACGGTGGACCGGTCGGGCTGGACAACATCGCGGCCAGCATCGGCGAGGAGCGCGACACCATTGAGGACGTGATCGAGCCCTATCTGATTCAGCAGGGCTTCCTGCAGCGCACGCCGCGCGGGCGCATCGCCACGCTGGCGGCCTACCGGCACCTGGGCGTGGCGCCGCCCGCGACCGACAACGGCCTTTTTGCCCCCGGCAGCTGAAGCCCCGACGCGCATGGCGACACCGTCCGATCAACCATCCATCCTCGGGTCGTTGCCGGGCGCCGTGCACAACGCGTCGGAGAGTGCCACCACCGCGCTCTACCGGGCGGCGCTGGGGCCCGTGAACATCCACCGTTATTTGCCGGTGTTCGTGCGCTTCGACGAGGAGGGCCGCGCCGGCCCCAGCTGGAACTGGGCTGCGGCGCTGCTCACGCTGAACTGGCTGGTGTTCCGCCAGCTCTGGGGCACGGCCCTGGTGTACGTGGCGGCGGTGGAGGGCCTGGCGGTGTTGGTGCTGGGGCTGGGCCGCGAATGGCTGGCCACGCCCTCGCTGGCCGAGTGGGGGTTTCTGGGGGCGATTCTGGTGCTGAGCTGCCTGATTCCCGGTGTGTACGCCAACGCCTGGCTGCACGCCGACACGCGCCGCCGCATGACCCGCGCCGTGCGCGACGCCAAGACGGTGCGGGAAGCCTGCGCCTCCCTGGCGCAACGCGCGAGTTCCCGCAAACGTTTGCTGGGCCTGGTGGTGATCAACGGCGTGCTGGCTGCCACCGCCGTGGGGGCTTACTGGGGTTTGTCGCGGTGGGTGAACGACCGGCCAGTGCTGCCCACGGTGGTGCTGCCTGAGGTGGCTGCCCCCGCAGAGCCCGCGCCGGCCGAGCCTGTGCCGCCCGCCCCTGCAGAACCCGTTGAGGCTGCCCCCGCGCCCACCGCTGCCGAAACGCCTGCTGAGCCAGCGGCTGAGCCGCCGCCAGCCCCACCTGCCGAGCCGGCGGTCCCTGAGTCCGCGCCCCTGATGGCACCCACTGCGCCGACAATGCCGGCACCGGTGACCGCACCCACGCCGCCGACCACCCGCCCCGATCCACTTCAGAGCTTTGCCATCAACGTCGGCCTGTTCGCCGACTCCGGCAACGCCGACCGTGTGCTCACGCGGTTGATCGATGCCGGATTGCCGGCTTTCATTCAGGTGGTCGACTCGCCCAATGGCCAACGCACGCGGGTACGGGTGGGGCCGTTCGCCAGCCGGGCGCTGGCCGACGATGCGGCAGCGCGCATCCGCGCGTTGGGACTGGACGCGGTGGTGTTCCGGCAGTAAGCCGCGCATCAGGAACCCTGTGCTACATTGCCAACCCATGCAAGCGCGCAACTTTTTTGCCTTTTACTTTTGGTTCTCAGTCCCCGGCGGACGAGAGGCGAGGCTGTAAGCGCATCACCGAATCTCGATCAAACCGCCGGAGCCCACAGCCCGGCGGTTTTTTTTCGACCTTGTTTCCCCAACCGCAACACCCGTTCCAGGAGCCCTTGATGACCGCGAAACACGCCCCCGCCAGCAGCGACGCCTGGCACACCCGTTCGATCGACAAGACCAGCCAGACCGACGACGAACGCATCAAGGACATCACCGTGTTGCCCCCTCCCGAACACCTGATCCGCTTCTTCCCCATCGGCGGCACGCCGGTGGAGGCGCTGATCAGCCAGACCCGCCAGCGCATCCACAACATCCTGCACGGCAAGGACGATCGCCTGCTGGTCATCATCGGCCCGTGTTCCATTCACGATCCGGCCGCAGCGGTGGACTACGCGCGCCGCCTCAAACCCCTGCGCGACCAGTACGCCGACACGCTGGAGATCGTGATGCGCGTGTACTTCGAGAAGCCGCGCACCACGGTGGGATGGAAGGGCCTGATCAACGACCCCTACCTGGACGAGAGCTACCGCATCGACGAAGGCCTGCGCATCGCACGCCAGTTGCTCATCGAGATCAACCGCCTGGGCCTGCCCGCCGGCAGCGAGTTCCTCGACGTGATCTCGCCGCAGTACATCGGCGATCTGATCGCCTGGGGCGCCATCGGCGCGCGCACCACCGAGAGCCAGGTGCACCGCGAGCTGGCCTCGGGCCTCTCAGCCCCGATCGGCTTCAAGAACGGCACCGACGGCAACATCAAGATTGCCACCGATGCAATCCAGGCCGCTTCACGCGGGCACCACTTCCTGTCGGTGCACAAGAACGGCCAGGTCGCCATCGTGCAGACCAACGGCAACAAGGACTGCCACGTGATCCTGCGCGGTGGCAAGGCGCCCAACTACGACGCATCCAGCGTGGCCGCATCGGTCAAGGAGCTCGAAGCCGCCAAGCTGCCGCCGCGCCTGATGGTGGACTGCAGCCACGCCAACAGCAGCAAGCAGCACGAGAAGCAGCTCGACGTGGCGCGCGACATTGCCGGCCAGATCACCAGTGGTTCGCGCAGCATCTTCGGCGTGATGATCGAGAGCCACATCGAGGCCGGCGCGCAGAAGTTCACCCCCGGCAAGGACGCGGTGGATGCGCTCAAGTACGGCCAGAGCATCACCGACGCCTGCCTGGGATGGGGCGATTCGCTGCAGGCACTCGACGTGTTGTCCAGCGCGGTGAAGACCGCGCGCAAGGCGAAGGGCTGAGCGGGCTGCGGGCTTTCACGGTGTGCCTCGCCGCCAGCGAGGGCCACAATGGAAGCCCATCAGGAGATTCACCATGCGAAGCCAAGTCACCGTGAGCTGGAGCGCCCGCTCGACCTACCACTTCGATCTGGAAGAAGTTCAGCCCATGCCGCACGACCTGGCCCGCCACTGGCTGGACGAGCAGTTCACGTTTCTCGGTTGCGAGCCCATCCGCCCCACCGGCAAGGTGCTCACGGCCGACAAGATTCTGGGGGTCGCCGAGGCCGTGGGTGAGGAGCGGTTTCGCGATGAGGCGCACCGCGCCTGGGCCATGGCGTTTGCGCGCGCCGCCAGCGCGGCGCTCGCGAAACCCGTCATTTCAATCGACGTGCCCGCGCAGGCCCTGAGTTATTGATATTCAAGCGGAGAGCGCTTTGAGCAGGCGCTCATGCACGCCACCAAACCCACCGTTGCTCATGCAGACGATGTGATCACCGGGCCGTGCTGCGGCGCTCACCTGCGCCACCACCTCATCGATGTTCTTGCCCACCTGGGCCCGTGACCCCATGGGGGCCAGCGCTTCGGCGGCGTCCCAGTCCAGCCCGCCCGAGTGGCAGAACGCGAGATCGGCCGCTTCCAGGCTCCAGGGCAGCTGCGACTTCATCGTGCCGAGCTTCATGGTGTTGCTGCGCGGCTCGAACACCGCCAGGATGCGCCCGCGCGGGGTGCCCAGGCGGCGTTGCAGGCCGTCCAGCGTGGTGCGGATGGCGGTGGGGTGGTGGGCGAAGTCGTCGTAGACCGTGATGTCGCCACCCGCGCGCGCCACCGTGCCGCGCACCTCCATGCGCCGGCGCACGTTCTCGAAACTGGCCAGCGCCCGCGCCGCGTCGGCCGGGGCCACGCCCACGTGCTCGGCGGCGGCAATGGCGGCCAGCGCATTGAGCTGGTTGTGCACGCCGCTGAGCGACCACTCCACGCGGCCCGCCGGTTTGCCCTGGTTGAGCACCTCAAAGGCGTGGGGCTCGCCCACGGCGGTGAAGTCGCTCACCGCCGCGCCAAAGGTGCGCAGCTCGCTCCACAGGCCCTGGTGCAACACACGGTCCAGGCTTTCCTCCAGCCCGTTGGACACCACCCGGCCCGAGGGCGGCACGGTGCGGATCAGGTGGTGGAACTGGCGCTCGATGGCGGCGAGGTCGTCAAAGATGTCGGCGTGGTCAAACTCGAGGTTGTTCAGGATGGCCGTGCGCGGGCGGTAGTGAACGAACTTGCTGCGCTTGTCGAAAAACGCCGTGTCGTACTCGTCGGCCTCGATGGTGAAGGTCTTGCCGCTTCCCAAGCGTGCAGAGACCCCAAAGTTCAAAGGAACGCCACCCACGAGAAACCCCGGCTTCAGCCCGTTGGCTTCGAGAATCCAGGTCAGCATGGCGGTGGTGGTGGTCTTGCCGTGGGTGCCGGCCACCGCCAGCACATGGCGGCCTTGCAGCACGTGTTCGGCCAGCCACTGCGGGCCGCTGGTGTAAGCGGCGCCGCTGTCCATGATGGCTTCCATCAGCGGAAACTTGGGCGTGCCGTCGGGCTTGCGCGCGCGGCTGACCACATTGCCGACCACGAACACGTCGGGTTTCAGGGCCAGCTGGTCGGCACCAAAGCCTTCGATCAGGTCGATGCCGAGCGCTCGAAGCTGGTCGCTCATGGGGGGGTAAACGCCGGCGTCGCAGCCGGTGACGCGGTGGCCGGCTTCGCGGGCAAGCGCGGCCAGGCCGCCCATGAAGGTGCCGCAAATGCCCAGGATGTGTATGTGCATCGGGCGATTCTAGGTGGCAGGCCACCCGGGTCTTGCGGGTATGGCTGGTCTTGGCCGTGGCGATGTCCCGGGCGGGCACAATCCACTCGATGGAAGCGAGCCGGGACGACATCACCTTCGAAATTGCGGCCGTTGCCGCCCGCCTCGTGGCCGAAGACGGCCTGGAGTACGCGGCCGCCAAGCGCCAGGCGGTCAAGCAACTTGGCCTGCCCGCGCGCACGGCCCTGCCCGACAACGCGGCGCTGGAGGCCGCGGTGCGCGAACACATCGACATCTTCTGTGCCGATACCCAGCCCGGCGAGCTGGTGGCCCTGCGCGAACTGGCCTTGCTGTGGATGGAGCGCCTCAAGGCTTTTCGCCCGCACCTGGGCGGATCGGTCTGGCATGGAACCGCCACGCGTCACAGCGATCTCTACATGCAGCTCTTTTGCGACGACCCCAAGGCGCCCGAGTGGGCCTTGCTCGATCATCGCGTGGAGTACCACCCCGGCACGGTGAACGGCTGGCGCGGCGAGCCGGTGGAGGCGCTTACCCTGCGCACCCGCTGTGACGCGCTGGGTCAGTGGGTGCTCATTCACTTGATGGTGCACGAGCACGACGACCTGCGCGGTGCCCTCAAACCCGATGCCCAAGGCCGCAAGCCGCGCGGCGACGCCGCTGCGCTGCGGCGACGCATGGCCGTCGAGGCCGATACCCCTGGACTGGACGAATGAAATTGCAACGAAGAACGGTGTTGATGACGGGGGCCGCGGTGACTGCCGCTGGTGCGGGCGCCTGGGTGTCCTGGCAGCGCATCGCGCCCCAGGTCGTGTTGAGTGGCGCCGAGGCCGCTTTCTGGGCGGGCGCCTTTGAGGGCCCGAACGGCGAGGCGGTGAACCTGGCGGGCATGCGCGGGCGTCCCTTGCTGGTGAACTTCTGGGCCACCTGGTGCCCGCCGTGTGTGGAAGAGCTGCCCTTGCTCAACGCCTTCAACACGGCCAACGCACCGCAGGGCTGGCAGGTGCTGGGCCTCGCGGTCGACCAGCCCAGCGCGGTGCGCGGCTTCCTGCAGAAGCTGCCGCTGAATTTCCCCGTGGGCATGGCCGGCTTTGCCGGCACCGAGCTCAGCCGCAGCCTGGGCAACCCCAGCGGCAGCCTGCCCTACACAGTGGTCTTCGGGGACGAGGGCACGGTGCTGCACCGCAAGATCGGCAAGGTGTCCGAGGCCGACCTGGCCCAGTGGGCGCAACTGGGTTGACGCTCGCCAGGTGGCGGAACGACCGCTGGTCCCTTGCCGGGAATGTTCGCCCATAAAGGGCTAAATTCCAGCTTTGTCGCCCAAAACGGCAATCGACGTTCTGCGGTGGGCTTGCAAGCCTGGGCGGCCCGATCGTGCGCTACCGCACAACCCTTCGTGTACACTGCGGCACCCCGGCTGGTGGGGGTGGGTCGGCAGCCTTGAAGTTGCTCGAACTTAGAACAAATTAGCCGCTTTTCGTTGGAGAAATCATGGATTTGAGAAAACTGAAGACGCTGATCGACCTGGTGTCCGAATCGAACGTGTCGGAGCTGGAGATCACCGAAGCCGAGGGCAAGGTGCGCATTGTCAAAAGCGCACCGACGTCGGCGGCAGCCCCGGTGACCTACAGCATGGCACCCGCCCCCGTGGCGCCGCCGGTGTTGCCGGTGGTGGAGGCCGCTCCCGCAGCCGCCGTGGCTGCGCCCGCCGAGCCGGTGGGCCACACCGTGAAGTCGCCCATGGTCGGCACCTTCTACCGCGCCTCCAGCCCGGGCGCCAAGCCCTTCGTGGAGATCGGCGACACCATCAAGGAAGGCGAGACGATCTGCATCGTCGAGGCCATGAAGATCCTCAACGAGATCGAAGCCGACAAGTCCGGCACCGTGACCAAGATCCTGGTGGACAACGGCCAGGCCGTTGAGTACGGCCAGCCTTTGTACGTGATCGAATAAAGAAGGCCCCGAGCCCATGTTCAAGAAAATCCTGATCGCCAACCGCGGAGAGATCGCATTGCGCGTGCAGCGCGCCTGCCGCGAAATGGGCATCAAGGCGGTGATGGTGTACTCCGAGGCCGACCGCGACGCCAAGTACGTGCGCCTGGCCGACGAAGCCGTCTGCATCGGCCCGGCGTCGAGCACCCACAGCTACCTCAACATGCCGGCCATCATCTCGGCCGCCGAGGTGACCGACGCCGAAGCCATCCATCCCGGTTACGGCTTTCTTTCGGAAAACGCCGATTTCGCCGAGCGGGTGGAAAAAAGCGGCTTCACCTTCATCGGCCCCACGCCCGACTCCATCCGCCTGATGGGGGACAAGGTTTCGGCCAAGCAGGCCATGATCCGCGCCGGCGTGCCTTGCGTGCCGGGTTCTGAAGGCGCGCTGCCCGACGATCCGGTGGTGATCAAGCGCACCGCCAAGGCGGTGGGCTATCCGGTGATCATCAAGGCCGCCGGTGGCGGTGGTGGACGCGGCATGCGCGTGGTGCACACCGAGGCGGCCCTGCTGCACGCGGTGCAGACCACCAAGGCCGAGGCCGGTGCCGCGTTTGGCAACGCCGAGGTCTACATGGAGAAGTTTCTCCAGAACCCGCGCCACATCGAAATCCAGATCCTGGCCGACACGCACCGCAACGCGGTCTACCTGGGTGAGCGCGACTGTTCCATGCAGCGTCGCCACCAGAAGGTGATCGAAGAAGCACCGGCGCCGGGCATTCCGCGCCGCCTGATCGAGAAGATCGGCGAGCGCTGCGCCACCGCCTGCAAGAAGATCGGCTACCGCGGTGCGGGCACGTTCGAGTTCCTGTTCGAGAACGGCGAGTTCTATTTCATCGAGATGAACACCCGCGTGCAGGTGGAGCATCCGGTGACCGAATGGATTTCGGGCGTGGACATCGTGCGCACCCAGATCGCGGTGGCGGCGGGTGAGAAGCTGCCGTTCACGCAGCGCCAGATCCAGTTGCGCGGTCACGCCATCGAGTGCCGCATCAACGCCGAAGACGCTTACAAGTTCACGCCATCGCCTGGCCGCATCACGACCTGGCATGCACCCGGTGGCCCCGGTGTGCGCGTGGACTCGCACGCCTACACCAACTACTTCGTGCCGCCGAACTACGACTCCATGATCGGCAAGATCATCGTGCACGGCGACACGCGCGAACAGGCGCTGGCGCGCATGCGCACGGCGCTGGCCGAAACGGTGATCGAGGGCATCAAGACCAACATCCCGCTGCACCGCGAGCTGATGGTCGACGCGAGCTTTGTGGCGGGCGGCACCAACATCCACTACCTTGAAGAGTGGCTCTCACAGCGAGAGCGTTAACCCATGCCGTCCTTGTTCGAGCTGGTGCTCATGGTGCCAGAGACTTCGGTTGAAGCCGTGGGCGAAGCGCTGGACGCTGGACGCCTTGAGCACCTCGGTGGAAGACGCCGACGCCATGACCGACGCCGAGCAGGCTTTGTTCGGCGAACCCGGCATGCCGCCACCCAAGGAGGGCTGGCAGCGCTCGCGTGTGGTGGCCCTGTTCTCGTCCGAGAGCGTCGCACGGGAAGCTGCCGATCTGCTCAGGCTGCAAGACTTTTTTGAAGGCTGCGCGGTGCTGGGTGTGCAGGCCGTGCCCGAGCAAGACTGGGTGCGCCTGACGCAGTCGCAGTTCGCGCCGGTGGAGATCACACCCACCTTCTGGATCGTGCCCAGCTGGCACGAACCGCCCGCCGCCGCCAAACAGGTCATCCGGCTCGACCCGGGTCTCGCGTTCGGCACCGGCACGCACCCCACCACCCGCATGTGTCTGCGCTGGACCGCCCAGCACCCACCGGTGGGCTCGCGGGTGCTCGACTACGGTTGCGGCTCCGGCATTCTTGCTATCGGTGCGGCCAAGTTCGGCGCGCGCGAAATCGTGGCAGTGGACATCGACCCGGCGGCGGTGGAGTCGACCCGGCTCAATGCCTCGGCCAACCACGTCACGTTGAGCGAAGGCCTGCCCGACATTGCCCACGGAGAGCACGACCTCGTGCTGGCCAATATCCTGGCCACACCACTGAAAGTGCTCGCGCCGCTGCTGTGCTCGCACGTTCGCTCGGGTGGTCACCTGGTGCTTGCGGGCATTCTGGCGCGCCAGGCCGACGAGTTGATCGAGGCCTACGCGCCCTGGGTGGCGTTGCAGGTCAGCGACGAAGAAGAGGGCTGGATCCTCATGACCGCGGTCAAGGCCTGAGCCGCCGCGCAGCGCCCCCGATAATCGGCGCATGAGTTTCACCACCCGTTGTCCGGCCTGCGGAACGACCTTCAGGATCGTTGCCGATCAACTGAAGATCTCTGAAGGCTGGGTGCGTTGTGGTCATTGCGCCGATGTGTTCGACGCCACGCTCTACCTGGAACCCTGGACGCCGGATTCTCCTGCCCCCGCTCCTGGCGGCCCAGCGAGCCCGCCGCCCTCGGCGCCGCAACCACAGCTCAGCGCGGCCAGCGATCCGGCCGAGGACGAGCTCGTCACGCGACCGCCCATGCCCCTGGCCGACGAGCCGCTTGCCGACGTTCCTGACGACGCCGACTTCAGCACCGAATTGCAGCGCTTCGCCGCCGCCAAAGCCGCCGAAGATGCATTGGCCGCCACTGCCAAATCGGCCGCTGCGTCCCAAGGATCATCGGTCGCCGCACCTGTGCCCGCAGTGACCGCGGCGGAGGACGAGGCCGGGGAGGCGGCCGAACCCGAAGCGGTCCCGGGTTTTGTTCGCCAGGCCCGTCGGCGTGCGTTCTGGCAGTCGCCCGGTGTGCGCATCGGTTTGTCCTTGCTGGTCTTGCTGCTCGGCGTGCTGCTCGCAGCACAGTGGGCGCTGCACGAGCGCGACCGCATCGCCGCCTGGCGGCCCGACCTGAAGCCGCTGCTCGAGCAGGTGTGTGCACCGCTGGGCTGCCGCGTGGGACCCGTGCGCAACATCGACGCCATCGTGATCGACAGCTCCGCACTGGTGCGCCGGCTCGGCAACTTTCACTCGTTCGACCTCGTGCTCAAGAACACGTCCGACACGCCGCTGGCCTTGCCCGCGCTGGAACTGAGCCTGACCGACACCCGAGACACCGTCATCTCGCGCCGCGTGTTTCTGCCCGAAGAGTGGCCCGATGCGCCCGATGTCTTGCCTGCACAAGGCTCGCTGGCGGTGAGTTTCAGCCTGTCGCTCGCCGTCGGTGATTCCTCGCCCATGGCCGGGTATCGCGCCCTGGTCTTTTACCCCTGACACCTTCCAGCCATCCGGATCGACTTCACCATGCCCATTCTTGTTTGCGGCTCACTCGCCTTTGACACCATCATGACCTTCGAGGGTCGATTTGCCGAGCAGATCCTGCCCAGCCAGCTGCACATCCTCAATGTGTCCTTCCTGGTGCCTGCTTTGCGGCGCGAATACGGTGGCTGCGCCGGCAACATCGCCTATGGCCTGCGCCAGCTCGGCGCGCAAGCCGTGCCCCTGGCCACGCTGGGCAACGATGGGCAGGAGTACCTGGAGCGCCTGCGTTCGCTGGGCGTGGACACCGCGCATGTGAACAGTGCGACCGAGAGCTACACCGCCCAGGCCATGATCATGACGGACCGCGACAACAACCAGATCACCGCGTTCCACCCCGGTGCGATGTCGATGGCCCACGACAACCCGGTGCCCGCGCGCAAAGACATCGCGGTGGCCATCATCTCGCCCGATGGCCGCGACGCCATGCTGACCCACGCGCGGCAACTGCACGCGGCTGGTGTTCCCTTCGTCTTCGATCCAGGCCAGGGCCTGCCCATGTTCAACGGTGAAGAGCTCAAGCAGTTCATCGAGCTGGCCACCTGGATCACGGTGAACGACTACGAAGGCAAGATGCTGTCCGATCGGACCGGCTGGTCGTTCGAAGAGATGGCATCGCATGTTCGCGGACTCATCGTCACGCTGGCCGAGCACGGTTGTGAGGTGTGGGAAGGTGGACAGAAAACCGTGGTGCCTGGCGCGAAGGCCACCGAAGTGGTCGATCCCACCGGCTGTGGTGATGCGTTTCGCGCGGCGCTGCTGCATGGGCTTGAGCAAGGCTGGTCGCTGGCGCGGTGTGCCGACTTGGGCAATCGCATGGGTGCCGCCAAGATCGCGACCCGGGGTGGCCAGAACTACACCGCTCCACCGGTCTGAAGCAGGCATGAAAAAGCCCGGCGCTTTCGCGCCGGGCTGCAAGCCGTCACAAGGACGACTTCAGGGCTTGCTGGACGTGGGGAACGGCCAGGCAGCCTGAGGGTTGAGCTTCGTCTGAGCCGCAGGAGCAGCAGGGGCCGCCGGCTTCTTGGCCGGCTCAGCTTTTTTTGCTGGGGCTGCCTTCGCAACAGTGGCCTTCTTGGCCGGCGCGGCTTTCTTCGCAGGCGCTGCTTTTTTCGCAGCAGGCTTCTTGGCAGCAGCTTTCTTCGCTGGTGCAGCCTTCTTGGCCGGCGCGGCTTTCTTCGCAGCTGGCTTCTTGGCAGCGGCTTTCTTCGCCGGTGCAGCTTTCTTCACTGCTGGCTTCTTGGCAGCAGCTTTCTTCGCCGGTGCAGCCTTCTTCACCGCTGGCTTCTTGGCAGCGACTTTCTTCGCTGGTGCAGCCTTCTTCACCGCTGGCTTCTTCACAGCAGCTTTCTTCGCTGGTGCGGCCTTCTTGGCGACGACTTTCTTAGCCGGTGCGGCTTTCTTCGCGGGAGCTGCTTTCTTCGCAGCGACTTTTTTGGCCGGGGCGGCCTTTTTCGCCACAGCTTTTTTAGCCGGGGCTTTTTTCGCAGTTGCCATTGTTTTCTCCTTGATCAAGTTGCAAAGAGCACTTCATCGGTCACTGTGCCGGTGAAGTGATTCAACGCGCTGGAGCCGTGTGGATGCATCCACGGCTGGCCCCAAGGTGTTGAATCCTGTGACAAAACCCTGCTCCGGGCACCGAGGTGCCTGGAGCAGGGTTTTGAAATGTCGAAACGCATGTAAGACGTGTTCAATTGGGCAGTGCGACCCCGGCGGTGGCGTCAGTCCCAGGACAGGGCTCCGCCCGTCTGGTATTCGATCACGCGGGTTTCGAAGAAATTGCGTTCCTTCTTGAGGTCGATCATCTCGCTCATCCAGGGGAACGGGTTCTCTTCGTTCGGGAACATGGGCTCCAGGCCGATCTGCGTGGCACGCCGATTGGCGATGTAGCGCAGGTAACCCTTGAACATGGACGCATTCATGCCGAGCACGCCGCGCGGCATGGTGTCTTCGGCGTAGCGGTATTCGAGTTCGACAGCCTTGAGGAACAGCTGCTTGATCTCTTCCTTGAACTCGGGCGTCCACAGCATCGGGTTCTCCATCTTGATCGCGTTGATCAGATCGATGCCGAAGTTGCAGTGCATGGACTCGTCGCGCAGGATGTACTGGTACTGCTCGGCGGCACCGGTCATCTTGTTCTGGCGGCCCAGCGCGAGGATCTGCGTGAAGCCCACGTAGAAGAACAGGCCTTCCATGAGGCATGCGAACACGATCAGGCTCTTCAGGAGGCGCTGGTCGGTCTCGGGTGTGTCAGTGTGGAAGTTCGGGTCCATGATCGCTTCAATGAAGGGGATCAGGAACTCGTCCTTGTCGCGGATCGACTGGACTTCGTTGTAGGCGTTGAAGATCTCGGACTCGTCCAGGCCGAGCGACTCCACGATGTACTGGTAAGCGTGCGTGTGGATCGCTTCTTCAAAGGCCTGGCGCAGCAGGAACTGGCGGCACTCGGGCGCGGTGATGTGGCGGTAGGTGCCCAGCACGATGTTGTTGGCTGCGAGCGAATCGGCGGTGACGAAAAAGCCGAGGTTGCGCTTGACGATGCGGCGCTCGTCGTCGGTCAGGCCGTTGGGGTCTTTCCAGAGCGCGATGTCGCGGCTCATGTTCACTTCCTGCGGCATCCAGTGATTGGCGCAGGTGGCGAGGTACTTTTCCCAAGCCCACTTGTACTTGAACGGCACCAACTGGTTCACGTCGGTCTGGCCGTTGATGATGCGCTTGTCTGCGGCGTTGACGCGATGGCCTGCGGTGGCCGCAACGGGCGCTTTCACGGGCGCAGCGTTCGAAGAGAAAGAAGGAGCGAAGGAAGCGGGGGAGGCGGTGCGCTCACTCGACAGTGAGGCTTGCAGACCCTGCATGCTGGAGGGCATGGGGTTGTTCGCGGGCTTCGTGGAGGGCGTGGTGTGATCGTCCCAGGTCAACATAGGTGTTTCCAATTCCTCGGATTATCAAAGTGTCTGCATGAATTGCAAAGTGATCGTGCTTGCTGCGCTGTGTTTGTGTTGCTGTGTCGCATCGATTGAAGTTCGACGCGACTCAACTCACACGACACAGCGCGGTGTCATTCACTGACAAGCTTCGCAACCGGGATCGTCGATCGCGCAGAACTTGATGTCGGTGGCGGGCACTTCAGACGTCGCTGCGTTCGTTGTGACCGCCGCGTTTGCAGCGGTGGTGGCGGCCATGCCGGCGGTGGTTGCATCCAGCGACACAGCGTTGAGTTGTCCCGTGCGACCAGTGGATTTTTCGGCTTGTGTGGCCGAGGTCGTGCGCAGGTAGTAGGTGGTCTTGAGACCACGCAGCCAAGCGAGCTTGTAGGTGTCGTCGAGCTTCTTGCCCGAGGCGCCGGCCATGTAGATGTTCAGGCTTTGCGCCTGGTCGATCCACTTCTGGCGGCGCGCAGCGGCTTCCACCAGCCACAGCGGTTCCACTTCAAACGCGGTGGCGTACAGCGCCTTCACTTCTTGCGGCACGCGGTCGATCGGACGGAGTGAGCCGTCGAAGTGCTTGAGGTCCATGACCATCACGTCGTCCCACAGGCCCAGCCGCTTCAAATCCTTCACGAGGTAGCCGTTGATGACGGTGAACTCGCCCGACAGGTTGGACTTCACCGAGAGGTTGCCGAAGCAGGGCTCGATGGAGGCGTCCACGCCGATGATGTTGGAGATGGTCGCGGTGGGGGCGATGGCCACGCAGTTGGAGTTGCGCATGCCGTCGGCGGCGATCTTCTTGCGCAGTGCGTCCCAGTCCATGCTGACCGAGCGGTCGACGTCCACATAACCACCGCGCTCGCGCGACAGCAGGTCGAGTGTGTCGGGCGGCAGGATGCCCTGGTCCCACAGCGAGCCCTTGTAGCTGGCGTAGCGGCCGCGCTCACGGGCGAGTTCGGTGGAGGCCCAGTAGGCGTAGTAGCACACCGCTTCCATGGAGCGGTCGGCAAACTCCACCGCATCGTTGGACGCGTAGGGGATGCGCAGCTCGTACAGCGCGTCCTGGAAGCCCATGACACCCAGACCCACCGGGCGGTGGCGCATGTTGGAGTCGCGCGCCTTCTTCACCGCGTAGTAGTTGATGTCGATCACGTTGTCGAGCATGCGCATGGCGGTCTTGATGGTGACCTGCAGCTTGTCGTGATCGAGCACCTTCACGCCGTCGTCGGTGCGCTTGATGTGGTTGAGCAGGTTGACCGAGCCCAGGTTGCACACGGCGGTCTCGGTGTCGCTGGTGTTGAGCGTGATCTCGGTGCAGAGGTTGGAGCTGTGCACCACACCGGCGTGTTGCTGCGGGCTGCGCACGTTGCAGGCGTCCTTGAACGTGATCCAGGGGTGGCCGGTCTCGAACAGCATCGAGAGCATCTTGCGCCACATGTCGGTGGCGGGCACCTTGCGGTAAGGCTTGATCTCGCCGCGCGCGGCTTTTTCTTCGTAGGCCACATAGGCCTTCTCGAAGTCGGCGCCAAACAGGTCGTGCAGGTCGGGCACGCTGTTGGGCGAGAACAGGCTCCACTCGCCTTTTTCCATCACGCGCTTCATGAACAGGTCGGGAATCCAGTTCGCCGTGTTCATGTCGTGGGTGCGGCGGCGGTCATCGCCGGTGTTCTTGCGCAGCTCCAGGAACTCTTCAATGTCCAGGTGCCAGGTTTCCAGGTAGGTGCACACAGCGCCCTTGCGCTTGCCGCCCTGGTTCACCGCCACGGCGGTGTCGTTCACCACTTTCAGGAACGGCACCACACCCTGCGATTCGCCGTTGGTGCCCTTGATGTGGCTGCCCAGGGCGCGCACGCGGGTCCAGTCGTTGCCCAGGCCGCCGGCGAACTTGGACAGCAGCGCGTTTTCCTTGATCGACTCGTAGATGCCGTCGAGGTCGTCGGGCACGGTGGTCAGGTAGCAGCTGGAGAGCTGCGAGCGCAGCGTGCCGCTGTTGAACAGCGTGGGCGTGGACGACATGAAGTCGAACGAAGACAACACCTCGTAGAACTCGATGGCGCGGGCTTCGCGGTCAATCTCGTTGAGCGACAGGCCCATGGCCACGCGCATGAAGAACGACTGCGGCAGCTCGATGCGGGTCTTGCGCACGTGCAGGAAGTAGCGGTCATACAGCGTCTGCAGACCGAGGTAGTCGAACTGCAGGTCGCGCTCGGGCTTGAGCGCAGCACCCAGGCGGGCCAGATCGAACTGCATCAGGCGCTCGTCGAGCAGGTCGTTCTCCACACCTTTCTTGATGAACTGCGGAAAGTAGTCGGCGTAGCGCGCGCCCATCTCGGAAGAGGGCACTTCTTCACCCATGACTTCCTTGACGATGGTGTGCAGCAGCAGGCGCGCGGTGGCGTAGGTGTAGTCGGGGTCTTTTTCGATCAGCGTGCGCGCGGCCAGGATGGAGGCTTTGTAGACCTCTTCGATCGGCACGCCGTCGTACAGGTTGCGCTTGGTCTCGGCCACGATCGGGTCTGGCTGGATGTCCTTGCCCAAGCCCTTGCAGGCATCGGCGATCAGGGCTTGCAGTCGCTGCAGGTCGAGCGGCACGCGCTGGCCACCATCGATCACATGCAGCGTGGCTTCTGTCGGCTTGGCCACCTCGGCCTGGTGGGCGCGCTCCTGGGTGCGGCGCTCGCGGTAGAGCACGTAGGCGCGGGCGACTTCGTGGTGGCTGCTGCGCATCAGGCCGAGCTCGACCTGGTCCTGCACGTCTTCAATATGGAAGGTGCCGCCGCCTGGGCGCGAGCGCATCAGCGCCTTGACCACGGCACCGGTGAGCTCGTCCACCGTCTCGCGCACGCTGGCAGATGCTGCACCTTGCGTGCCGTGCACGGCCAGGAAAGCCTTCATCATGGCCACGGCGATCTTGCTGGGCTCAAACGACACCACCGCGCCGTTGCGGCGGATGATCTGGTACTGGGCGAGCACGGAGCCGCCTGCGGTGGTGGGGGTCGACGTGGATGAACCCATGGGCTGCTTCGGAGACGGTGTGGCGGTGGTGGGGAAGGTGGCAGCAGTGGTCAGCATGGTTCCTCTTTCATTTGTTGTGATGGGCCTGATCGCAAGGTCGGGGCTTGGGAGCAAGACGTTCGGTTTCAGTTCGGGTTCGCGGCGTTGTTCGGGTTGTCTGAAAGTTCTCAGTGGGGTGAGAACGGGCCGGAACAACGTGGACTGTGTCGAAACTGGAAACGCAGAGCACACACTATATCTGGTGTGTCGGTGGTCTTCAAGCCACTACGGGTAGCGTTTGAGAAAAAACCAAGCCCATCGGTTGAGCCCTGTTCTGCAGGTGCTGGCAACCGCCTGCAGAGCCTGCGCACCAAGGTGGCCCAGCGTCGCGCTGGAGCGCCCGAAAGTGCTGGGCGCCGCGCTTCAGACGCAGCAACGGCGGGCCTTGTGACGCGATTTGATCCTGTATGCCCCTGTTGGTCTGCTGCCTGGTGATGACGGGCCGCGTCCGGTCGGTAGCGTCAGGCGCGCGGAGGGCTCGTGCCGGTCGTCGCTTCAGGAAAAAACGCCAGCGACCAGCCCAGCTCATGTTGCAAACGCGCCCAGTCGAATCCAGGTCCGGGATCTTGCTTGCGACCAGGCGCGATGTGTTCATGACCGGCGATGTGGGCCACCGGATAGCGCCCCCGCAAATGGCGACACAGGCGACTGAGGCTGTCGTATTGCGCGGCCTCGAACCGCTCGCCCTCCAGGCCTTCCAGTTCGATGCCGATGGAGTCGTCATTGCAGTTGTGGCGCCCTCGCCAGCAAGACGTGCCGGCATGCCAGGCGCGCGCATCGGCGTCGACGAACTGCACAAGTTCGCCGTCGCGGCGGATGAAAAAATGCGCCGAGACTTCCATGCCCCGGATCTCCCCGAAGTAAGGATGGGCGTCCCAGTCCAGTGTGTTGGTGAAGAGTTGCTCCACCTCGGGGCCACCGTACACACCGGGCGGCAGGCTGATGGAGTGCAACACGATCAGGTCGATCTGCGCACCGGCAGGCCGCAGGCCGTGGTTGGGTGACGGGCAGTGCCGTGCGGTGGTCAGCCAGCCGCCGGTCCACACGCCGGCCGGTGCCTCACGCCGCATCGTCGTCGCTGGAGGGCATGGCGATGCCCAGGCGCTGGATGCGGTAGCGCATCTGCCGCAGGTTCAGGCCCAGCCGGGCGGCGGCGGCGGTGCGGTTGAAGTCGCACTCGCGCAGGGCCTTGAGCAAAACCTGCTTTTCCTGCTCGTCCAGGTAGGACTGCAGGTCGGACGGGATCTCGTCGGGCGCACGCGCAGCGGATGAGGCCGCCAGCACCGAGTCGGGCAACTGGTCGGGTTGGGTGGGCGTCTCGTCGGCGTCGTCGGTGTCACCGAAGTCTTCGGGCTCCAGCTGCGCCCCGCTGCTCAGGGCGAGCGCGCGCTGCAGCAGGTTTTCAAGCTCGCGCACGTTGCCTGGCAGGTCGCGCGCCTTGATCCAGTCCAGCGCCCGGGCCGAGAGTTCGGGTGTGGCCTGGCCCGACTCGCTGCAGATGCGTTGCAGCAGCGCGTGCGCCAGCTCGGGCAGGTCGTCGCGCCGCTCGCGCAGCGAAGGCGTGCGCAGCTCGATCACGTTGAGGCGGTAAAAAAGGTCCTGGCGGAACTGCCCGCCTTGCACCAGCGCGCTCAGGTCGCGGTGGGTGGCGCTCACCAGCCGCACGTCCACCGCTTCTTCCTGCACGCCACCGAGCGCGCGCACGCGGCGTTCCTGGATCACGCGCAGCAGCTTGGCCTGCATGGCCAGCGGCAGGTCGCCGATCTCGTCGAGAAACAGCGTGCCGCCCTTGGCGGCCTGAAAGTAGCCTTCACGGTCTTGTGTGGCGCCGGTGTAGGCGCCTTTGCGTGCGCCGAAAAATTCGGCCTCGATGAGGTTTTCGGGAATGGCGCCGCAGTTCACCGCCACAAACGGCCCGCTGCTGCGGTGGCTGCAGTCGTGCACCGCGCGCGCCACCAGTTCCTTGCCGGTGCCCGATTCGCCAAGGATCAACACCGGCGCCATGCTGGTCGCCACCTTCTCGATGCGGCCCTTGATCTGCACGATGCTGGCCGCGCGCCCGACGATGCGTCCGAGCGACTTCAGACCCGAGGGCGGTGGCGGGGCGCTGCGCATGGGCTCGGCTCCGGAGGCTGCTCGGGCCGGGCTGCCCGCGAGCGGGTGGCGCTGGCTTTGCACGGCCTGGGTCACAGCGTTGCGCAGCTGCTTGAGGTCCACCGGTTTGGTGAGGTAGTCGAACGCACCGGCCTTGAGCGATTCCACCGCGTTGTCGGCCGAGCCGAAGGCGGTGATGACGATGCATTTTTCAGTGCGCTGCGCCTCGGTCAGTTCGCGCAACAAGTCCAGCCCCAGGCCGTCGGGCAGGCGCATGTCGGAGATGAGCACGTCAAAGCGCTGCTGCGCCAGCCACTCGCGCGCTTGCGTCAGGTCGGCCGCCGCCACCACGGCATGGCCTTCGCGCAGCAGCGTGAGTTCGTACAGGGTGCGCAGATCCGGCTCGTCGTCAACAACGAGTACGGAGGCCGAGACAGCGGTGGTGTTGGGGTTGGAAGCCATGCGGTGGCGTGCGTGGCTCAGCTCGGGGCCAGCGGGGAGTCGCCCAGCGTGGGGCTGAAGCGTGTGCTGAAGGGCCGCGACTCGCCGCCCGCGTACGACAGGTTTTGCTGCACCGGGTGGGCCTGGCCCGGATGCCCGTTGGGCATGGACACAAAGAACTCGTTGCCTTCCCGCTGGTCCAGGCGCACACGCTGGTAGGCGATCTGCGCACCGTAGCGCTCGCAGAGTTCGCGGCAGATGTACAGCCCCAGGCCGCTGGAGCGGCTCTCGGACGAGAAGAAGGGCTCGAACAGGTGGCGCATCACGCTGGCCTCCAGCGGCTGGCCATCGCTCCAGACCGAGAGCTTGCTGTGATCGGCGCCGCTGGGTTGTGTGACGACACGGATGGAAGAGGGCTTGCCGCTGGCATGGCGCAAGGCGTTGTCCAGCAGGTTCACCAGCAGGCGGCGCATGTGCTCGGGATCGAACTCCACCAGCGCCGCAGGCGCATGCAGGTGCACACCGAGCACGCCTTTGGCGGGGTTCTGGCGCAGCCAGTCCAGCGTGATCTGGCGCACCATGGCGTCCAGTGGCATGCTGGGGGTGGAGCCGTCGCCGCGCACGGGCTGGGCGCGTGCCACGTTCAGGATGTCGTCCACGATGCGCGAGAGCCGCTGCGCGTTCTGCTCGATCATGTGGGTGAGTCGCTTCTGCGCGGGGTCCTTGACCTCTTCGTCCAGCAGGGCGTTGGCCTGTGTGATGGCCGAGAGCGGGTTGCGGATTTCGTGCGCCACCGCCGCCGACATGCGCCCCATGGAGGCGAGTTTTTCGGTGCGCACGCGGGCTTCGACCTCGCGCAGGTCTTCGAGAAAGAGCACGCACAGGCCGGTGCTGCGCCCCGCGCGCGAGGTCAGGCGCGTGCGCGCGTGCAGTCGCTGGCTGGGCCGGTCTTCGTTGTCGATGGTGGTCTCGGTCTCCAGGGCCTGGCCCAGCGCAAAAGTCTCGGTCACCAGGTCGCAGAGGTGGCTCCAGCTGGGCCGGGCCGAGAGCAGCAGCTTGGCGGCCTGCGGGTAGGCCTCGCCCATCAACATGATCTGTGCGGCGGGGTTGGCGTTGCGCACCACGCCGTGTTGATCGACCACCAGCACGCCCACGCTCAGGCTCTCGATGACCAGTTCGTTCACCTGTGCCTGCGTGCGCGCCGCGGCCTGGCTGCTGGAGGCCACCGCCTCTTCGCGTGCCAGACGGATCGCCAGCTGGTTGGCGAGCACCGCCACCAGGAAAAATCCGGTGCTGGCCAGACCGGCCTGGAGCAGCTTGGCGGTGGCGGCGTCGCTGAACAAGGGTGCGCTCAGCACGGCTTCGCACAGCAGGTACAGCGTGACGGAGGCGGCGGTGGCCAGGGCCAGCATCAGCGGCCCGAGGATGGAGGCCAGCAGCACCGGCAGCGCAAACAGCGGTGTGTAGTTGATGGAGCCGATCTGGAAGAACTGCAGCAGCGCAAACACCACCACATCGACCCCGATGGTCAGCACCCACTGGAGCTGGATCGGTTTGCCTTGTTCCACCGGTCGCCAGGCGTAGAGCACCACCAGCGCGGCCGAGAGGTGGATCGCGGCCAGCAACACCAGCCAGTCGGGCCCGCCGGTGCCGGTGACCACCATGAAGATCTGCAGCGAGAGCAGCACCAAGGCGATGAACACCCGCGCGCGCATGAAGGCCACCCACAGGCGCACGAAAGCGCGAAGACGCTGCTCTCGGCCCTGGTTGTTGCCCGCCTCGTAGGCCACGAACCACGACGGAGCGAACTGCGAGCTGTCTTCTCGGGCCATGTCAGTTCCGCAAACCGGGTGCACCGGCCCGCGCGGCGCGGGGTGCACTCACGTTGGGCCGCCTTCCTTGAGCCGGCGGTGGTCGGCGCTGCAATACGGGCCCAGGCTGCCCTGTACGGTGTCGGCCTGCGGCAGGTGGGTGCCGCAATGCTGGCAGGCCACCATCACCACCGGCAAGCGCGAGCCGGTGGGCGCTGGCGGCTGGCGGGGCGTCGATCGATCGGTGACGCGGTTGTTGCGCCACACATAGAAGGCCACCATCACCATGGCCAGGACGAGCAGGTATTTCATGTGGGCGGTGGTTCAGCTGCGTTGCAGCAGCACTTCAAGCACAAAGCGGGAGCCGGCGTAGCCCAGCAGCAGCAGCCCGGCTCCCAGGTAGAGCATGCGCGCGGCAAACCGGCCGCGCCAGCCCAGGCGCCAGCGTCCCCACAGCAGCACGCCCATGGTGACCCACGACAACACCGAGAACACCGACTTGTGGTCCCACACCCAGCGGTGGTTGAGCAGCTCGGAGAAGTACCAGCCCGCCAGAAGCGTGGCGGAGAGCAGCACGAAGCCCGCTGCCACGAAGCGGAAGGTCAGCCGCTCCAGGGTGAGCAGTGGCATGGCGGTGTCTGCCGAGGTGCCCAGGCGCATGGCTTTCTCGGCCCGCTGCATCAACCACGCGTGGCCGACGGCCACGGCGATCAGACCGTAGGACGCGATGCCCAGCGCCCAGTGCAGGGGCATCCAGTTCGACCGCAGGGTGGGATATGGCGTGCCGGGAAACACCAGGGCCAGCACCACCACCACCGCACCAAAGAAGGCAAACCTCCAGCGTTCGCGCAGTTGCGGGTAGAGGCGGCTTTCGATCATGTACACGGTGAGCACCAACCACGCCGTGACCGACAGCGAGGGCGCGAAGCCGAAGCGGGCGGGTTGTTCAAACAGGCCGAACACCAGCACGCCAAGGTGCAGCAGCCAGGCCACGGTGAGCAGGGCCCGGCTCTGCATGGCCGACGCATGCGGATGGATCCAGGCGAGCACAGCGTAGGCGAGCGCCGCCAGACCCGAGAGCACCACCGCGGGCAGGTTGGTCGCAAGCGATGGCAGCAGGTTCATAGGGGATGTGGCGCGCGCAGCGGGCTGGGGGTGGGCGCGGCTAAAATCATGGGCGGAGTTTAACGGCCTTGACCGTTGCCAGCCGCCGGTTTCCCGGTCAATGGCCCGACACCCACCCCAGCCGGCGCGAACTCAGCAGCCTGCGGGTTCTTCTCCCCCTACCCGAGCGCAGCATGGCATCAGCCCTTTCCGACCGACTCTCACGCATCGTCAAGGAAATGCGCGGCCAGGCCCGCATCACCGAGACCAACGTCACCGACATGCTGCGCGAGGTGCGCATGGCCTTGCTGGAGGCCGACGTGGCCTTGGCCGTTGTTCGTGACTTCATTGCGCGCGTGAAAGAGAAGGCGCTGGGCCAGGAGGTGGTGGGTTCGCTCACGCCGGGACAGGCGCTCGTGGGCATCGTCAACCGCGAGTTGGCGCTCACCATGGGCGACGGCGTGGCCGATATCAACCTGGCGGCACAGCCGCCGGCCGTGATCCTCATGGCCGGCTTGCAGGGCGCGGGCAAGACCACCACCACCGCCAAGCTGGCCAAGCACCTGATCGAGAAGCGCAAGAAGAAGGTGCTCACGGTGTCGGGTGACGTGTACCGCCCCGCCGCCATCGAACAGCTCAAGACCGTGACCGCGCAGGCCGGCGCCGAGTGGTTCCCGAGCACACCCGAGCAGAAGCCGGTGGACATCGCGCGCGCGGCCATCGACTACGCGCGCAAACATTACTTTGATGTGCTGCTGGTGGACACGGCGGGCCGGCTGGCCATTGACGAAGCGCTGATGCGCGAAATCCAGGAACTGCACGCCGTGCTCAAGCCGGTGGAGACACTGTTCGTGGTGGACGCCATGCAGGGCCAGGACGCGATCAACACCGCGAAGGCTTTCAAGGAAGCGCTGCCTCTGACCGGCATCATCCTCACCAAGCTCGACGGCGACTCGCGCGGTGGCGCGGCGCTGTCGGTGCGACAGATCACGGGTGCGCCGATCAAGTTCGCCGGTGTGTCGGAAAAAATCGACGGCCTGGAGGTGTTCGACGCCGAGCGCCATGCGCAGCGCATCCTGGGCATGGGCGACATCCTGGCCCTGGTGGAGCAGGTCACGGCCGGTGTGGACATGGCGGCGGCGCAGAAGCTCGCTGCCAAAGTCAAGAGCGGCGAGGGTTTCGACCTCAACGATTTCCTGGACCAGCTGCGCCAGATGAAGCAGATGGGTGGCCTCTCCAGCCTGATGGACAAGCTGCCCGCTGCCATGGCGGCCAAGGCGGGTCAGGTCGACATGGGCCGGGCGGAGAAAGACATCGCCCGCAAGGAAGGGATCATCTGCAGCATGACGCTCAAGGAGCGCCGCAAGCCCGAGATCATCAAGGCCACGCGCAAGCGCCGCATTGCGGCGGGTGCGGGCGTGCAGGTGCAGGAGGTCAACCGCCTGCTCAAGGAGTTCGAGCAGATGCAGGACATGATGAAGAAGATGAAGGGCGGCGGGATGATGAAGATGATGAAACGCATGGGGGGCATGAAGGGCATGCCCAAGCTGCCGGGCATGGGCTGATCACGCGCTTCCCATGAGCCACCCGGCCGACCCCCACACCGTCGCAGACCTCACGGCGCTGCAGGCGCGCCAGCGCGACACCCTGTACTGAGCCGGACTCAGCCCAAAGTGCGGGCCAGCGCCTGCGCCGCCACTTGCAATCTGGGCAGTTGCAGTCTGGCTTGTGCCAGGCTCATGCGCGCCGCCGGCGCCTGCAGCGCCAGCGCGCAGCGCACGGTGCGCTGTCCGGGCGCGAACACCGGCACTGCCACGCACACAAGTCCTTCGACAAACTCCTCGGCGTCCACCGAATGCCCATCGCGGCGGATGGTTTCCAGTTCGGCTTCCAGCGCTTCTCGTTCGGTCAGCGTACCCGCGGTGTAGCGGGTGAGGGTCAACCCGGCGAGCAACGCGTTGCGTTGACGCGCACCCATCCAGGCCAGAAACAGCTTGCCGCTGGCCGAGCAGTGCACCGGCACGCGTGTGCCCGGTCGCAGCTCCAGCCGCAAGGGGAACGCCGACTCGACACGATCGAGGTACACCACGTCGGCGCCCGACATGGCCGTGAGATTGCAGCTTTCGCCCACCTCGCTCACCAGCTGGCGCAACACCGCGTGGCGCACACCCTGCAACGTGCTGCTGCTGAGGGCCGCTTCGGCCATGCGCAGCAGGCGTGGTGCGAGCACGAAATGCCGCCCGTCGGGCTCGCGCACCAGCCACGCCCCGGCCTCCAGCTGGGTCAGCATGCGGTGCACGGTCGGCTTGGGCCAGCCGGTCAGCGCGACCACGTCGGGCAGGGCTTGCGGCGCGTCCTGGCGCGCCAGCAGGTCCAGCAGTTCCATGAGCCGCAGGCCGGGGCTGTTGTCGCTGTCAGCAAGAGGTTTGCTCATATCTCGAATAATGAGACGATTTGGGCAATTTTTTCGAGATGGATTCTAGTGCCCCCTACAGTGCACGCACAAGCATGAGGAGACGGTGGGTTTGACGAGTTCGAGATTTCACAACGCCGTGGTCACCGGCGCCTGTGGCGGCCTGGGCCAGGCGTTGGCGCGTGAGCTCATCGGCGGCGGTGCGCGCGTGGCGCTGGTGGGCCTGCAGAGACCCGTGCTCGACGGGCTCGCCGCGCTGGCGCCAGACCGCTGCGCGATCTACCAGCCCGATGTGTCGGACGCCACGGCGATGCAGGCCGTGGCCGCCGATTGGGTGGGTCGCTTCGGGGCTCCCGATCTCGTGATGGCCAACGCCGGCGTGGCGGGCGGCTTCGACACTGCGCAAGCCAGCGACCTCGCCGTGATGCGCCGCATGCTGGAGATCAACCTGCTCGGCGTGGCCACCACCTTCCAGCCTTTCCTGGAACCCATGCGCAACGCCGGGCGGCGAGGGGCCCTGGTGGGCGTGGCCAGCCTCGCGGGCTGGCGCGGCATGCCGAGCAACGGCGCGTATTGCGCCAGCAAGGCCGGGCTGATTGTCTATCTGCAGAGCCTGCGCGCCGAATTGCGTCCAACCGCACTCACCGTGCACACCGTCAGCCCCGGCTACCTGCGCACCGCGCTCACCGCCGGCAATCGCTTCAGCATGCCCGGCCTGATGGAGCCCGACGAAGCCGCGCGCCGTCTGCTGGCCCAGGTGATGGCCGGAACCGAACACATCGTGCTGCCTCGGCGCATCGGCTGGCTCTCGCGCTTGCTGGGTGTGTTGCCCGCGAAGCTGCACGACCGCATCCTGCTCGACCAGCCACGCAAGCCCCGCGTCGGCGAGGCTGGCGCCACCGACATTCCCGGCATCAAGCAACCATGAACACCATCGAACAGATCGCCCTCATCGGTGCTGGCCCGTCGGGCCTGGCCGGCGCGCGCTGCCTGCAGAAGCACGGCATTGCCTTCCAGGGTTTCGAGGCCCACACCGATGTGGGTGGCCTCTGGAACATCCACAACCCGCGCTCCACGGTGTACCAGTCGGCGCACCTGATCTCCAGCAAGCGCATGACGGAGTTCAGCGAATTCCCCATGTCCGAGCGGGTGGCCGACTACCCAAGCCACCGCGAACTGCTCGACTACTTCAGCGCCTTCGCCGACCACTTCAAGCTGCGTGAGCACTTTCGCTTCGGCACGCGGGTGCTGAAGGTTGTTCCGGTGAGCGATGCGCCCGACACGTTGTGGCGTGTCACCACCGAGGATGCGAGCGGCCAGCAAACCACCGCCGACTACAAGGGCGTGGTGGTGGCCAACGGCACGCTGGCCGAGCCCAACATGCCGGCATTCGAGGGGCGCTTTGCCGGCGAGCTGCTGCACACCTCGGCCTACAAGCACGCCGACCTTTTCAAGCACAAGCGTGTGCTCATCGTGGGCGCAGGCAACTCGGGTTGCGACATCGCGGTGGACGCCGTGCACCAGGCCCGCCGCGTGGACATCTCGGTGCGCCGCGGTTACTACTTCGTACCCAAGTACGTGTTCGGCAAGCCGGCTGATTCGGTGGGCGGCAAGATCACGCTGCCGCCCTGGCTCAAGCAGAAGATCGACAGCACCATCTTGAAGTGGTTCACCGGCGACCCGGTGCGTTTCGGCTTCCCCCGACCCACCTACAAGATGTACGAGTCGCACCCGGTGGTGAACTCGCTGATCCTGTACCACATCGGCCATGGCGACGTGGACGTGCGCGCCGACATTGCCCGGCTGGATGGCCACACCGTGCACTTCAAGGACGGCAGCACGGGCGACTACGACCTGATTCTTGCCGCCACCGGCTACAAGCTGCACTACCCGTTTCTCGACCACGCGCTGCTCAACTGGCAGGGCATGGCGCCATCGCTCTACCTCAACATCTTTGCGCCGCGCTTCGACCGCCTGGCCGTGCTCGGCATGGTCGAGGCCAGCGGTCTGGGGTGGCAAGGACGTTACGAACAGGCCGAGCTGGTGGCGCGGCACTTCAAGGGGCTCGATGCAGGCTCCCCCGCCGCTGCGGCCCTCAAGGCCGCCAAGGCCGGCCCGCCGCCAGACCTCTCCGGTGGCTACAAGTACCTGCGGCTCGAGCGCATGGCCTACTACGTCAACAAGGATGCCTACCGAAAGGCGGTTCGCCAGGCCGCGGCTCTGCAAGGCTGAGGCCCGACAACAACAACAACAACAACAACAACAACAACGACAGGAGACACCCCATGCTGCCCGTGGACGAAATCCGCCTGAACTTCAACCCGGCTTCGCTGGCCGCGCTCAACGGCGTGCTCGCCTTCCTGATGTTCGGCATTGCGCTGGACACGCGCATCGATGACTTCCGCCGTGTCATGCGCATGCCGGTGGCATTCACGGTCGGCATCGTTGCGCAGTTCATTGCACTGCCGGCCATCACCTTCGTGCTCACGCTGCTGCTGCAGCCTGGCCCGAGCATCGCGCTGGGCATGATTCTGGTGGCCTGCTACCCGCCCGGCAACGTGAGCAACATCCTCACCCACCGTGCGAACGGTAACGTGGCGCTCAGCGTGTCGATGACGGCGGTGTCCAACGCCATCGCCATCGTGGCCATGCCGTTGAACTTTGCGTTCTGGGGTGGCATGCATCCCACCGCGGCACCCCTGCTCAAGACGATTGCGCTGGACCCGCTGGAAATGGTGGGCCACATCCTGCTCATCATCGGCGTGCCGTTCGTGCTCGGCCTCTGGTGCGCGAACCGCTTCCCCAACTGGACTGCGCGTTTCAAGAAGCCTGTGCGCATCCTGAGCTTCGTTGCCCTCATCGCGTTCATCGTGGGCGCGATCGCCGGCAACTGGCACTACTTCCTGGACTACGTGGGCCTGGTGCTGCTGGCGGTGGTGATCCACGATGCACTGGCTTTCGGCACCGGTTACGCCATTGCACGCGCCGCCGGCCTGCCCGACTACGACCGTCGCGCGCTCTCCATCGAGGTCGGCATCCGCAATGCGGGGCTGGGCCTGGTGTTGATCTTCAGCTTTTTCGGTGGCCTGGGTGGCATGGCCGTGGTGGCCGGTGTGTGGGGCTTCTGGGACATCATTGCCGGGCTCCTGCTGGCGGGTTGGTGGTCGCGACGACCGCTGCAGGGCGGCGTGCCCGCTGTGGGCCGGTCATGAGCGTCGCGGCACAGAAGGCGCCGGCCGCCCGGCGCGTGCTGGTCACGGGCGCCGACGGTTTTCTGGGGCGCGGCCTGATCGAAGCGCTGGCGGGTGATGCTCACATTCAGCACATCGTGGCCGTGGACGTCCGTGACGTGGCGCCCGAGCGCCGCCTGCCGCGTGTGGTGTACGTGCAGCAGGACGTGCGCTCAGCCGCGTTGTCCGACACCGTGGCGCTGCATGCCATCGATACCGTGGTGCACCTGGCTTCCATCGTCACACCCGGCCGGCATTCCAGCCGCGCTTTCGAGTACGCGGTGGACGTGGGCGGCACGCGCAATGTGATCCGCGCCTGCCTCGCGCACCGGGTGGACCACCTGGTGGTGTCCAGCAGCGGCGCGGCCTACGGCTACCACGCCGACAACCCCGCCTGGTTGACCGAAGAGCACCCGCTGCGCGGCAACGAGGTGTTCGCCTACGCGCACCACAAGCGCCTGGTTGAGGAGATGCTGGCCAAAACGCGCGCAGCCCACCCCGAGCTGCGCCAGACCGTGCTGCGCATCGGCACCATTCTGGGCGAGCGGGTGGACAACCAGATCACCGCCTTGTTCGAGAAGCCGCGCATTCTCGCCATCGCCGGCAGCGACAGTCCGTTCGTGTTTGTCTGGGACCAGGACGTGACCGGTGCCATTCGCCATGCCCTGAGTGGCCAAGGTGTTCCTGGCTGCTACAACCTCGCGGGCGACGGTGCGCTCACCTTGCTGGAGATTGCTCAGCGCCTGCACAAGCGGCCACGCGTGCTGCCCGCTGGATGGCTGCGCACCGCGCTGCGCGTGGGCTCGGCGCTCGGCATCAGCCGCTACGGGCCCGAGCAGCTCGACTTTCTGCGCTACCGCCCCGTGCTGCTCAACACAGCACTGAAAGAGCGCTTTGGCTATGTGCCGCGCAAGACCAGCGCAGAAGCGTTCGAGGCATTTGTGGCCGCACGCACGGCGCACGGCCGACCGGTGAGGGCGGGGCCATGACCGCCTTGCCGCTCTCGCGCGGGGATCTGCTGCGAGCGCTCGCGGTGGTCGTGATCTGGGGGCTGAACTTCGTCGTCATGAAGGTCGGTCTGCAGGGCATCGGTCCCATGCTGCTGGGCGCACTGCGGTTTGCCGCCGCCGCCTTGCCCTTTGTGCTGTTCGTGAAGTTTCCCAGCCTGCCCTGGCGCTACGTGGCGGCCTATGGCCTCGCACAGGGCCTGGGGCAGTTCGGTTTTCTGTTCCTCGGCCTGCAGCTGGGCATGACCGCCGGCATGGCCTCGGTGGTGATGCAGACGCAGGCCTTCTTCACCTTGTTGCTGGCGGTGCCGCTTCTGGGTGAGCGCGCGCGCGCCGCTCAATGGATCGGGTTGTCGGTGGCACTGGGCGGGCTGGTGCTCATTGCCTCCGCGCACGGCGAAGGGCCTGGCCAGATGACGCTGGCGGGCTTCGTGCTCACCCTGGGTGCGGGGTTCATGTGGGCGGTGTCCAACATCGTCGCCCGCTTGGCCAACCGCCAGGGCGACTACGACCCGCTGTCCTTCATCGTCTGGAGCAGCCTGTTCCCCATCCTGCCGTTTTTTGCGCTCGCGCTGTGGATGGACGGGCCGCAGACCGTGGCTCGCCAACTCGCCGGCATCGGCTGGCCGGCGGTGGTGTCGGTGCTGTTCCTGGCCTGGTTTGCGACGCTGCTTGCCTACAGTCTGTGGACGCAACTGCTCAAACGCCACCCTGCGGCACGCGTCACACCCTTTTCGCTGCTGGTTCCGGTGGTTGGCCTGTGGTCAGCCTGGGTGTTCTTCGGCGAACTGCCGCTGCTGCAGCAGTGGCTGGGCACGGGCCTGGTGCTGATGGGCCTGGTGGTCAATCAGCTGGGCGGTCGTGTCATGGGGCTGATCACACAAAAAAGCCGTTCGCGCTGAAGTTCAACGCGAACGGCTTGCCGGGGAGATCGGGTGTCAGGCGGCTTGAGGCAACCCGAACCGGCTGGCATGCCGCCAGGCGCGCCGCAGCACGGCCGGCGACCACGATTCCTCGGGAATCAGCAGCACGCCGCGCGAGCGCATCCACGCACCCAGATCCACATGGCTGGTGGCCACCGTGAGTGGCACCGACAGCAGCAGCGGCAACGCCACCGGCGCCAGCCAGATCAGCGCTTCGGCGTTGATCGCGGCGACCGCCAGACCCAGCAGGCCGACGATGAGGCTCATCGGTGCGAGGCGGGCGGCGGCGTCGCGCCATGTCACGCCAGCCGCTTCGCGCGGAGGCGATTTCCATTCCAGCTTCAGGCCGGTGATCGCCACCAGCACGAACAGCGAGTGCGCCAGCATGCGGATGGGTGCCTGCAGCAGCGCCATCACGGTTTCCACCGCAGCGCTGCCCAGCAGGCCACGCGCTCCGCCGAAAGATTTCTGCTCACCCTTCATGAAGACGGCCGCGAGGCCCAGGATGCGAGGCAGGAACAGCATGGACAAGGTCCAGGCCCACAGGCCACGCAACTCTTGCGGCACAGCGTGCCAGATCGAGAAGGTGTCGGCGTTGGCCACCCACAGGGCGGTGCCGATGGTCAGGAAGGCCAGCCACAGCGGCGCGGAAATGTACGACATGGCGCCAATGGCGAACATGGTGCGGTGCACGCGGTGGATGCCGGGCTCGGCCATCAGGCGCGAGTTCTGCAGGTTGCCCTGGCACCAGCGGCGATCGCGCTGCAGTTCGCTCAGCAAATCGGGCGGCTGCTGCTCGTAGCTGCCCGTGAGGTCGGAGACCAGCCAAACGTGGTAGCCGGCACGACGCATCAGCGCGGCTTCCACGAAGTCGTGCGACATGATGCCGCCGGACATGCCGCCCGTGCCCTTGATGGGGGCCAGCGCGCAATGCTCCATGAAGGGCTGGACGCGGATGATCGCGTTGTGGCCCCAGTAGTGGCTCTCGCCGAGCTGCCAGAACTGCATGCCCAGCGTGAACAGGCGGCCGGTGACGCGCGAGCCGAACTGCTGCGCGCGCGCATGCAGCGTGGCGTGGCCGATGGCCTGGGTGGCGGTCTGCACGATGCCGGCCTTCGGGTTGGCTTCCATCAGCTTGACCATGGAGACGATGCAGCTGCCGCTCATGACACTGTCGGCATCGAGCACGACCATGTAGCGGTAGTCCTTGCCCCAACGGCGGCAGAAGTCGGCCACGTTGCCGGCCTTGCGGTGGCTGCGGCGCGTGCGCAGGCGGTAGTACACCTCGATCTGCGGCAGCTCGGGCTGGGCCGCGAGCGCGGCGCGCAGGTCTTCCCAGGCGGATTTTTCAGCCGCCGCAATCGCCGGGTCGTAGCTGTCGGAGAGCACGAACACGTCGAACTGGCGCGCGTGGCCGGTGGCTGCGAGCGACTCGCAGGTGGCGCGCAGGCCGGCGAACACGGTGGCCACGTCTTCGTTGCAGATCGGCATGATGATCGCGGTGCGGGCATCGGGGTTCATGGGGTGGTGCTGCACCGCGGCGGCCGAGAGCGTGTGCTTGTCACCACGCAGCGAGACCCAGAAACCCATGAGGGCCGTGACGAAACCCGTGACCACCCAGGCCGATAGCAAACCGAAGAGCGCGAGCTGGCCGTATTGCAGCCAGGTGTTGTGGTGCACGGGCTGGGCATCGGCAAAGAGCGCGGTGGCAAACGCCGTGCTCAGCAAGGTCAGCAGCACGAACACGGCCCTGCGGCGGTTGGCCGCGTTTTCCCAGGCTTCCGGCGCTGGTCGGGTGGCGGCTTGCCCCGAGGCTTCGTAGGGCGGCAATGCTCGGCCCGCCACGCTCAGCAGCGCGGTGCCGACGCTGTTCCAGAAACCGCGCCAGGGCCTCGGCACCATGGAGCCGCGGTTGATCGGCGGTGCGGTCACGGCGTTGGGGTGTCGCTCTTCACGCAGGGTGCTGCGCTGGACCGGGGTGGGGTTCGTGGACGTGTTCATTCGGGTAACAGCAGGTGTGTCCATGTTTCGCTCACGGTGTCGTTGTTGTGCTGGAGGAAGGCGCGCAATTCCACGGGCTGGGTGGCATCGACGCGCTCGACGCGCAAGGTCACGCGCCAGGTGCGCGTGGCGGGGTTGGGGTAGGCCAGCGTCTGCAGCACGCGGCCATTGGCGTTGGCGCTCACCACGGCCTTGACCGGGGCGCCGGGTGGCAGTGCGTCCAGCGCGGGGCCGGTGAAGTCGATGACGTATTGCGGCTGGCGGGCTTGTTCTTCCGCGTTGAGCTTGGTGTAGCCATAACCACGGCGGCTCTGGGTCACCCAGCTCGACGGCGGGCGCTGCTGTGCATCGCCTTGCCAAGCCAGCTCGTAGGCCACTTCGAGCGGCTGGCCCGCTGCAGGCAGGGTGGCGGGTACCCAGTACGCCACGATGTTGTCGTGCGTCTCGTCGGGCGTGGGCAACTGCACCAGCTCCACGCGGCCAGGGCCCCAGTCGCCCAAGGGCTTGACCCAGGCGCTGGGGCGGCGCTCGTAGCGCGCTTCCACGTCCTCGTAGCTGGCAAAGCTGCGGTCGCGCTGCATCAGGCCGAAGCCGCGCGGGTTCTGCAGCGTGAACGAACTGACCGTCACGCCCTTGGGGCGCTGCAGCGGGCGCCACAGCCATTCGCCGTTGCCGCTGACCATCATCAGGCCATCGGAGTCGTGCACTTCGGGACGGAAGTCGCTGGGCAGCAACTGGTTTTCGCCCGAGAGGAACATGCTGGTGAGCGGTGCAATGCCCAGCGTGTTCACCGGGCCGGCGCCGGCGCGCAGGAAGACGCGGGCATTGACCGTGGTGGTGGTCTGCTGGCCTGGGCGGACCACGAACCGGTAGGCGCCGGTGGCGCGCGGCGATTCGAGCAGCGCCAACACGGTGACCTCGGCCGCATCAGCGGTCGGGCGCTGCAACCAGAACTCGGTGAAGCGCGGAAACTCTTCGCCGCTGCCGCCCACGGTGTCGATCGCCAGGCCGCGTGCCGACAGGCCGTATTGCTGGCCGGCGCCCAACGCGCGGAAATAGCTCGCACCCTGGAATACCACCAGCTCGTCCTTGTAGGCCGGGTTGTTGAGGGGGTGGTGCAGGCGGAAACCGGCGTGGCCCAGGTCGCCCCAGGGCGTCGGGTCAAAGGCGTTTTGGCCGTAGTCGAAGTCTGCACCCCGGTACGGCAGATGGTTCACCCGGCCATCGGGCAGGAGCTCATGGATGCGCACCGGCTCGGTCTGGTAGAGGCCGAGGTGAAAGAACTGAGCCTCAAAAGGCATGGCATCGGCGCGCCAGAGCGACTGGTCGGGCTTGAAGCGGATGTCGCGAAGCTGGTCGTAGGTGATGTTGGCCAGTTGGGCGGGCAGCTTGTCGCTGTTTGCCCGATACGGCTCGGCGGCGCGGCTTTGGGCCAGCTGGGTCAGGCTGTCCCAATCCATGCGCTGGGCCTGGGCCGACGCCCCGCAAAACAGGGCCAACAGGGCGCCCAGCAACACGAGGGTGCGGGTGCACCGGACGGCTGAAAAGGGGCGGATCGTGGGGAACATGCCCTCATAAGGGCAAACCCCGTGCCAGGTTGAAAAAATACAGCGAAATCAAAGACTTGTGGCGGAAACCTCTTTCTTCAAGCCGACAAGGGTGCTGTGAGCCGCCTCAAACCCGGTTTTTTGTCGTCAAACAGCGACAAGTCCCGTTGAGCAACCAAAAAATCGCAATGAAATCAAAGGGTTTGGCTTGTCACTCATCGGCGACAGCATCTCCGGGAATACCCGAAGAACCCGGCGTGGCGTCGCTTTTGAAGAGGCCGGGGGTGAGCGCGTGTTTTTGCAGCAGCCGGTAGAACTCGGTGCGGTTGCGCTGGGCCAGACGGGCCGCGTCGGCCACGTTGCCGTCGGTCATCTTGAGCAGGCCCACCAGGTACTCGCGCTCGAAGCGCTGTTTGGCGTCGGCGAAGCTCAGCACCTCCACCGAGGGCGTGCGCAGCGCGCGCTGCACCAGCGCCAGCGACACCAGCGGCGTGGTGGACAGGGCGCACACCTGCTCGACGACGTTGTAGAGCTGGCGCACATTGCCCGGCCAGGCCGACATGGTCAGGGCCTTGAGCGCCTCGGGCGCGAAGCCCGAGCTGCGCTTGCCGTACTTGGCGGCGAGCTTGGCGAGGAAGTGGTTGGCCAGCAGGGCGATGTCTTCGCGCCGCTCGGCCAGCGTGGGCAGGGTCAGCGTGACCACGTTGAGCCGGTAGTACAGGTCTTCGCGGAACTGGGCGGTGGCCATGGCCTCTTCGAGGTCGCGGTGGGTGGCCGAGATGATGCGCACGTCCACCGGCAGCGACTGGCTGGAGCCCAGCGGGCGCACCGCGCGCTCCTGCAGCACGCGCAGCAGCTTGACCTGCAGGGCCGGCGGCATGTCACCGATCTCGTCGAGCAGCAGGGTGCCGCCGTCGGCGGCTTGAAACAACCCCTTGTGGTTGGCCACCGCGTCGGTGAAGGCGCCCTTCATGTGGCCGAAGAGTTCGGATTCGAGCAGGGCCTCGGGGATGGCGCCGCAGTTCACCGCAATGAAGGGTTTGCCGGCGCGCGCGCTGGCCTTGTGGATCGCGCGCGCCAGCATTTCCTTGCCGGTACCCGAGTCGCCGCGCAGCAGCACGCTGGCGTCGCTTTGCGCCACCATGCGCGCTTCGGCCAGCAGATCGGCCATGCGGTTGGAGCGGCTCACGATCTCGCTGCGCCAGGCTTCGTCCACCCGGGTGTTGTCGCTCGCCGGCGCGCCCAGTGCCAGGGCCTGGGCGATCTTCTCCAGCAGCTCTTTCGCGTCGTAGGGTTTGGTGAGGTAGGTGTAGACACCGCGCGCCGTGGCCTCCACCGCGTCGGGAATGGTGCCGTGCGCGGTCAGCAGGATCACCGGGAGCGAGGGGTGTCGCTGGCGGATCTCGTCAAACAACGCAAGACCGTCTTTGCCGGGCAGGCGCACGTCGGAGAGCACGAGTTGGGGCCGCTCGATGTCGAGCTGGCTGAGCGCGGCTTCCGCCGAACCCACCGAGGTGACCTGGTAGCCCGCCGAGCCCAGGCGCATCGCCAGCAGGCGCAGCATGTCGGCGTCGTCATCGACAACCAGCAGGCGTGCGCGCGGCGAAGCGTGGCTGGGCGATGTGCTCATGGCGGGGCGGTCCGGCTGCCGTTGGGTGCCGCGGGTGGCCGTGTGGTGAGGCTGCGTTCGATGGCACGCATGGCCTCCAGCCGTTCGTTGAGCTGGTCGATGCGGCGCTGGTTGTCGCGCAGTTGCTGGCTGTGCCTCTCCAGGCTGTCCTCGAGCTTGCGCTGTTCGAGCAAGCGGTTGGCCAGCAGCCGCGCCAGCGGTTTGAGTGGCGTTGATTCGGGCGCGGTGCTGCCCACCACGCGCTGCATCAGGCCGAGTGCGCGCGCGGTGTCCACCGCCTGCGGGCTGTGCATCAAGGCCAGAGCCAGCTGCATTTGTCGCAGCGGCGTGTTGCCGGGGTCGCCCTGCACCGCGATTTCGGCGGCCAGGTCGCTCGGATTCAGCTGGCGCACGCGCTCCGAATACGTGAGCAGGGCCGTGACCACGTCGGGCAGCGGGGGCGCCTGCGTGGTCAGGGCTTCGGGTGGTGCAGCAGTGGGCGCCTGCACCGGCGTGATCACCAGGATCTGGGGTGCCGGGGCCTGCGCAGGCGTGGTGATCACGGTGGTGACCGAGGGTTCGGCGGGCGGCGGTGGCGTGGTGCCGCAGGCACTCACGAGGAGCGCGGCCGCAGCGACAGAAATACTAGTTCGCATGGGGGAGTTCGATACGGAAATGGGCGCCCGGGCGCTGGGGCAGCAACTCGATGCGGCCACCGTGGGCAACAATGTACTCGTGCACGATGGACAGGCCGATGCCGGTGCCACGCACGGCGCCCTGGGGCTGGCGTTCACCCCGGTAGAAGGGCTCGAAGATGCGGTCGCGGTCGGCCTCGGCCACGCCCGGGCCCTGGTCGATGATGTCCAGGCTGGCGCGGCCCGGCAGGTCCAGCAGCACCAGGCGGATCACGCCGCCGTGCTGCGAAAAGCGGATCGCGTTGGACAGCAGGTTGCCCACGGCCGAAGCGATCTTCTCGCGGTCGATCGGCAGGCTCACTGAAACGCCTTCGGCCCGCACGGTGAGACCCTGTGCCTGCCAATGCAGTCGCTGCGCATCGATCTGGTCTTCCAGCACGCCCATGAGGTCGGTCTTTTCGCGTTTGAGCTGGCGCGCCTCGAAGGCCGCCGCATTGAAGCGCAGCAAGGCCTCGATCTGATGCTGCAGCATCAGGGTGTTGTGCTGCAGGATGTTGACCACCTCGGCCTGGCTGGGGTTGAGCGCACCGGCCACCCCGTCGCCCAGCACCGCCACGCCTTCGTGCAGCGAGGCCAGGGGTGTCTTGAGTTCGTGCGAGATGTGCCGCAGAAAGCGCGCCTTGTCGGCGTCGAGCTCGGTCAGGCGCAGCCGCAGCCAGTCGAGTTGCTGGCTGACGCGGCGCACGTCGGCCGGGCCGGCGATGTCGATCGGCACGTCGAGCCGGTTTTCGCCCAGGCCCTGGATGGCTTTTTCAATGCGCTTGAACGGGCGCGCCAGCCAGACGCCGAAACCCAGTGCCATGACCGCCGCCACAAAGATCGAACCCAGCACCTGCTGCGTGAGCTCCTGGCGGCTGGTCTCGAAGCGCGCCTGCAAGGTTTCGTTGCGCGTACCGATGATCGACTGCACCTTCTGCGCGATGGACGCGCTGTGGCCGTCCATCTCGCGGAAGGCCCGCGCCACCTCGCGTTCGCGGTCCAGCGCCGTCTCGGGCGGGCCGTCGAGCAGCTCGGTGATCACGGTGAGTTGTTGCAGCCAGTTGAAGGAGAACTCGGGCGGCAGTTCGTTGTCTTCCAGGCGTTTCAGGATGTCGCGCGCGTTGCCCGCGGCTTCGGTGAAGCGCTGGCGCAGCTGGTTGTCCCGCAGCACCAGCGACTGGCGCGCCGCGCGTTCCATGGTCAGGCTGCGCTCCGAGAGGGATTGGGCGGCGGTCGACAGTGCAATGGCCTGGGCCGCGCTCTCCCGGCTCTGCGCCATCAAGGCTTCCAGCGAAAACAGCGCGCGCAAGGCGGCCGCGCCCAGCAGCAGCCCGATCAGCAGGAAGGCGACCAGCAGCAGCTGGGGAAACGAAAAGCGCGGCGACTTCACAAGAGGTGTTCGTCTCAGGCGTCCAGCGCCGACTCGTGCGTCAGCACTTCGGCGCGCAGCGAATGCGGCCGGGCTTCGGTGATGCGCACATCGATCATCTGGCCCACCAGGCGTTCGGCCAACGGGCCGCCGGGGAAATTGACGATGCGGTTGCACTCGGTGCGGCCGGTGAGCTCGGGCACCTCGGCGCTGGAGCGGCGCGACGCGCCTTCCACCAGGATGCGCTGCACCGTGCCTTCGCGGCTGGCGCTGATGCGCCGCACGTTCTCCTCGATCGTGGCCTGCAGGTGCTGCAGGCGCTTGAGCTTCACCGCGTACGGCGTGTCGTCCACCAGGTTGGCCGCGGGTGTGCCCGGGCGCGGGCTGAAGATGAAGCTGAAGCTGGTGTCGAAGCCCACGTCGGTGATGAGCTTCATCATCTTGTCGAAGTCATCGTCGGTCTCGCCGGGGAAGCCCACAATGAAGTCGCTGCTCATCACCAGCTCGGGGCGGATCGCGCGCAGCTTGCGCACCGTGCTCTTGAATTCCATGGCGGTGTAGCCGCGCTTCATGGCCATGAGGATGCGGTCGCTGCCGTGCTGCACCGGCAGGTGCAGGTGGTTCACCAGTTGGGGAATCTTCGCGTAGGCCTCGATCAGTCGCGGCGTGAACTCGTTGGGGTGGCTGGTGGTGAAGCGCAGGCGCTCGATGACGGGGATGTCGGCCACGTATTCGAGCAGCAGCGCGAAGTCGGCGATCTCGCCACTGTCGCCCATGGCGCCGCGGTAGGCGTTCACGTTCTGGCCGAGCAGCGTCACCTCTTTCACGCCCTGATCGGCCAGACCCGCCACCTCCACCAGCACGTCGTCGAACGGGCGGCTCACCTCTTCACCGCGCGTGTAAGGCACCACGCAGTAGCTGCAGTATTTGGAACAGCCTTCCATGATGCTCACATAGGCCGAACCGCCGTCGACCTTGGCCGGCGGCAGGTGGTCGAACTTCTCGATTTCGGGGAAGCTGATGTCCACCTGCGGCACGGCCAGGCGCGCGCGCTGGTTCAGCAGTTCGGGCAGGCGGTGCAGCGTCTGCGGGCCGAACACCACGTCCACGTACGGCGCGCGCTTGATGATGTCGGCACCTTCCTGGCTGGCCACACAACCGCCCACGCCGATCAGCACGCCCTTGTCTTTCAGGTGCTTCACGCGCCCGAGGTCGCTGAACACCTTCTCTTGCGCCTTCTCTCGCACCGAGCAGGTGTTGAACAGGATCAGGTCGGCTTCTTCCACATCTTGCGTGGGCTCGTAGCCTTGCGCGGCCTGCATCACGTCGGCCATCTTGTCCGAGTCGTACTCGTTCATCTGGCAGCCGAAGGTCTTGATGAAAACTTTTTTGCTCATGGAAAGCTCCTGTGGCACCGGCTTCACAAAAGCGGTGCCCGCGCTGGGCGCAAGGGGGGAATGTCGGGGGTCAACCGCAAGCCGAGGAGGCTTGCGGGGGTGGGTTCTTCAATTGGTGCTGGCGGCCGGCTTGGGCTGCTGCGACTCGAACACGTAGTTGCGTTCCACGCCGAAGCCGGCGCGCTTTTCCTTGGCCTCCGCCTCGGTGAGGATCCACACGTTCTGCACCTGGTCGCGCAGGTCCAGCGTGTAGTTCACCACCACCTTCTTTTTGAGCAGCGAGGACGACATCACCAGGGAGTTGTTGGTGTTGTAGATGCGCGCGCCTGGGGCCAGGCGGGTGGCGCGCTCGTCCATGGTCACGTTCGGCGGCTGCACCACCACCAGGGTGCCGCGCAGGGCTTTGGCGGGAAAGTCCCGGGTGCCCGATTGGGACTGGGCCGACAGGGGCAGGGCGATCAGCAAGGCGGCGAACAGGCCGGTGCTGAGGGCGGTGGAGCAGCGGTTCATGGTGTGTGTCCAGAGGCTGTTGAGGTGGGGTGCGATTGTCTCACGCACCGGTGCACATGTCCCCAGGCCAGCAGACCCCGTTGGCTGCGGAACACAATCGGTGGACGTCGCGCACCCGGTGCGGCCCTTTGCGAGACCCAACCCATGTCCATGCCCCATTCCCTTCGCAGCCGCTGGCACCGCGCCTTGTTGCTGCTGTGCCTGGCGGTCTTGCCGCTGCTCAACGCCTGCACCTCGCCGCCCGAGGGCGTCACGGTGGTGAGCCCGTTCGACGTGAAGCGCTATGCCGGCCAGTGGTTCGAGATCGCGCGGCTGGACCACCGTTTCGAACGCGGTCTGAGCGACGTGAACGCCACCTACCGGCTGGAGACCGACGGCAGCGTGGCGGTGATCAACCGTGGCTTTGATGCCGCCAAGGGCGAATGGAAAGAAGCGGTGGGCCGTGCGCTGTTCACCGGTGACAGCAACACCGGCTCGCTCAAGGTCTCGTTCTTTGGCCCCTTCTATGGCGGCTATCACGTCATTGCGCTCGACCCCGGCTACCGCTGGGCCATGGTGATCGGCCCCAACACGGACTACCTGTGGATCCTGGCGCGCGACAAACAGCTGCCCCCGGGCGTGCGCGAACAACTTGTGGCGCAGGCCGCGCGGCTGGGTGTGAAGACGAACGAGCTGATCTGGGTCGAGCACCGGCGCAGTGACAGCTGATCGACTGTCCCTCCCGCCGGGTGGGCGCACGCTGTACTGGTTTCGCAACGACCTGCGCCTGGGCGACAACCCGGCGCTGGCACAGGCGTGTGCATCCTCCAGCGCGTTGCTGCCGGTGTTTTGCCACGACCCCGCGCACGACGCCGCCACGCCTTGGGGCTTTGTGCGCCGAGGGCCGCACCGCCAACGGTTTGTGCACGACAGCCTGAACAACCTGTCCACCCAGCTCCAGGCCCGGGGCAGCCGTCTGTTGCAGTTGCCCGGGCGTGCGCGCGATGTGTTGCCGGCGCTCGCTCGCGAACTGCAGATCAACCAGGTGGTGACCGAGGACATCGCCGCCCCCGAAGAACAGGACGAGGTGCAGGCGCTGCGCGCTGCGGGGCTGACGGTGCACACGTGGGACCAGTCGGGCTTGTTCGATCTGGCCGATCTGCCGTTTGCGCCGCAGCGCGTGCCCGATGTGTTCACCGCTTTTCGCCAGGCGGTAGAGCACGCCATGGTGCGTGTGCCGGCGTTGGTGCCCGTGCCGGCGCATTTGCCCCCCGCACCCACCACCGCAGAACGTCCCGCGCTGCCACCGCCGAAGGCGAGCAGCGATGAGCGTTCGTCTTTTCCCTACGCAACACCCGCATTTGCCGGCGGTGAAACGGCCGGGCTCGCGCACCTGCAACGCTATTTCAGTGGTCCGCTCGCGCGGCACTACAAGGCCACGCGCAACCAGCTCAGCGGCACCGACTATTCAACGAAGTTCTCGCCCTGGCTGGCCTGCGGTGCGCTCTCGGCCCGCCAGATCCACGCCGCGTTGAACGAGCACGAAGCCCGCGCGGGTGCGAGCGACGGCAGCCGCTGGATCGTGTTCGAGCTGCTCTGGCGCGAACACTTCCGTCTGCTGCACCGCCGCCACGGCCGGGCCCTGTACCGCGCGCGCGGGTTGAGCCAGTTGCCCACGCCGGCGCACGACGCGGCAGCCTTCGAGCGCTGGTGCCAGGGCGATACCGGCGAGCCGCTGGTGGACGCCGGCATGCGCGAACTCGCCGCCACGGGCTACCTCTCCAACCGGCTGCGGCAGGTGGTGGCCAGCTTCCTCATCCACGACCTGGCCTGCGACTGGCGCGCCGGTGCGGCGTGGTTCGAATCCACGTTGGTGGACTTTGACGTGCACAGCAACCAGGGCAACTGGCTCTACATCGCCGGGCGTGGCACCGACCCGCGCGGTGGACGCCGCTTCAACGTGGCCAAACAGACGCAAGACCACGACGCCGATGGCCGTTACCGGTCGCTCTGGCTGACCTGACTTCGGGTCGGCTCACTTCCAGCGGGTCGGCTCCACCGCCACGCTGCCCCGCTCGCTGGAGAGCGTGAGCACACCTTCCTGCACCGTGGCCTGCAGCTGCATGCTGCGCTCGGCCATTTGTGCCAGCGCGGGGGCCACCTCGGTGGGCAGGCGCCAGACCTGCAGGCGGTCCAGCCGCGTGAGCTTGGTGTGCATGCCGCGCCACCACACATCGGCCGCGCTGCCGAACGCATAGAGCACCACCGCGTCGGCCTTGCTGCAGGCCTTGGAGAGCGGCTTGTCTTCGGGCTGGCCCACCTCGATCCACAGGCGCTTGCGGCCGGTGAAGTCGGTGAGCGAGACATCCGGGTCGTCCGGGTCGGACAGGCCGGTGCCAAAGGCCAGCGTGCCGTCGCCGCGGCAGGTGTCCTGCAGCTCATGAGCATGCAGTGCCAGGGCCACCAGGCGCACCATCATGCGTTCGTCGGTCTCGCTCGGGTGGCGAGCCAGCGTGAGCGCATGGTCGGCGTAGTAGCCGTGATCGATGTCGGCGATCTGCAGGCTGGCTTTGAAGATGGTGGACTTGATGGCCATGTATGAAAAAAGCGGGCCCTGTTGCCAGAGCCCGCTTCTCGAATGTTGGTGGTGATAGGTGGACTTGAACCACCGACATCAGCATTATGAATGCTGCGCTCTAACCAACTGAGCTATATCACCAACGAGGCGGGATTGTAGCTCAAATCAGGGGCCGGTCCGGGCGCGGCCGGGCGCGAAACCGCGGACTCAGGTCGCCTTCTTGACATACGAACCGCACCACCCGGCGGCGGCCACCTGCTTGCCCGCGAACAGCGGGCACGGACCGGCCTTGGAGCCCGCTGCACCCTGGTAGAGCGCGCAGCTGGCGCAGGCACTGCCTTCCACGAAGTTGGGGAATTTGGCCTTGTCGGCGTTGGCGGCCAGGGCCACGTAGCCCAGCGCCAGCGCGGCCGGGTCGGTGGCTTCCACCATCGGGCCGCTGGCGGTGGGGGTTGGCGCCGGAGCCGGTGTGGTTGCGGGGGCCGGGGCGGGTATGGGGGCTGGCACCGGGTATTCGGCCGACGATGCCGGCGGCGGTGCACCGGGTGGCGCCGCCGGGTCGGAGCAGGCCGACAGCAGCGCGGCACCCGAAGCGGGCAAGAGCCAGATGAAATGACGGCGGGTGGTCATGGGGGTCTCCTTGTGTGTCGTGGGGAACCCCTTATAGGCCCGCCTTCCCGGGACGGGTGTTACCGCATGTTGCGGCTCACTCGTGCTTGAACTCGGGCTTGCGCTTGTTCACGAAGGCGTCCATGCCTTCCTTCTGGTCGGCGGTGGCAAACAGCGCGTGGAAGACACGACGCTCGAACATGACGCCGTCGGACAGCGAGCCCTCGAAAGACCGGTTGACCGATTCCTTCGCCGCCAGCACGCTGGGCAACGAGAAGCCACAGATGATGAGTGCGGCGCCCAGGGCTTCGTCCATCAGCTTGTCCAGCGGCACCACGCGGCTCACCAGGCCGGCGCGCTCGGCCTCGGTGGCGTCCATCATGCGGGCGGTGAGCACCATGTCCATGGCCTTGGACTTGCCGATGGCCCGCGGCAGGCGCTGTGTGCCGCCCGCGCCGGGGATGATGCCCAGCTTGATCTCGGGCTGGCCGAACTTGGCGTTGTCCGCGGCGATGATGAAGTCGCACATCATGGCCAGTTCGCAGCCGCCGCCGAGTGCAAAACCGCTCACGGCACCGATCACGGGCTTGCGGATGCTGCGGATGGTTTCCCAGTTGCGGGTGATGTAGTCGCCCTTGTAGACGTCGGCGAAGGTGTAGGTCGCCATGGCGCCGATGTCGGCGCCGGCGGCAAAGGCCTTTTCGCTGCCAGTGAGGATCATGCAGCCGATGTTGTCGTCGGCATCAAAGGCCTTGAGGGCTGCGCCCAGCTCGTCCATGAGCTGGTTGTTGAGCGCGTTGAGCTGCTTGGGGCGGTTGAGCGTGACGATGCCGACCCGGCCTTCGGTTCGGACGGTGATGCATTCGGGCGCGGTGGCGGTGGTCATGGGGTCTCCTCGGGGGTGGGTATCGGGTGGAAAGGCGTTCACTATAGCGGCCGGTACCGAGGGAAAACATTAGCCGACCGATTGGTTGGTTAATGGTAAATTGCGGCGCTGAACCACCACCGACCGCCGAGGAGACCCACCACCATGTCCGATGCCACCGTCTTGTATGAGGAGCGCGGGGCCGTGGCCCTGGTCACGCTCAACCGGCCCGATGCCCTCAACAGCTTCACGCGCCGGATGCACCACGACCTGTGGGCCGCGCTGGACCGTGCCGAGGCCAACCCGGTGGTGCGCGCACTGGTCATCACGGGTGCCGGCCGGGGGTTTTGCGCCGGAGCCGACCTGGCCGAATTCGACTTCGAACCCGGCCCGGACCTGGTGCAGCGCGCCGACCCCGGCCCGGTGATCGAGCAGGCCTTCAACCCCACAGCGCGGCGTCTGCAGACGCTGCGCATGCCCACCATTGCCGCGGTCAACGGCGTGGCGGCGGGCGCCGGCGCGTCGCTGGCCATGTGCTGCGACATCGCCATTGCCGCCACCGGCGCCAGCTTCATCCAGGCCTTCAGCAAGATCGGCCTGGTGCCCGACGCGGGTGGCAGCTGGTTGCTGGTGGAGCGCCTGGGCCTAGCGCGCGCCATGGCGCTGGCCATGACCGGCGACAAGCTGCCGGCCGCGCAAGCCAAGGAGTGGGGCATGGTCTGGGACGTGAGCGACGACTGCGTGGGCGCCTCGCTGGCCATGGCCGACAAACTCGCCGCCATGCCCACCCGCGCGCTGGTGGCCACGCGCGCGCTGCTGCGCGATGCGTCCACGCGCAGCCTGAGCGAACACCTCGATGTGGAGCGCGACACACAGTCGGCGCTGGGCAAAACCCACGACTACATCGAAGGCGTGATGGCGTTTCGCGAAAAGCGCCCGGCGCGGTTCAAGGGGGCATGATGAGCCCGCACGAACGCGCCACCCGGGTTGGCCAAGCCATGTTTGCTGTCGACACCGCGAGCAAGGACACCATGGGCATGGAGCTGCTGAGCTGCGAGCCCGGCCTGGCGGTGATGCGCATGCGGGTCCAGCCGCTGCACCTCAACGGCCACCAGATCTGCCACGGTGGCTTCATCTTCACGCTGGCCGATTCCACGTTTGCATTTGCCTGCAACAGCCACAACAAGAACGCGGTGGCTGCGGGCTGCAGCATCGAATTCCTGCGGCCAGCGCACGAGGGCGACGTGCTCACCTGCGATGGTGTGGAGCAGACGCTCAGCGGCCGCCACGGCATCTACGACATGCGGGTCACCAACCAGCGCGGCGAGGTGGTGGCCCTGTTCCGCGGCAAGAGTGCACAGATTCCCGGGACGGTGTTTCCCGAAGAAGGACCCACATGAAAGCCTTTGCCCTGGAGCCGATCGAGAAGGCCAGCGTCGACGAACTTCGCGCCCTGCAGCTCAAGCGCCTGCAGGCCACGTTGCGCCACGCTTATGCAAATTCACCCGTGTACCGCGCCAAATTCGACGCGGCGGGCGTGCACCCGGACGACTGCCGCAGCCTGAGCGATCTCGCAAAATTCCCGTTCACCACCAAGAAGGACCTGCGCGACAGCTACCCCTTCGGCATGTTCGCCGTGCCGCGCGAGCAGTGCGCGCGCATTCATGCCAGCAGCGGCACCACCGGCAAGCCAACGGTGGTCGGCTACACGCTGAAAGACATCGATACCTGGGCCACGGTGGTGGCGCGCAGCATCCGCGCCAGCGGTGCGCGGCCGGGTGACCTGGTGCACGTGAGCTACGGTTATGGCCTGTTCACCGGGGGACTGGGCGCGCACTACGGCGCCGAAAAACTGGGCCTCACCGTGGTGCCCTTTGGCGGCGGCCAGACCGAGCGCCAGGTGCAGCTGATCCAGGACTTCCGACCCGACATCATCATGGTCACGCCCAGCTACATGCTGGCCATCGCCGATGAATTCGAGCGCCTGGGTCTGGACCCGCGCGAGAGCAGCATGCGCATCGGCATCTTTGGGGCCGAGCCCTGGACCAACGACATGCGCGTGGCGATCGAGGCGCGCATGAATATCGATGCGGTCGACATCTACGGCCTCTCGGAAGTGATGGGCCCGGGCGTGGCCAACGAGTGCGTGGAGACCAAGGACGGCCCGACCATCTGGGAAGACCACTTCTACCCGGAGATCATCGACCCCGAGACCGGCGAGCCGGTGGCCGATGGCGAGATGGGCGAGCTGGTGTTCACCAGCCTGACCAAGGAAGCGCTGCCGATCATTCGCTACCGCACGCGCGACCTCACGCGCTTGCTGCCCGGCACCGCGCGCACCATGCGCCGCATGGAAAAGATCACCGGCCGCAGCGACGACATGATGATCGTGCGCGGCGTCAACGTGTTTCCCACGCAGATCGAGGAACTGATCCTCAAACGCCCCGAGCTCAGCGCGCATTACCAGTGCGTGCTCACCCGCGAAGGCCCGATGGACAACCTCGCCGTGGTGGTGGAAACGCGATCGGGGCTCTCGCCCGAGAGCGCCGAAGCGCTCGCTGCGGCCAAACAGTTGCAGCACGAGATCAAGGTGTATGTGGGCAGCAGCGTGGCCGTGCAGCTCAAGCCGGAAGGTGGCGTGGAGCGCAGCCAGGGCAAGGCCAAACGCGTGGTCGACCTGCGCGCGCGAACGGCTTGACGGCACGGGCTGCGCGCCTCCATCCGGCGGTCGAGTGTTGCGAACGCCCCCCGGTTGGGGCCGCCAGTGTGGGAAATCGCACCCACCGGGGTGCAAACCCCTAGGCGAGCGGGGACATGCTGTCCTACATTACCCCCCACAGTTGGGGAAGACATGGACAAAAACACATTGTTTGGCAAGACCGCAGCGGGGCGCGAGGCCCTCACCTCCCGACCGGCCGGTCTCGGGCCGCGTTTGCGTTCGCTGCTGATCATGGTGGACGGCAAGCGCAACCTGGCCGAGTTCGAAAAACTCAGCGGTTCGCTCGACCAGGCCACGCAGTCGCTCACCGAGCTGATGGCCGGGGGCTGGGTCGAGATCGTGGGTGCCGACGGTTTGCCCAAAGCGGTGGCAGCGGCCCCGGCTGCCGTGCCGGTGACGGTGCCCTCGTCGGCTCCGTTCGAGCCCGAGGCCTCGCAGCCCGTGCAACTGCCCTCGCTGACGCCATCGCCGCTGGACGCGCCCGTCGCGCTGCTGCAGTTCAGCGAAGCCCGCCGTCAGGTGGTGCGCTTCATCAACGACCAGCTCGGCCCCATGGGCGAGACCCTGGCGATCCGTGCCGAAGGTTGCAAGACGCCGGCCGATCTGCAGGCGGCGCTGCCCCGCATCCGCGATGGTCTCAAGAGCTTCAAGGGCGCTGCGGTGCTGCAGCAGTTTGACGAAGAGCTGGGCGGCCGGCTGCCCAAGGTCTGAGCGCGGCGGTCAATCGGACAGCCAGGCGCCCAGGCGCACCGCATCGGCCACACCCAGCTTCACAACCTGGCTCTCGGTCGGCCAATCCAGTGGGCATTTGAGCAGGCGGTTGTCGCGCGAGACCAGCGCGGTGAGGCGCGTGCGCTGGCCGCGCAGCATCTGCACATCGTCGAGCTTGTGGATGCGCCAGGCCTCGGCCGCACCCCCGCGGCGCACCGGCGCCAGCTCCACGCCCAGCCACTCGTCGCCAGCGGCCAGGCCGGCGGATTCACCCGCACCGCCGCGCAGCACGGTCTTGATCTGCACGCTGCCCCCGGTCTCGGCCACGCGCAAGCCCAGTTGCTGGGCCAGCGGCGCCTTGTCGTGCGTGAGCTTGGCGCCCTGGCCTTGCAGCAGGTCGATCAGGGGCAGGTCGGCGGTGCTGTGCACCCAGGCGGCGATTTCGCCCTCGAAACTGCGTTTGCCCAGCCGCTTGAGCGCGCGCAACAAATCCACTTCGCGCATCGGGCCGCCCTGGCAACGTTGCCAGAGTTCGCGCATCACTGCGTCCAGCGTGGTGTGGCCTTCGGCGCGCAGGGTGAGGTCCAGGCACAGGGCCACGAGCGAGCCCTTGGTGTAGTAGCTCACCGTGGCGTTCGGCGTGTTCTCGTGCATGCGGTAGTACTTCACCCAGGCATCAAAACTGGCCTGTGCCACGCTTTGCACATGGCGGCCCGGTGTCTGCTGCACCTGGTTGATGGTCTTGGCCACCAGCTGAAGGTAGGCGGCGTCGTCGATCAGACCGGCGCGGCGCAGCATCAGGTCGTCGTAGTAGCTGGTGAAGCCCTCGAAGAACCACAGCAGCTCGGTGTAGTTCTCGGCCGTATAGTCGTAGCGCTTGAACTCGGCCGGGCGCAGGCGTTTGACGTTCCAGGTGTGGAAGTATTCGTGGCTGATCAGGCCGAGCAGCGTCGTGTAGCCGTCGGTGGCTTTCAGCGCAGCGGGTTTGTCGCTGGTGGACGGGCGCAGGCGCGGCAGGTCGGCGCGCTGGCAGATCAGCGCGGTGGAGTTGCGGTGCTCCAGCCCGCCGTAGCCGTCGGCGCTGGCGTGCAGCATGAAGACGTAGCTGGAGAAAGGCGGCGCGCCGTCGCCGTGCCAGAACGCGATCTGGGTTTCGCAAATGCGGCGCGTGTCTTCGATCAGACGCTCACCGTCGAGCCAGGCGCCCGCGCCGCTGATGACGAAGCGGTGTTCCACGCCACCGGCGGTGAACTGGCCGTTCCAGAACCGGCCCATTTCCACCGGGCAGTCGGCCAGTTCGTCGTAGTCGGCGGCCCGGTAGTGGCCAAACCCTGCGGCGTCCACGCTGTGTGCGGGCAGGCCGGTCACGGCACTCCAGCCTTGGGTGGCGGCGCCGGGCACGATCTCCAGTGCATGGGGCTGGTCTTCCTGGCCCGCCACGCGCAGGCACAGGCTGGTGGCGTTGAAGAAGCCGCGCGTGCTGTCCAGAAAGGCGGTGCGCACCGAGGCATCAAACGCGTACACCTCGTACTGCAGTTCCAGCGGCTGGCCGACCTCTGCGCGGGCCTGCCACTGATGCTTGTCCAGTTGCTCAACAGCGACGGGCTGTCCGTTTTGCCAGGCTTGCAGGTTCTGCAGGTGTTGCGAAAACTCGCGCACCAGATAACTGCCCGGTATCCACACCGGCAGGCTCACGCGCTGGTTTCTGGCGGGTTGTTCGATCAGCAGCGTGACGGCGAACAGGTGCGCGTTGGCGTCCAGCACCGACACGGAGAAGCGCAGGCCGGCGGCGGCTGCAGGACGTTTGGGCATCAGAGGGCTCCTGCACCGATGAAACAACTCAGCGCCGCAATGGCCGAGAGACGAAAACGCAGCTTGAGCCAGACACCCAGCCCGGCTTGTGCGTAGAGCCGGCGGTCCACCGCATAGCAGACGATCAGCACCAGACCCAGCCAGGCCAGTCCGGCGTAGGGCGGCATCACGAGGCCGGGCCAGGCGAGCAACGAGGGCACCACGCCCCAGGCGAAATGCACCGACGTGTGGGGCGCGCGGGCCATCTGGCTCCAGCCGATGCCCCAGTGGATGCCACCGAGGAAGGAGGCAATGAGGGCGGCGTAGGCGGCCAGTGCCAGCGCCACCCAGGCCTGCAGGTCGGGCGTGACCAGCCAGACCAGCAGCGCCAGGCCGACCAGCGGGATCAGGCCGGCGTAGCCCAGGTTGTGGATCAGGGCGTGCCCGTGGGGCTCGCCGCCGCTGTCCGACACAGACATGCTGGGCGACATCAATTGAGCAGGGTCTCGATGCGGTCGGCCGTGATGAAGCCCGGCACACGGGTGTCGTTGGCAAAGATCATGGTGGGCGTGCCCTTGATGCCGTGTTTGCCGGCCAGGCGGCTGTTGCGCTCGATGGCGGCGGTGTCGCAGGTGGCGGCCGGCGGTGGCTGGTTGTTGACCATCCAGTCGCTGTAGGTCTTGGCCTTGTCCTTGGCGCACCAGATGCGGCGCGACTTCTCGGCCGAATCCGGCCCGAGCACGGGAATGAGGAACACGTGCACCGTCACGTTGTCGAGATCGGCGAACTCCTGGTGCAGCTTTTTGCAGTAGCCGCAGTTGGGGTCTTCAAACACCGCCATCTTGCGTTTGCCATTCCCCCGCACCAGGGTGAACGCGTCTTTGAGTGGCAGGTCCTTGAAGGCCAGCGCGGTGAGTTTTTCCAGACGCTGTTCGGTCAGGTTGACGCGGGCGCGGGTGTCGATCAGCGTGCCCTGGATCAGGTAGTTGCCTTCGGCATCGGTGTAGAAGATGTCGCTGCCGTTGATGCGGACTTCAAACACGCCGGGCATCGGCGTTTTGCTGACCTCGTCGATGGAGGGCAACTTCGGCAGGCGCTCGGCGAGGTTTTTGCGGATGGCGGCTTCCTGCGCCAGTGCGCTCAGGGACAGGGCGGTGAGCGCCAGCAGCAGCAGGGATTTGACAGATTTCATCGTGGGGGCGCTCGGTGGCGGTCAGGGGGGAAACAAATCAGGCCGGCTGGCCCATGGCCTGGCGCGCCAGCCAGCGCTTGACCGGGCCGCTGCGGTTGAAGCTGCTCAGGCCCCAGTTGCGCAGCGCCTGCAAACGGCTGTCTTCGTGGGCAAACAGGCCGAACAAACCGTCGGTGACCCAGCCCATGGCGCCCACCTCGGCGGCACGCGCGCGCTCGTAGCGCCGCAGCAGCTTCAGGTCGCCCAGGTCGCGCCAGTACTCGCGCGCGTGCAGCACGCGGGCCAGTTCGGCCACATCGGCCAGGCCCACGTTGAGGCCCTGACCCGCCAACGGGTGCATGGCGTGCGCCGCGTCACCGGCCAGCGCCACACCGCCGGTGGCCGTGCGGGTGATCCAGCGTTGTGCGCGCGAGAGTTCAAGGGGCCAGGCCTGGGCGGGGCTTTCCATGTGCAGGGTGCCCAGGGTGTGGGCGCTGCGCGCCTGCACTGCCTGGGCCAGGGTGGAAGGATCGGACTGCAGCCAGGCGTCGGCCTGTGCTGCTGGAACAGACCACACCAGGGCCACGGAGTTCCCCGAGGCACCCCCCAGCGGCAGCAGGGCCATCACCTCGCCTTGGGCAAACCACTGGCGCGCCACGCCGCCGTGGGGCAGTTCGCAGCGCAGCCGCGCGGCCACCGCCTTGTGGGGATAGGGCCGCACATCAAAGGCCAGGCCGAGTTGCTCGCGGGTCTGGCTGCGTTTGCCTTCGCAGACCACGGTGAGGGCCGCAGCCGGGGTGTCGGTCACGCGTTCGATGCTGCCCTGGAAGCCCACGGCGTCGCTCAGGCGCTGCTCCAGCGCGGGCACATCGACGATCCAGGTGAGGGCCTCGCTGCCTTGGTCGCTGGCTGAGAAGTTGAGCTCGCCGCCGTCGTCGCCCCACACCCGCATGGCGTTCACCGGCGTGATGGCGCTCGCTCGCGGGCCGTTGTCGTCACCTTCTGGCCATGCCCTCACCGAGCGCAGCAGCTCGCGCGAGGCGCTGTTGAGCGCGTAGGCGCGCACATCGGGGGTGTCCGGGTTGCGGGGGCTGTCGACCAGCGCCACGCGCAGGCGGTCTCGCGCCAGCAGCAGGGCCAGCGTCTGGCCCACCACACCCGCGCCCTGCACGGCGACATCAAAACGCCGGGGGGTACCGGCTCGCGGGGGTGTTGCATTCATGGAGGGATTTTAGGAGCAGGGCACAATCCGGCCCTTCGACGGGCCAAACCCCTGCGGGCCGCCCCGGCTTTCCACCTTTGCACCTGCCGCACCCCTCCACCATGAACCCAGCCGCCCCCCTCGCCGCCGACGTGCAGGCCACCATCGAAGAACTCTGGGTCTACCCCGTCAAGTCGTGTGCCGGCATCCAGCTCCCCGAGGCCGAACTGACCGACACCGGCCTGCTCTACGACCGCGCCTGGATGGTGGTGGACAGCGACGGTGAGTTCGTGAGCCAGCGCGAGCTGCCGCGCATGGCGCTGATCCAGCCGTCGTTCAAGCTGGGCCAGCTGATGTTGCGCGCGCCGGGCATGCTGTCGCTGCACCTGGGGCTGGACGTGGCCGAAGGCCCGCTCAAGGTGCGCGTGTGGGACGACGAGGTCATGGCCTGCGACATGGGCGACGTGGCGGCCCAGTGGTTCAGCGATTTCCTCGGGCCGGACGCACCGGAGCACCTGAAACGACTGCGCCTGGCCCGCTTTGACCCCGAGGTGCGGCGCCCCTGCGACCCGGCCTGGACCGGTGGTGTGGAAGCCACCACCCAGTTCGCCGACGGCTTTGGCCTGCTGGTGACCAGCAGCGCGTCGCTGGCCGACCTCAATGCCCGGCTGGCCGCTGCTGGCCACGCGCCGGTGGACATGCGCCGCTTCCGGCCCAACATCGTGCTCGGCGGCGTGCAGGCGCACGACGAAGACCGCGTGGGCGCCATGACCATCACCACCGACGACAGCACGGCGGTGATCGAGCCCGTCAAACCCTGCGGCCGCTGCCCCATCCCCGACATCGACCCGGCCACGGCCACATCGAGCCCGGCGGTGGGCGACACGCTGCAGACTTACCGGCAAGACCCTCGGCTCAAGGGCGCGGTCACCTTCGGCATGAACGCCATCGTGATCGAGGGCGACGGGCAGGTGCTGCGTGTGGGTCAACCCGTTCACGCCAGCTGGACCTTCTGACGCGGGTCCAAGCCCGCCCCCGTAAAATCGCGGGTTCCCCCGACCGACCCGAAAGTTTTCCATGAGCCTCCAATGCGGCATCGTGGGCCTGCCCAACGTGGGCAAGTCCACCCTTTTCAACGCGCTGACCAAAGCCGGCATCGCAGCAGAAAATTACCCCTTCTGCACCATCGAGCCCAACACCGGCGTGGTGGAAGTGCCCGACCCGCGCCTGGCGCAGCTGGCGGCCATCGTCGAGCCCGAGCGGGTGGTGCCGGCGATCGTGGAGTTTGTGGACATCGCCGGTCTGGTGGCCGGTGCCAGCACCGGTGAAGGCCTGGGCAACAAGTTTCTGGCGCACATCCGCGAGACCGACGCCATCGTCAACGTGGTGCGCTGCTTTGAAGACGACAACGTGATCCACGTCGCCAACAAGGTCGATCCGATCGCCGACATCGAGGTGATCCAGACCGAGCTGTGTCTGGCCGATCTGGCGGCGGTGGAAAAAGCCATCCACCGCGTGAGCAAAACCGCGCGCTCGGGCGACAAGGAGTCCATCAAGCAGCTCGCCATCCTGGAGAAATGCCAGACCGCGCTGAACGACACCCAGCCGGTGCGCACCATCGACTTCAGCAAGGAAGAGCAGGCGCAGCTCAAGCAGTTTTTCCTGATCACCGCCAAGCCCGCGATGTTCGTGGCCAACGTGTCCGAAGACGGTTTCGAGAACAACCCCTTCCTGGACCGCCTGCGCGAGTTTGCCAAGAAGCAGAACGCGCCCGTGGTCGCCATCTGCGCCAAGATCGAAGCCGAGCTCTCCGAGATGGACGACGCCGACCGGCTCGAATTCCTGAAGGAACTCGGCCAGGACGAGCCGGGCCTGAACCGGCTGATCCGCGCGGCCTACCAGCTGCTCGGCCTGCAGACCTATTTCACCGCGGGTGAAAAAGAAGTGCGCGCCTGGACCATCCGCGTGGGCGACACCGGCCCGCAGGCGGCGGGCGTGATCCACACCGACTTCGAGAAGGGCTACATCCGTGCCCAGACCATCGCGTTCGACGACTACATCGCTTTCAAGGGCGAGCAGGGCGCCAAAGACGCGGGCAAGATGCGCGCCGAAGGCAAGGACTACGTCGTCAAGGACGGCGACGTGATGAACTTCCTGTTCAGCAGCTGAAGCCGGCATGACGCAGAACGGCCAGCCCGAACCCCAGCGCCTGGCCAAACGCCTGGCGGCGCAGTTGCCGTGCTCGCGCAGCGACGCCGAAAACTACATCGCAGGCGGCTGGGTGCGGGTGGATGGTGTGGTGGTGGAAGAGCCCATGGAGCGGGTGCGTGATGAGCAGACCGTGCTGCTCGACCCCAAGGCGAAGCTGGAGCCGCTGGCGTCGATGACGCTGATCTGGCACAAGCCGGCCAACCGCGTGTTGCCCGACGAGCCGCTGCTGCCCGACGCGCTGGCGGCCAAGTGGTTCACGGGCTCCAACCGTTTCAAGGGCGACCGCTCGGGCGTGCGCCCGCTCAAGGCGCACCTGCACAAGTTGTTGCTGGTGTCGCCGCTGGGCACCAAAGCCAGTGGCCTGATGGTGTTCACGCAAAACCCGGGCGTGGCGCGCAAGATGACCGACGACGCAGGCCAGCTCGAACACGAGTGGCTGGCCGAAGTGGCAGCCGACGCGGAGCTGGGAGACGAAGCCCGGCGCGAGGCGGTGCTCAAGTCACTGCAGAAGGCGCTGTTTTTCGACGGTTGGGCCGTGCCCTCGGCACGGGCCAGCTGGCAGAGCGAGTTGCGCTTGCGCCTGGCGATCAAGGGCAATCGGCCCGGTCAGGTGGCTCATTTGTGCGAGCGCGCGGGTCTGCAGCTCACATCGCTGCGCCGCTTGCGGTTGGGTCGCATCTCGCTGGCCGGGCTGCCGGCCGGCGAGTGGCGTTATCTCTTGCCCTACGAGCGTTTCTGAGCCCTCGCGGCCCACACGCTCAGGGCCATGGCGAACACCAGCACCACCAGGCCCACCCGGTTCAGGCTGAGCATGCGCCCTTGCGCAATCATCAAGCCGCCCAGCGCCGCCCCCATCGCCTGACCGCCGTACATGGCCGAGGTGTTGAGCGCCACCGTGGCGGGCGCCAGCGCCGGCGAGATGTGCACCAACCGCGCCTGCTGCGCCGAATTCACCGCAAAGCAGCCCAGCGCCCACGGCACCAACACCAGGGCCTGCTGCCACACACCTCCCTGGCCCAGCGGCCACAGCAGCAGGCTCAGCACAATGAGACCGAGTGCGATGAACACGGCGCGCGCGGAACCGACCCGGTCGATCCAGCGCGACATGCCCACGTTGCCCGCCAGGCCGAAGGCACCGAACCACAGGAACATGAGCGACAGCGCGCCACCACCCAGCCCCAGGGTCTGGAAAAAGTAGGGTGCGAAATACGAGAACAGCGTGAACTGCCCAAAGGCCGAGAGCAGCGTCACGCCCACGGCGAGCATGAGCGGCGCCGAGCCCAGCGTGGCCTGCCAGGCCTGGCGCGACAGCGCGGCGGGTTTGATGCCGTCGGGCATCTCGCGCCAGACCCAGGCTGCGCTGGCCACCGACATGAGCGCCACCAGGCCGAACGCCCAGCGCCAGCCCAGCGTGCCGCCGATCCAGGCCGACAGCGGCATGCCCATGACCGAGGCCACCGACCAGCCGAGGAAGACGAAGGTGATGGCGCGTCCGCGCTGGTCGGGCCGCACCAGCAGGCCCACGCAGGCGGCGGCCTGTGGTGTGAACACGGCGGGGGAGATCACGGCCAACACGCGCAGCGGCAGCAGGCCGCTGTAACTCGGCGCCAGCGCGCAGGCGGCCGTGAGCAGGCCGTACCAGAGCAGCGAGAGCGTGAGCAGGCGGCGCCGGTCCCAGCCGGCGACCAGGCTGGCGAAGGCCGGTGCGCCCACGCCCATGAGGATGGCGGCGGCGGTGATCAGCTGGCCGGCCTGCGGGATCGAGACCCCGAGCGACTGGCTGATGTCGTTGAGCGTGCCCGGCACCACCATCACGCCGGTGCCGATCACGAAATTGCCCACCATCAGCGCCCAGAGGGCGCGTGGCAGGGCCGATGCGTTGTTGCTCATCCTGAGTAGATACCGGGAAAGAACCAGAGCAGCGCCGCTGTCATGGTGAGGTAGCGCGCAAACTTGCCGATGGCCATGTAGACCAGGCAGGGCCAGAACGGAAATTTCAACCAGCCGGCCACCGCACACAGCGGGTCGCCCACCACCGGCAACCAGCTCAGCAGACAGGCCTTGGGGCCGAAGCGCTCCAGCCATTTCAGGGCGCGCAGTTCGGTGGCGCTGCCGCGCGCACGGTCCACCGCCTTGTGCGTGCCCAGGCCCATGAGCCAGCTCACCGCACCGCCCAGCGTGTTGCCGGCGGTGGCCACCAGGATGGCGGGCCAGAAGAGTTCGGGGTTGAGCTTGATGAGGCCGAACACGGCCGGCTCGGAGCCCATGGGCAGCAACGTGGCCGAGATGAACGCCACCACAAACACGGTGCTCAGGCCGAACTCGGGCAAGGCCAGGAGCTGCAGCAGATGGGTGAACCAGTCGGGCATGAGGAGCAGAAAAAACGCCGTCGGTCGGCGTCGGGTCGGGCGGTGCGCGTGGTGTTGTGTGAAATGCGAAAGCAAGGGTTCGTTATCGCCTGCTGAAAAAACAGGCAGGTAGAATCGCGCTCCTTCGCACCCTGCATTGGCCGGGCCTGCGAAGGCCCCATCCAACCACCCGCATTCTCCCACCGCCATGCAACTCGGGGCTTTCACCCTGCCCAATGCCCTGTTCGTCGCACCCATGGCAGGGGTGACGGACCGGCCGTTCCGCAAGCTGTGCAAACGGCTGGGTGCGGGTTATGCGGTCAGCGAAATGGTGACTTCGCGCCCCGACCTGCAAGACAGCCTGAAGACCTCGCGCCGCGCCAACCACGAGGGCGAGGCTGCGCCGATTGCGGTGCAGATCGCCGGCACCGACGCGCAGATGATGGCCGACGCCGCGCGCTACAACATCGACCGCGGCGCTCAGATCATCGACATCAACATGGGTTGCCCGGCCAAGAAGGTTTGCAACAAATGGGCTGGCTCCGCGCTCATGCAGGACGAGGCCCTGGCCATCGAAATCGTGCAGGCCGTGGTGGCCGCGTGCGAACCGCACCGCGTGCCGGTGACGCTCAAGATGCGCACCGGTTGGTGCGCCAGCGTGCGCAACGCGCCCACGCTCGCACTCGCGGCCGAGGCCGCCGGCGTGCAGATGCTCACCGTGCATGGCCGCACGCGCGAGCAGGGCTACAAGGGCCAGGCCGAGCACGACACCGTGGCCCACATCAAGAGCCGCGTGCGCATTCCGGTGGTGGCCAATGGCGACATCAACAGCCCCGAGCAGGCGCGTGAGGTGCTGCGCCGCACCGGCGCCGATGCGGTGATGATCGGTCGCGCGGCGCAGGGCAGGCCGTGGATCTTTCGCGAGATCGCCCACTTTCTGGCCGCCGGCGTTCACCTGCCGCCACCCGATCTGGCCGAGGTGCGGGTCTGGCTGCTCGACCACCTGCACGACCACTACGACCTCTACGGCGAATTCACCGGTGTGCGCAGCGCGCGCAAGCACCTGGGCTGGTACGCACAGTCGCTGCCGTTGCCACCGGGTGCGGCCGCTGTGTTCCGCACCCGTGTCAACGCCACCACCACGGTGGACGAGCAGTTGCGCTGCGTGAGCGAGAGCCTGGACGCATGGACTTCCGAGACAACAACAACCCCGAGAGACGACTGGAAACTGGCCGCATGAAACAGAACAAACTGCACGACTGCGTGCGTTCCAGCATGGAAGACTTCTTCCACGATCTCAACGGCACCGACCCGGCCAACCTGCACGACATGCTGGTCAAGGCGGTGGAAAAACCCTTGCTCGAAGTGGTGATGGAGCAGGCGCAACACAACCAGTCGCGCGCCGCGCAGTGGTTGGGTCTGAACCGCAACACGCTGCGCAAGAAGCTGCTCGAACACAAACTCATCGATTGAGTTCGCCCCTTTCAAAAACCACCAAGACCCTGTTCATGCGCGCACTCATTTCCGTCTCCGACAAGACCGGCATCGTCGAACTCGCCCAGGCCCTGCACGGCCTCGGTGTGGCCCTCATTTCCACCGGCGGCACCGCCAAGCTGCTGGCCGACCAGGGCCTGCCCGTGACCGAGGTGGCCGAGGTCACCAGCTTCCCCGAGATGCTGGACGGTCGCGTGAAGACGCTGCACCCCAAGGTGCACGGCGGCCTGCTGGCCCGGCGCGACCTGCCCGAGCACATGGCCGCCCTCAAGACCCACGGCATCGACACCATCGACCTGCTCATCGTCAACCTCTACCCGTTTGAGGCCACCGTGGCCAAGTCCGGCTGCACGCTCGATGACGCGATCGAGAACATCGACATCGGCGGTCCGGCCATGGTGCGCAGCGCCGCGAAAAACTGGAAAGACGTGGCGGTGCTGACCGATGCATCGCAGTACGTCGGCGTGATCGAAGAGCTCAAGGCGGGTGGCAAGCTGAGCGATGCCACCCGCTTCGCGCTGTCGGTCGCTGCGTTCAACCGCATCAGCAACTACGACGGCGCCATCAGCGACTACCTCTCCAGCATCACCTTCGGCGCGGCCGCCGCCGTGCCCGCGCGCAGCGAGTACCCCGCGCAGGCCAACGGCCGCTTCGTGAAACTGCAAGACCTGCGCTACGGCGAAAACCCGCACCAGACCGCTGCCTTCTACCGCGACCTGCACCCCGCGCCCGGCTCGCTTGTGACGGCGAAGCAGTTGCAAGGCAAGGAGCTCAGCTACAACAACATCGCCGACGCCGACGCCGCCTGGGAATGCGTGAAGAGTTTTGATGCACCCGCTTGCGTGATCGTCAAACACGCCAACCCCTGCGGCGTGGCCGTGGGCAAGGACGCGCTGGAGGCCTACAGCAAGGCCTTCCAGACCGACCCCACCAGCGCTTTCGGCGGCATCATCGCGCTCAACCGGGTGCTCGACGGCGCCGGTGCGCAGGCCATCAGCAAGCAGTTTGTTGAAGTGCTGATGGCGCCCAGCTACACGCCCGAGGCGCTGGCCGTTTTCCAGGCCAAGGCCAATGTGCGCGTGCTGGAAATCGCCTTGCCACCCGGTGGCCCCACGGCCTGGGACAAGGGCCTGAACCTGACCGACATCAAACGCGTCGGCTCGGGCCTGCTCATGCAGTCGGCCGACAACCACGTGCTCACCCGCGCAGACCTCAAGGTGGTGACGAAGCTGCAACCCACCGAACAGCAACTCGACGACCTCATGTTCGCCTGGACGGTGGCCAAGTTCGTCAAGTCCAACGCCATCGTCTTCTGCAAGGACGGCATGACCATGGGCGTGGGCGCTGGTCAGATGAGCCGCTTGGATTCGGCCCGCATCGCCAGCATCAAGGCCGGCCACGCCCAGCTCTCGCTGCAGGGCACGGCGGTGGCCAGCGACGCGTTTTTCCCGTTCCGCGACGGTCTGGATGTGGTGGTGGACGCGGGCGCGAGCTGCGTGATCCAGCCCGGTGGCTCGATGCGCGACCAGGAAGTGATCGATGCGGCCGACGAGCGTGGCGTGGTGATGGTCACCACCGGCGTTCGCCATTTCCGGCACTGAACGCGCCCGCCCCATGAAAAAGGCCGCTGTGAAAACAGCGGCCTTTTTCATGGGGCTTCGCAGCGGTTCAGCGCGGCAGTTCCTTGAACACCTCGCGCGCTGCCGCCACTGTATCGGCGATGTCCTGCGCCGTGTGCGCTGCGCTCACAAAGCCGGCCTCGTACAGGGCGGGCGCGATGTACACACCGCGGTCCAGCAGACCGTGGAAAAATTTGTTGAAGGTGGGCCCGTCGGTGGTCATCACCTTGGCGTAGTTCTGTGGCAGTTCGTCAAACAGGAAGAAGCCGAACATGCCGCCCTGGCTGTCGCCGCACATCGTCACACCTTCGGCGTGCGCAGCCTGGGTCAGGCCCTGCACCAGCGATTGCGTGGTGGCCGACAGGGCTTCGTAGAAGCCCGGCTTCTGTATTTCGCGCAGCGTGGCCAGGCCACAGGCCGTGGCCACCGGATTGCCGGAGAGCGTGCCCGCCTGGTACACGCCGCCCAATGGAGCGAGTTGTTCCATTACTGCGCGCTTGGCGCCAAAGGCGGCCAACGGCATGCCCCCACCGATCACCTTGCCCATCACCGTCATGTCGGGTTCGAAGCCGGGGATCAGCTGCGCGTAGACGCTTTGTGCGCCGCCCAGCGCCACACGGAATCCGGTCATCACCTCGTCAAAGGCCAGCAAGGCGCCGTGTTGCGTGCAGAGTTCGCGACAGCGCTTCATGAACGGCACGCTGGCGCGCACGAAGTTCATGTTGCCCGCGATCGGCTCGATCATCAGACAGGCCACTTCGGGGCCGTGTTCGACAAACGCCGCTTCAAGCTGTTCGACGTTGTTGTACTCCAGCACGATGGTGTGCTGCACCACCTCGGGCGGTACACCGGCGCTGGTGGGGTTGCCGAACGTGGCGAGACCCGAGCCGGCCTTGACCAGCAATGCGTCGGCATGGCCGTGGTAGCAGCCCTCGAACTTGATGATCTTTTTCCGCCCGGTCGCGCCACGCGCCAACCGGATCGCGCTCATGCCGGCTTCGGTACCCGAGCTCACGAGCCGCACCATGTCGATGCTCGGCACGAGTTTGATGATCTCTTCCGCCAACTCCACTTCTCGCTCGGTGGGAGCCCCGTACGAGAAGCCTTCGAGCACGGCCTTCTGCACCGCTTCCACCACGGCAGGATGGCCGTGCCCCAGGATCATGGGACCCCACGATCCGATGTAGTCGATGTGGCGTTTGCCGTTGGCGTCCCAAAAGTAGGCGCCTTGTGCACGCTGCACAAAGCGGGGGGTGCCCCCCACGGCGCGGAACGCGCGCACCGGCGAGTTCACACCACCGGGGATCAGGGCCTTGGCGCGGTCAAACAGTTGCTGGTTGCGGTCGACAGGGGTCATGGGGCGAAGCTGCGTTGGTGGTTGAGCGGGCGCGGGCTTGCGCCACGAGCGGGGGATTCAATGTCGTGTGGTGTCGAGCGGAAAGTCGTCTGCGTCCAGCGTGCTGTCCGAGGCCGACTCGGCTGCGCCTTCGCCGTTGTCTTCATCATCGTCGTGTGCCCAGAACAACCGATCGGGCACAGCGTGGCCCATGCCGGGTTGAAAGCCCGCATCGAGGCACTGGTCGAGGTAGGTGAGCGCCTCGGCGCAGGCCGCTTGCAGATCGCTGCCGCCAGCGATGAGCGCGCACAGCGCCGCCGACAGTGTGTCGCCCGCCCCGGTGAAGGTGGCCTCGAAGCGCTCGTAGCGCGCGGTGGCCAGCACCGCTTCGGGTGAGGCGAGGTGGCTCTCCAGGTACTGATCGGCGGCATTGAACCCCGTGACCAGTGTGTAGGGCACTCCGTGCACGGCGGCCGCCCGGGCCACATCGCGCGGGCTCGGCGCACGGTCACCTTCCCATTCGGGCAGCAGCCAGCGGCACAGCGTGCTGTGGTTGCCCACCAGCACGGTGGTTTGCGGCAGCAGGAGCTCTGCACTGGCATCGAGGTAGGTCTCGATCGCAAGTTCGTCCCACCACGACAGGTCGGGCATGTAGGCAATGACGGGCACGTCGGCGTAATCGGCCGTGATCTCGGCCACCACGCTGAGGTTTTCGGGATTGCCGACGAAGCCGACCTTGAACGCCTGCACCGGCATGTCTTCCAGCGCGCAGCGCGCCTGGTCGGCCACGGCCTCTTCGTCAAAGGCAAAGTGATCGTGGATGTCCGATGTGTCCCGCACGTAGGCGCCCGTGACCACCGCGAGCACATGCACCGAAGCGCTCGACATGGCGGTGATGTCGGCACTCAGACCGCCGGCGCCGCTGGGGTCGCTGGCATTGAACACCATCACGCAGGGCAAAGCCGCCTCGCCCGGTTGTGCGAGCGCGGTGGGTGTTGTTTTTTCGGGTGTATCGGGCATGAGTTGAAAGTGGGACCGGATTCGTGTGGAAGCTGCCCGCAGAATCATCCTGACGCTTCAAACAAGGCATTGGACAGAAGGCCGAAAACGGCTCCCGAAGGGCTGTACCTCGCTCGATACAATGCTTGCATTCTATGACAAGGCCCCCTATAACCATGACCGAAACCAAGACTTGGATGTGCCTGATTTGTGGCTGGATTTACGACGAAGCGCAAGGTGCTCCTGAGCACGGCGTGCCGGTCGGAACCCCTTGGGCGCAGGTCCCGATGAACTGGACCTGTCCTGAATGTGGGGCCCGCAAGGAGGATTTCGAGATGGTGCAAATCTGAGATCCGGTTCACGCCGAGGCCGGTCGCGGCTCTGGCCAACAAGTCACTTGCGTCCCACTTCCCGATCCATCCTCTGGAGCCTGTGAACCGTGAGCACAACACCCCCCTTGAAAGTCCTCGTCGTCGACGACAGCAACACCATCCGGCGCAGCGCCGAGATTTTTCTCAAGCAAGGTGGGCATGAAGTGCTGTTGGCCGACGACGGATTCGATGCGTTGGCCAAGATCAACGACTACCAGCCCGATCTCGTTTTCTGCGACATCCTGATGCCGCGCCTGGACGGCTACCACACCTGCGCCATCATCAAGCGCAACGTGCGCTTCGCCAACATCCCGGTGGTCATGCTGTCGTCCAAAGATGGCGTTTTCGACAAGGCCCGCGGACGCATGGTCGGATCGCAGGACTACCTCACCAAACCCTTCACCAAAGACCAACTGCTGCAAGCCGTGCAGCAGTTCGGCGCCAACCTAGCCGGAGCTGCATGATGGCCATCCAGAAAATCCTCGTTGTTGATGATTCGAAAACCGAACTCATGGTGCTGTCCGATCTGCTGAGTAAAAACGGCTACAGCGTGCGGACCGCTGAGAATGCGGACGAGGCCTTCCGTCGCTTGGGCGAGGAAAAGCCCGACCTGATCCTGATGGACGTTGTGATGCCCGGTCAAAATGGTTTTCAGTTGACGCGTGCCATCACCCGCGACCCGCAGTTCTCCAACATTCCGATCGTGATGTGCACCAGCAAGAACCTGGAGACAGATCGTGTGTGGGGCATGCGCCAGGGTGCACGCGACTATGTGACCAAGCCAGTGAATGGCGAAGAGTTGCTGTCCAAAATCCGGGCATTGGCCTGAACCTAGCTTGAACTGAATTCCACCCAGCATGGCCAAACGACAATCACTGAGGGATCTGCAGGAACGTTTGGCCCAGCGACTGAGTGTCGCCAAAACGGAAGCCGTGACAGCGGCTTGGTTGGCGGTGGAGGCCCATGGCAACCGCTACCTGTTGCCACTGGTCCAGTCCGGCGAGATTTTCCCTTGGTCCTCCGTTCAGCGTGTGCCCTACACCAAGCCCTGGTTTGTGGGCGTGGCCAGCTTGCGGGGTGGTCTTCACGGCGTGGTCGACCTGGCCGCGCTGGTGGAATCCGCGGCCCCCACGCCTTCCGGCGCCCTGGCGAGTGCGCAGGGTGATCGCATCACATCAGAATCGCGTTTGGTCAGCCTGCACGCCGCGCTGGGTGTGAACGCCGTGATCTGGATCGACCGCCTGCTCGGCTTGCGCAGTGCCGCCATGTTCAGCGGGTTCGGCGCCAAACCGGATGGTGCGCCGGCCTATTTCAATCGATCGTTGGTGGATGCCCAGGGCTTGGTCTGGCAAGAGTTGGACTTGCAGGTGCTGGTGGGTGAGCCCGAGTTCCTCGCCATTGCGGCCTGACGGCCCCCGCGTTTGACCGACACGGTCTTTCTTTTCTCCTTAGTTTTCTGTTGGAAGGTGTTTACATGGCCACGCTTGATCGATTCCAGGGACTGTTCAAGAAAAAAGCCGATGATGAACGCGACTTGCCCACCGTGTCCGACGAGGAGGCCGCCGAGCTCGCCGCTGCCCGGCTGGCGCCCGATCCTCAGGTGGACGACTTTTCGGGCAACCTGCTCCTGTCTGAAGACGAAGAGAACGTTGAACAAGCCGGCCTGATCTCGGTGCCCCTGCTGGGGCGCCGGCCGGCAGAGCAACACCAGCGAACCCTGGCGGTTCTGTTGGCGTTCGGCCTGGTGGTGCTGGGTGCCGTCACCTTCTTCGTGCTGAGCCAGACCGAGAAAGTCAGCCAGCAGCTGGCTGCCAGTGGTCAGGCCCTCATGCAGTCGCAGCGCCTGGCGAAAAGCGTTTCGCAGGCCCTGATCGGCAGTCCTGCTGCGTTCCCCGAGGTGCGCGACAGCTCGGATGTGTTGTCGCGGAGCTTGCGTGGCCTCAAGCAGGGCGACACGAGCATGTCCATCGATGCCTTGGGTCCTGAGTACACGACTCAGCTCGACGCACTGCTGCCGCGCATCGACGCGGCCGAAAGCAACGCGTCCGCCGTGCTGGCGCAGGAAGCCATCCTGACCCAGGTGGGCAACGCTTTGCGCACCATCAACCGCCAGTCGTCCGACCTGCTTGAAATTGCGGAGACCATCTCGTCGCTGAAGCTGCAGCAAAACGCCCCGGCCGCTGAAATCTCGGCCTCGGGTCAGCTCGTGATGTTGACCCAGCGCATCGGTAAATCGGCCAACGAGTTCCTGACGCTGGAAGGTGTGAGCCCTGAAGCCGTGTTCTTGTTGGGCAAGGACTTGAACACCTTCAAGGAAATTTCAGAAGGTTTGCTGGGTGGCAGCGAAGAGCTGCGACTGGCTGCGGCCAGGGACGAACAGGTGCGCGAGCGTCTGAACGCCCTGCTCAAGCTGTACGAACAAACCCGCGTGGAAGCCGGTGCGATTCTGGGCAACCTGCAGGGTCTGGTGTCGGCGCGTGAGGCGCAGGCCAGCATCATTGCGGACAGTGAGCCGCTGCGCTTGGGGCTGCAAGAGCTTCAATCGGCGTTGACATCGCGCTCGGGCCTGAGCGGTGGCGAGTTCGGTGCGCTGTTGTTCTCGGCTCTGTTCGCGCTGTTGTGCGCCGGTGGTCTGGCTTATGTGCAACTGCAGGAAAGCCGCCAGCGCCAGCTCACCGCCGAATCGCAGCGTGTGGCGGCCGAGTCGCTGGAGCAGGACGCCAAGCGCGTCAACGACGCCAACCAGGCCGCCATTCTGCGTTTGATGAACGAACTGCAGACGGTTGCTGAAGGCGATCTGACCCAGGAAGCCACGGTGACGGAAGACATCACCGGCGCCATTGCCGACTCGGTGAACTACACGGTGGAAGAACTTCGATCGCTGGTGGGCAACGTGCAGGCCACGGCCACGCGTGTGGCGCAAACCACCTCGGCGGTGGAGAGCACGTCCACCGAACTGCTTGCGGCCTCTACCGAGCAGCTGCGGGAGATCCGCGAAACCGGTCAGTCGGTGCTGGACATGGCACAGCGAATCAACCAGGTGTCTGGTCAGGCGCAAGAGTCGGCCACGGTGGCCCGTGCTTCGCTGCAAGCCGCCGAGTCGGGTCTGCAGGCTGTGCAGGACGCCATCGGCGGTATGAACTCGATCCGCGATCAGATCCAGGAAACCTCCAAGCGCATCAAGCGGCTGGGCGAGTCGTCGCAAGAGATTGGCGAGATCACCGAGCTGATTTCCGACATTACCGAGCAGACGAACGTGCTGGCGCTGAACGCGGCCATCCAGGCGGCTTCGGCCGGTGAAGCGGGCCGTGGCTTCTCGGTGGTTGCAGAAGAGGTGCAGCGACTGGCCGAACGTTCTGCCGATGCGACCCGCCAGATTTCTGCGCTGGTGAAGGCGATTCAGACCGACACGCAAGACGCTGTGGCCGCCATGGAGCGTTCGACGCAGGGTGTGGTCGAAGGGGCCAAGCTGTCCGACAACGCGGGTACCGCGCTGTCCGAGATCGACCGCGTTTCGCGCCGACTGGCCGAGCTGATTGAGCAGATTTCCAACGCCGCGTCCCGCGAGGCCGATTCGGCCAACGAGGTGGCGGGCAACATCCAGCACATTTTTGCCGTGACCGAGCAGACCGGAGAGGGCACTCGCTCCACGGCGCAGCAGGTGCGAGAGCTCTCGGCCATGGCCGAAGAACTTCGCCAGTCGGTGTCGCGATTCAAGATCGCCTGATCGCCCCAGTCGGACCTTTACTCCAAGATCAACATGCTCGACACCGCCACCGACAGTCTGCAGATGGAACCCCCTGTCGCCGACCTCGGTCCGTTGGCATGGGTGTTCGAAGAGCTGCGCAAATCGCTTGATGGCGCCAACAAGGCGATCAAGCGCTTTGTTCGCGAAACCGAACAATCGCGGCTGGACGACCTGCAGGCGGTGGACCCGTCCTCGCTTCGCCAGGCCCGCCAGCAACTGCACCAGGCGGTCGGCGCACTGGAGATGGTCGGCTTGGGCGCACCGGCCCACGTGCTGCGTGCCATGGAGGCGGCGGTGCAGCGTTTTGTGCAGCGTCCTCAAACGTGCAACGAGGCCGCTGCGGCCAAAGTCGAGCGCGCCAGTTTCGCTCTGATCGAATACCTTGAAGCGGTGTTGAACAACAAGCCGGTGCAGCCGGTGGCCCTGTTTTCCCAGTACCGCGAGGTGCAGGAGCTGGCGGCGGCCGAGCGCGTGCATCCGGCCGATCTGTGGCCGTTCGATCACCATGGCCTTGACGTCGCCGCACCCTCGGACCGCACGCCGCTGGCTTGCGATGCATCGATCCGTTCGCTGTTTGACCGGTTGGTGCTGTTGGTCGTCAAAACCGACAGCCAGGCCGCTGCGCAACAGCTGGTGAAGCTGTGTGCAGGGCTCTCGGTGGGGGCGGACAACACCCGAACACGGACCTTTTGGCGTGTGGCCTCGGCCTTCTTTGAAGCGTTTGCCCAACGCCTGCTGCCGAGCGATGTGTATGTGAAGCGCGCTTTCTCCCGGATCCTGATGCAGTTCGTGACCTTGTCGCAAGGCAAGTCGCAGGTGTCTGAAACACTGCTGCACGACTTGCTCTTTTTCTGTGCCCAGCCCCGCGACGTGTCCGAGCAGAAGTCGCCTCAGCTGGCCGCCGTGCGCAAGGCATTTGGCCTGGGCATTCCGCCTGCTGTGGACTACCACGTGGCCACGTTGGGTCGGTACGACCCGGCTGTGCTCGCGCAAGCACGCAAGCGCATCAATTCGGCCAAAGAGGCGTGGTCACTTTATTCGGGTGGTGATGCCAGCCGCGCGCGCCAGGTGGCCGACCAGTTCGGCCTGATCGGTGACTCGCTGCTCAAGCTGCACCCGGCCAGCACCGTGCTGGCCCAGGCGCTGGTGAAGGCCGCGGACCATGCCGTGCGTGAACCGGGTGGTGTGAGCCCGGAGCTGGCCATGGAAGTGGCCACCACCACCTTGTATCTGGAAGCCGCGTTTGAGGATTTTGATCCCAGTGCACCCGAGCTGACCGAGCGCACACAGGCGCTGGCCGACCGCCTGGAAGCCGTGATGGCGGGCCAGCCTGCCCAGCCGCTGAACCCATGGATGGAACAGCTGTACCGCAGGGTGAGCGATCGCCAGACGATGGGCAGCGTGGTCGGGGAGCTCAAGGTGTCGCTGGGCGACGTCGAGAAGTCGCTTGACCAGTTCTTCCGCACGCCGCAAGAGAAAGCGGGCCTGCATGTGGCCGTGTCGCAGCTGGCGCAAATGCGCGGTGTGCTGTCGGTGTTGGGTCTCGATCACGCCGTGCAGGCGGTGACCCGCATGCGTACCATGGTCGAACAGATACTCGACACCGAGGTGGACGAGGCATTGGCCCGCGAGGCCGGCACCTTCCAGCAACTGGGCAACAACCTCAGCGCCATGAGCCTGCTCGTGGACATGCTCAACTACCAGCCCACGTTGGCCAAGAAGCTGTTTGTCTTTGACGAAGAAAAAGGCGAACTGCTGCCGCTGATGGGCCGTGCGCCCGGTGCCGCATTGCGCCACCCGCCCGTGCACGACGAAGCCCGCGCCATCAGCGCCGGCGTGCAGCAGGTCGTGAGCGAAGTCCAGGACGGCATGAATCTGGTGGATTTGAGCCAGCAGCTTGACTCGTTGGCCGAGCAGGCCACGCTCGCCGAACAGTCGGGTGTGGCCCGCGCGGCGCGCGAAGCCGCCGGCGCGGTGGTCGGCAACGATGCTGCTGCGGGTGCTCAGGCGCTGGTTGGGCTTTCCGAAGCCTCCTTGGCCGCGAGCGAACGTGAGCAGGCCGACACGTCGGGAGAAGACAACGACGAAGACGACTTGCTCGACATCTTTCTGGAAGAAGCCCGCGAAGTGGTCGGCAACGGACTGGATGCCGTGGGCCATCTTCAGGTGCAGCCTGGTGACCTCGAACATCTCACCACGTTGCGCCGCGCTTTCCACACGCTCAAGGGCAGCTCACGCATGGTGGGCCTTGAAGAATTCGGGCAGGCCGCCTGGTCGATGGAGCAGTTGCTCAATACCGTGCTGGCCGAACAACGTCCTGCCAGCCCTCCGCTGCTGATGTTGACGGGTCAGGCCATGACCGAGTTCGCACGCTGGGTGGACGACATTTCGGCGCGGCGCGAAGGCCACTGGAGAGCACAACCCTTCAAGCTCAGCGCAGACGCCTTGCGAGATCAGGGTCGGTTCCTGCCTTTGACGCAGGCGAGCGAGTCGCAAGCCGTGCCCGCCGACGAGACTGGACCCACGGAGGACCTGGCTGCCGGCGCCTTGCCAGCAGCAGAAGCCACGGTCGAACCCGCGGCGGTTGAATCGATCGAGCTGGACCTGCCCTTCCTGGACCAGGATGCCGAAGCCGCGCCCGCAGCGCCAACCGATGTTCAGGAGCCCGCGTTCGACACGGCGTTTCTCGATCTCGATCCCTCGCCAGAACCGACCGTTGCAGCGCCCGAGACCGGCCCGATGTTTGAAGACATCGACTTTGGTTCTTTGGCGGCGTTTTCTTCCAAAGAAGCCGCTCCGACCACCGAGGTGCCCGATCCATTGCCGCAGTCCGAGCCCGAGATGCGGGTGGGTGGCGAGACTGAGCCGGCATCGCAAGATGCAGAGCTTCAGGACTCAGCACCCGCGGCACCGATACCGGATGACATGCCCGATGAGCAGACCCGCGTGATCGGTTCGCTGCGGATCGGACTCAAGCTGTACAACGTGTACCTCAACGAGGCCGACGAGTGGTCGCGCCGCCTGTGCACCGCGCTGGCCGAATGGGCGCTGGAACGTCACGAGCCGGTGCCGGAGCAGACCGAGGCGCTGGCCCATTCGCTGGCAGGGAGTTCCGCCACGGTGGGTTTCCAGTCGCTCTCCGACATTGCGCGCGCGCTGGAACATGCCCTGGGTTCGGTGAGCCACCACCAGCAGGCGGGGGCGCACGCCACGGCCGAGCAGGCCCAATTGTTTGTCGATGCTTCGGAAGACATCCGCCGCCTGCTCCATCAGTTTGCGGCCGGATTCCTCAAGGACCCCGATCCCGCGCTGATGGACGCGTTGTACCGCGTGGTGCACGACCCCGTGCCTGAAGAGACCGCGCAGCAGCCCGAGTCGGAGGACGACGCGGTACCGACAGTCGATACAGCTCCCATTGCCGAAGCGCACGAAGAGGCGCTGGTGCCCGACGCGATGGAAGAGCCGGCGCTCACGCCGCCAGACATGCCGTCAGGGGCCTCGGCTTCGGCCTTTGCGCCGCTGACCACCTTTGACCTGCCGGCTCTGACCGAACCTTCGATCGATTTTGTGGCTCCCCACGCCGACAGCCACCGGGTGGGCCATGGCCACGTGCAGGACATCGACGACGACATCGACGCGCTGGACACGATCGACGTGGACCTGTTCCCGATCTTTGCCGAAGAGGCCCAGGAACTGCTGCCGCAGCTCGAGGGTGCCTTGCGCCAGTGGGTGGCGCGCCCCGACAACGGGAGTGCCCGGTCGGAAGTTTTGCGCAACCTTCACACGCTCAAAGGCAGCGCGCGCCTCGCTGGCGCCTTGCGCCTGGGTGAGATGGCGCACCGCATGGAAACCACCGCCGAGCGCCTCGGCTCCGACGTGCAGCGCGGTGCGGATCTGGAGCCGCTGCAATCGGCGTTTGACGAGATCAGCGCGCGGTTTGAAGTCTTGCGCAGCCAGGACCCCGAGTCGAATGATGTGGTGCAGACCGCACCCGAACAAGCGGTGGCCGAGCCGGTTTCGCTGGTCGGATCGGAGGTCTCCGATGTGCAGGCCGACGGCGCACCCCAGCCGGTGGCCACGCGCAACATGGACGGGCTCGTCTTGCCGGTCGCGCCCACGGTCACGCAAGCGCGTGCCGGCGCTGCCGTGCGCGTGCGCCCCGAATTGCTGGATCGCCTGGTCAACCAGGCCGGTGAGGTGATGACCACCCGCGCGCGCATGGAGTCCGAACTCGTGACGTTGCGCGGCTCGCTCAAAGACCTCACGGGCAACCTCGACCGCTTGCGTGGCCAGTTGCGCGACATCGAGCTGCAGGCCGAAACCCAAATGCAGTCGCGGCTGGCGCAGGCGCGGGACGCCGACCAGTCGTTTGACCCTCTCGAATTTGACCGATTCACCCGTGTGCAGGAACTCACCCGCATGATGGCCGAGTCGGTCAACGACGTGGCCACGGTGCAGCGCAACCTGCAACGCGCAGTGGAATCCACCGAAGACAGTCTGGTGGCCCAAGGTCGGCAGACGCGCGAATTGCAACGCGACCTGTTGCGCACCCGAATGGTGGAATTTGAAGGCATCTCCGAGCGGCTGTACCGCGTGGTGCGACAGGCTTCCAAGGAAACCGGCAAACAGGTGCGTCTGGACATCACCGGCGGCAACATCGAGATGGACCGCGGCGTGCTGGACCGGATGACGGCCGCCTTTGAACACCTGCTGCGCAACAGCGTGGTGCACGGCATCGAGTCGCCCGAGAACCGTTTGAGTGCGGGCAAGCCAGCCGAAGGCCAGATCGAGATCACGCTGGCGCAGGAGCTCAACGACGTGTCGGTGGTGTTCGCGGACGACGGCGGCGGGCTGGACCTGCCCCGCTTGCGCGAGAAAGCCAGCGCGCAGGGACTGATCGCTCCGGGTGCCCAGATCAGCGACGCCGAGGCGGCACAGCTGGTGTTCGAACCCGGCATCAGCACGGCGCGCGAAGTGTCCGAACTGGCTGGTCGTGGCATCGGCATGGATGTGGTGCGCAACGATGTGGTGGCCCTGGGTGGCCGCATCGAGACCGCCACCCAAGCCGGGCAGGGCACCAACTTCAAGCTGGTGTTGCCCCTGACCACGGCGGTGACGCAGGTGGTGATGTTGCGGGCCGGATCTTTGACGCTGGGCGTGCCGTCCAACCTGGTGGAACTGGTGCGCCGTGTGAGTGCCGACGAGCTGGCCAAAGCGTATGCCAGCGGTTCACTCACCGTGGCGGGCGAGGCCGTGCCGTTTTTCTGGACGGGTGCGCTGTTGCAGTCGTCGGTGCAGTCGCTCGAATCCAAAGGCCGCACCTTGCCGGTCATCATTTTCCGAAGCGCTGCGCAGCGTGTGGCCATGCACGTGGACGAAGTGCTGGGCAACCAGGAAGTGGTGGTGAAGAACCTTGGCACCCAGCTGTCCCGGCTGCCGGGCCTGGCGGGCATGTCGGTGTTGGCCTCGGGCGCTGTGGCCTTGATCTACAACCCGGTGGCGCTGGCGGCGGTGTACGGCGAGCAGGTGCGCGCCTGGGTGGCCACACAGCAAAAACTCGTGCAGGAGATGCCGGCCGACGCGCCGATGCCCATGGACGTGGCGGTGAGTGCGGTACCGCTGGTGCTGGTGGTCGACGACTCCATCACCGTGCGCCGTGTGACGCAGCGCCTGCTGCAACGCGAAGGCTACCGGGTCACGCTGGCGGCCGATGGTCTGCAAGCGTTGGAGAAGCTCCAGGCCGAGCTGCCCACCGTGGTGTTGTCCGACATCGAGATGCCGCGCATGGATGGCTTCGACCTGGTGCGCAACATCCGCAGCGACGCCCGCTTGTCCGACCTGCCGGTGATCATGATCACCTCGCGCATCGCGGAGAAACACCGCGAGCACGCACGCGAACTTGGTGTGGACCACTACCTTGGCAAGCCCTACGCCGAAGACGAGTTGCTGGCCCTGATCGGCCACTACGCCAAGGCCACCGCCGAGTCCTGATTCTGGAGGCCCTGACCGGGTGGTCAGGGCCGTTTCAGCCCAGGCAGCCGCGTGTGTCCACGCGAATCACGCGTTCCACCAGCCCCGCCGCCAAGCCGCCGCGCACGCCCACCATGAAATCGTGCAGGTTGACGGTGGGGTCGCAGTGACCCGGCACCAGCCAGACCACCTCGCCCAGTGCGGGTAGTGGTTGGTCTGCATCGGCGCGCAGCACGCCGTGTTCGTCGCCACCACTGGCGTAGCTCAGGCCCGAGGGAAACCACACGCTGGGCATGCCGCTGTCGATGGCGTGGCTTTTGTGTCCGGCGTCGCACACGGCGTGGGCAGCGTTGAGGCTCATCACCTGGCTTTTCACGAACAGCGCGTGCTCGAACACCGGTGCCAGCGGCGTGGTTTCGTTGCTCGCGTAGTCGGCGTCCATGAACAGGTAGGAGCCGGCTTGCAGTTCGCCCCACACCCCGCTGCTGGCTTCGAGTGAAAAGGTGCCGGTGCCTGCGCCGGTGACCAGGGGTACAGCGAAGCCCGCAGCTTGCAATGCGTCGACTGTGGCCTGCACCGCGCGGGTGGCTGCGTCCATGGCCTGGGTGCGTTCGGCGGCGGTGCGGCGGTGCTGTGCACCCCCGTGGTAGGCCTGCAGCCCGGCAAAGCGCAGCACCGGGTGCGTTGCGATCGCCTGCACCAGGGCCACCGCAGGATCGCCCGGCGCCACGCCGCAACGACCCTGGCCCACGTCGATCTCCACCAGCACGTCAACGCTGCGGGGGGCGCCGACACCGGCGGTTTGCAGCGCCTGCGCCAGACGCGCCACGCCCAGCGCGCTGTCGACCGCGATGGAAAACTTTGTGGGCAGATCGCGCACGGCTTGCGCCAGGCGCAACAGTTTGGCCGGTGCGATCACCTCGTTGCTGATGTAGATGTCGCGCACGCCGGCATGGGCCAGGGCCAGTGCTTCGTCGGTCTTTTGCACACACACGCCCACGGCGCCGTGGTGCATCTGCAGCTGCGCGAGTTCAGCGCTCTTGTGCATCTTGGCGTGCGGTCGAAGGCGCACGCCGTGTTCGTGGGCAAAGGCGGCCATGCGCGCCAGGTTGCGCTCCATGGCGTCGAGATCGATCACGAGCGAAGGGGTGTCGATGGTGTCCACACCCCGACCGATGCAGGCCTGCGCACGCTGCCAGCGCGCAGTGGTTTGCGTTTCATGCATGGCGTTCGTCCAGCGCAGAGGTGGGGTGGGGCTGCAGGTGGCCGGTATCGGCCCATCCCACGAGGCTCAGACCTTCGGGCGACCACAGCAGGCGGTTGATGGCGGTGTTGGCCAGCTCCCAACTGCGCGGCGCCTGCAGGCCCAGGCGCGTGGCGGCGCGGTACAGGATGTCGAGCACACCGCCGTGCGCCACGATCAGGATCTGTTCGCCCGGGTGGCGCGCTGCGATCTCTTCGACCGCAGGTACCACGCGTGCTTCGAGTTGCAGCAGGGACTCGCCCCCCGACGGCGCGAAGTCGGGCACGCGCTTGCGCCAGGCCATCGATGCCTCGGGAAACCGCTGCTCCAGTTCGGTCCAGGTGTGACCCTCGAAGTCGCCAAAGCAGCGCTCGCGCAAGCCCAGGTGGCGGGTGACGGTCAGGTCCCGGGTGCGGGCCACGGTCTGTGCGGTCTCAAAGGCACGCAGCAGATCGCTGGCGTAGACGGCCGCAATGGGCTCGTCGCGCAAGGCCTCGGCCAGCCGAGCGGCCTGCCAGCGACCGTGGTCGTTGAGTTCAATGTCGGTGTGACCCTGGATGCGGGTGTCGCGGTTCCAGGCGGTTTCGCCGTGGCGGATGGCGAGGATTCGGGTGAGTTGCAAAGCAGATCCTTGGGCGCTGGCGGGAAGTCGCCACTGTACCGGTCTGCCTGCAGCGTCGACCCGAAACGCCTGAAAAACCGGGGATTGCGACACAATCCAACGCATGACGTCGCCGCGTTCGCCATCCGACGGGGACTTCGCCTCCCTGTTCAACTTCCTTCCCATCGGGGCCTACCGCAGCTCGCCCGACGGACAGATGCTGCGCGCCAACCGGGCGCTGGTGGAGCTCAATGGCTATTCGTCGGAAGCCGAGATGCTGGCGGCGGTCAAGGACATTGCGCTGGAGTGGTACGTGGACCCGGTGCGCCGGGCCGAATTCCAGCGCCAGCTCGAGCGCGATGGATTCGTGCGCGGCTTCGTGTCGGAAATCCACCGTCACCACACGCGCGAAAGGGTGTGGATCAGCGAGAACGCGCACAGCGTGCGCGATGCCGCAGGTGTCTTGCGCTATTACGAAGGCACGGTGGAAGACATCACGGAACGCATGCGCACCCAGAAGGCGCTGCGCGACAACGAAGAGCAGTTGCGCCTGATCACGGCCCAGATGCCGGGTGCGGTGTTCTCTGTCTACGTGCGGAACAACGGCGCGCGCGAATACCGTTTCTTGAGCGCCGGCATTCGGGAACTCTATGGTTTTGACGCCGAGACCCTGATGCGCGATCCCTCGCTGCTGACGCGCTACTTTCACCCCGACGACAAGGACGTGCTGGAGCAAGGCCGCGAGGCGATTCTGGCGGGAGCTTCCAATCTGGACACCGAGTTCCGCGTGGTGCTGCCCGACGGGCGCATCAAGTGGGTCTGCAACCGATCCTGTGCGGTGTCGTCGGACGAACAGGGTTTCCTGCGCGTGGGCGTGCTGTTCGACGTCACCGCCCGCAAGGAAGCCGAGGCCGCCTTGCACGCCAGCGAGACGCTCTGGAAGCTGGCCCTGGAGAGCGCCGGAGACGGCGTGTGGGACTGGAACATCCGCACCGGCGAGGAGTATTTTTCTGCCAGCATCAAGGCCATGTTCGGCTATGCCGACGACGACATCGAGAACCTCTCGGTCGAGCTCGACAGCCGCACCCATCCTGACGATGTGGCGCAGATGCAGATGGACCGGCAGGCCCATTTCGACGGCCTGGTGCCGGTGTACCGCAACGAGCACCGCATCCGCTGCAAGGACGGCCGCTGGAAGTGGGTGCTCTCGCGCGGCGTGGTGATCGCGCGCGATGACAACGGTCTGCCGCTGCGCATGGTGGGCACACACACCGACATCACCGAGCTCAAGGAAGCCGAGGCGCAGCAGCGAACGCTCGAAGTGCAGTTGCGCGAATCTCAGAAGATGGAAGCCATCGGCACATTGGCCGGGGGTGTGGCGCACGATTTCAACAACCTGCTCGCCGCCATCCTGGGCAATCTGGTGCTGGCGCGCGAAGACGTGGGCGAGCACCACCCGGCGCAGGAGAGCCTGGCGGAAATCAACCGCGCGGCCATCCGTGCGCGCCAGTTGGTGCAGCAGATCCTGACCTTCAGCCGCCGCCAGACGCAGGAGATGCAGCGCCAGCCGCTCAATCTGCTGGTGGAGGAAGCCCTGGGCCTCCTGCGCTCGCTGCTGCCCGCCGGCCTCAAACTGGTGACGCGTTTGCCGTCGGCGAACCTGCAGGTGCTGGCGGACGCCACGCAGATGCAGCAGGTGCTCATGAACCTGTGCACCAACGCCTGGCAGTCCATGGAAGGCGGCTCCGGCGACATCACGGTGGCGCTGCGCGAAGTGCGGCTGGACGCCTCGCAGGCCCTGCAGCTGGGAGGCCTGGTCAGCGGCGCCTACGCTTGCCTGAGCGTGGCCGACAACGGCCCGGGCATGGATGTGGAAACGCAGCGACGCGTGTTTGAACCCTTCTTCACCACCAAGGCGCCCGGCGCCGGAACCGGCCTGGGGCTGGCGGTGGTGCACGGCATCGTCAAGGCGCACCGAGGTGCCATCGACCTGCATTCCCGGCCCGGTGAGGGCACGCGTTTTGACGTGTACCTGCCGCTGGCGGCCGCAGGCGCTGTGGGTGATGTGCCCGAGGCGTCATTGCCCGCGCCACCCATGGCAACCGCCCCCGCCCTGGCGGGCAAACACGTGGTCTACATCGACGACTACGAAGCCCTGGTGTTCCTGGTGGGGCGCCTGCTGCGCAAGCAGGGACACGTGGCCACGACCTTCGAGTCCGGCGAGGCTGCTGTCGAATGGTTGCAGGCCCACCCGGAGGTGCCGGTGGATCTGGTGGTGAGCGATCACAACATGCCCGGCCTCTCGGGCGTGGAAACCGCCATCGAAATCCGCCGCCTGCGACCCCGGCTCAAGATCGCCATCATCTCGGGTCATGTGAACGACCAGCTGCTCGTTGATGCCGCTGCGGCCGGTGTGAACGAAGTGCTGGGCAAGCAGGACAGCATGGACGCGCTGGGCGAAGCCATCCGGGAACTGCTGGAACGTGCCGCCTGAGCGACCCGGCCTGGGTCAGCGGGGCAGCTCGATGTTGACCTGCCGCAAGCCCGCCGGTGGCGCCGGAAAGTCGCGCAGGGCGGCGTCCAGCATGGCCGTCCACAGGGCGTTGGAGCTGTTCCAGCGGCCGTCGTGCGCAGCGCGGGTCTCGTACACCACCCGCCCGCTGGCTGCGTGGCGGATCACCAGCGACACCTCACGCTTGTAGTACGGCGTGTCCATGCGCAGGAAGAGCGGCGCGTAGATGATCTGGCCGGTGCCGGTCACCACGTAGTCGCGCCCGGGAAAACCGAAGCCCGGCCCGAAGCCGCCACCCCAGTAACCGTCGTAGGGGCTCTCCCACGGGGCACGCGGCAAGCGCAAGGTGCCACCGCTGACCTCCACCGTCCACGGCGGTGTCACGCTGGCTGCAGCAGGCGTCCAGCCCACCCGTGACAAGGCGATGGTGGCCAGCTTTTCCAGTTCGTCCTGACCGGCTCCGGTGCGGCTGTCCTGTTGGGAGGGCAGCCGCTCGAAGCGAAAGACCTGGGGCGCCTGCGGAATGGCAGAGGCTGCGCCGCTGGGGGTGGGCCGGTCGGTCCAGCGCGCGTAGCTCTGCACCTGGTTGTCCACCAGAAACACGCTGGCGCAGCCGCTGAGTGCGAGCAGCGCGCCGGCGGCAACGGCCGTGCGCAACAGGCTGCTCCAGGGGTGGGTTGGGATCGGCGTTGTCATTGAGACTCCATGGAAAGTGGAAAGCGCCTGGCCCGATGCCCTCAGTGCGCCGTCGAAATCGGTATGACCGCGCGCGCGCCGCTGGTGTTCCCCCGGTTGTCCGGTTCTTCTGGTGGAAGGGCCGGCGCCACGGTGGGCAGGGGTTCGTCGTCAAAGGCCTTGTCGCCGTCTTCGCTCGCCTCACCGGTGGCGCGGATGGTTTCAAAAGGAAACAGCGAGCGGTCCATCAGGTGGCTGGGCACGATGTTCTGCAGCGCAGAAAACATGTTCTCCACGCGGCCCGGAAAACGCTTCTCCCAGTCCTTGAGCATCAAGCCCACCTGCTTGCGCTGC
>JAJNQE010000027.1 GCA_021154985.1 Hydrogenophaga sp.
GGTCGTGCCGCGTGCCGATCTGGACGTGTGGATGGTTGCGCCCAAGGCCCCCGGCCACACCGTGCGCAACACCTACACCCAGGGCGGCGGCGTGCCCCACCTGGTGGCGATCCACCAGGACAAGAGCGGCAAGGCGCGCGACCTGGCGCTGAGCTACGCCATGGCCAACGGTGGCGGCAAGGCCGGCATCATCGAGACCAACTTCAAGGAAGAGACCGAGACCGATCTGTTCGGCGAGCAGGCTGTGCTGTGCGGTGGTGCGGTCGAGCTGATCAAGATGGGTTACGAGACGCTGGTGGAAGCCGGTTACGCGCCCGAGATGGCCTACTTCGAATGCCTGCACGAACTCAAGCTCATCGTGGACCTGATCTACGAAGGCGGCATTGCCAACATGAACTACTTGATCTCGAACAACGCCGAGTACGGCGAGTACGTGACCGGCCCAGAAGTCATCAACGAGCAGTCGCGCGTGGCCATGCGCAATGCCCTCAAGCGCATCCAGTCGGGTGAGTACGCGAAGATGTTCATCTCGGAAGGCCGCACCAACTACCCGAGCATGACGGCCCGCCGCCGCCTGACCGCCGACCACCAGATCGAGGTGGTGGGTGCCCAGCTGCGCGCCATGATGCCCTGGATCGCCAAGAACAAGCTGGTGGACCAGACGCGCAACTGACGCGCGCCCGTTTGCCTCGGCGAGCGGTGCTCTGGCAAAGGCCACTTCGGTGGCCTTTGTCGTTTCTGCTGGCTGCAGCACTGCCTTACACTGCAACTTTGCACCATGCGAGGGTGCCTCCGAGCACCATTCCACACACATCTCATGCACGACGGTACCGATCCCCAGCACACCCGGCTCGAAGACCGACCCAAGCGGTCCAAGGGCATCTACATGGTGCCGAACATGATCACGCTGGCCGCCTTGTTCGGCGGCTTCTACTCGGTGGTGATGGCCATGAACGGCCGCTACGACCTCGCCACCGTGGGCATTTTTGTGGCCATGGTGCTCGACAGCCTGGACGGCCGTGTGGCGCGCATGACCAACACGCAAAGCGCGTTTGGCGAGCAGATGGATTCGCTCTCCGACATGGTCTCCTTTGGCGCTGCACCTGCGCTCATCGCCTACGAATGGACCCTGCGCGACCTCGGGCGCTGGGGCTGGATCGCTGCCTTCGTGTATTGCGCCTGCGCAGCCCTGCGTCTGGCGCGCTTCAACGTCAACACCGGTGTGGTGGACAAGCGCTACTTCCAGGGCTTGCCGTCTCCCGCCGCCGCCGCGCTGGTGGCCGGGTTCATCTGGTTGATGACAGAGCTGGAAGTGCCCCCGCAGGACGTGACCTGGTTCATGTTCGCGCTCACGCTCTACACGGGTCTGACCATGGTGACCAACGTGCCTTTCTACAGCTTCAAAGAGCTCAACCTGCGCAAGAGCGTGCCGTTTGCGGCCATCGTCTTGGTGGCGCTGGCCATCGCGGTGATCAACATCCACCCACCCACCGTGTTGTTCGCACTGTTTGTGGTGTACGGCCTGTCGGGTTACGGGGTGTACTTCTGGCGCAAGGCCAAGGGCCGTCCGACCAGCGTGATCAGCACCTCCACCGACGAGCCCGACGAGCGTGGTCTGCATGACGAGTGAGTCGCGCATCGACCCGATCGCATTTGCCGATGGCCCGCCGAGAGGGCTTTGTGCTACATTGCAACGCATGTCCAAATTTTCGATTTCGCTACTACTGGTTGTCCTTCACGGGCAGGTTCGGTAACGCGAGAGCGATTCCTTCACAACGGCCCGTTTGCACCCGCAGCGGGCCGTTTTTGTTTTGGACTGCGGGTTTTTTGAAGCGCTGCCCACGAGGCATCCCACTGGAGCATTGAGATGAGCGACAAACTGATCATTTTTGACACCACCTTGCGTGACGGCGAACAGTCGCCCGGCGCGTCCATGACGAAGGACGAAAAGCTGCGCATCGCTCGCCAACTGGAGCGCCTGAAGGTCGATGTGATCGAGGCCGGTTTTGCTGCCAGTTCCAATGGCGACTTCGAGTCGGTGAAAGCCATCGCCGATGTGATCAAGGACTCGACCGTGTGCTCGCTGGCCCGCGCCAACGATCGTGACATCGCGCGCGCAGCCGAGGCCCTCAAGGGTGCCAACCGAGCCCGCATCCACACCTTCATTGCCACCAGTGCGTTGCACATGGAGAAGAAGCTGCGCATGACGCCCGAGCAGGTGTTGGAGCAGGCAAAACAATCGGTGCGCTTCGCGCGCAACCTGGTGGACGACATCGAGTTCAGCCCCGAAGACGGTTACCGCAGCGACGTGGATTACCTGTGTCGCGTGCTCGAAGCGGTGATCAAGGAAGGCGCCACCACGCTCAACATCCCGGACACGGTGGGTTATGCGGTGCCCGAGCTGTACGGGGAGTTCATCCGCACCTTGCGCGAGCGCATTCCCAACTCCGACAAGGCGATCTGGTCGGTGCATTGCCACAACGACCTGGGCATGGCCGTGGCCAATTCGCTGGCGGGCGTGAAGATCGGTGGAGCGCGCCAGGTGGAGTGCACCATCAATGGCCTGGGTGAGCGCGCGGGCAACTGCTCGCTCGAAGAGATCGTGATGGCGGTGCGCACGCGGCGCGACTATTTCGGTCTCGATGTGGGTGTGGACGCCACGCAAATCGTGCCGGCCAGCCGCATGGTGAGCCAGACCACGGGTTTTGTAGTGCAGCCCAACAAGGCGGTGGTGGGCGCCAACGCGTTTGCGCATGCCAGCGGTATCCACCAGGATGGTGTGCTCAAGGCGCGCGATACCTACGAAATCATGCGGGCCGAAGACGTGGGTTGGGCGGCCAACAAGATCGTGCTGGGCAAGCTGAGTGGGCGCAACGCGTTCAAGCAGCGCCTGCAGGACCTGGGCATCGAAATGGAGTCGGAGAGCGAGATCAACACCGCGTTTGCCGCGTTCAAGGAGTTGGCCGACCGCAAGAGCGAGATCTTCGACGAAGACATTCTTGCCTTGTGCA
>JAJNQE010000028.1 GCA_021154985.1 Hydrogenophaga sp.
GGGGGCGACGAGCCGTTCCGCATCCGCAACCTCACCGAGATGCTGCAAGCCCAGGAGGCTTCCAGCCAGGTCATGACGCTGCTGCTCTCGGCTGTGGCCGGCGTGAGCCTGATCGTGGGCGGCATCGGCATCATGAACATCATGCTGGTGAGCGTGACCGAGCGCACCCGCGAGATCGGCCTGCGCATGGCGGTGGGTGCGCGCGGGCGCGACATCCTCTCGCAGTTCCTGATCGAGGCCGTCACGCTGAGCCTGATGGGCGGCGCCGTCGGCGTGTTGCTGGGTGCCGTCGCCACCTGGGCCACTGCGCAGTTCGCGGGCTGGCAGGTCAGCATGACGCTGCAGTCCATCGTGCTGGCGGCGGGCTTCTCGGCGCTGGTGGGTGTGTTCTTCGGCTTCTACCCGGCTCGGCGAGCGTCCAGCCTGCTGCCGATCCAGGCGCTGCGGCACGAGTGACCGTGCCCGACACTCAGGAGGTCAGTGGCGCGTAGAGGCTGAAGCAGAACATGGCGCCTTTGCCGGGCTCGGCAGTGGCCGCCATGCCACCACCGTGGCGCTGCACGATGCGCAGCGAGGTGGCCAGACCGATGCCCAGGCCCGCGAACTCGTGCGGCATGTGCAGGCGCTGAAACGGCTGGAACAGCTTGTTCGCGCGCGCCATGTCGAACCCCGCGCCGTTGTCGCTGACGCAAAAGCGCGTCTGCCCCTGGACTTCCTGCGCGTACACGCGGATCAGGGCCTGCGGTGTTTTGGCGGTGTACTTCCAGGCGTTGTTCAGCAGGTTCTGCATCAGGGCTTCGATCAGCGGCGGATCGGCCATGGCGTTGAGGTTGGGTTCGATGTCCCAGCGCACGTCGCGCTGCGGGTCGGCGCTGGCGAACTCTTCGAGCAGGCGGCTGGCCACACTGCTGATGTTCACCGGCTTGCGCTGGAGTTCTCCGCGCGAGAACTGCGAGAGCGTGAGCAGGCCATCGATGAGCTCGCCCATCTTCTTGCTGGCGCCCATGATGCGCTCCAGGTGGGCCACGCTGCCCTCGTCGAGCTTGGGGTTGTCCTCGCGCAGGGCCTGAGCAAAGCCGTTGATGATGCGCAGCGGTGAGCGCAGGTCGTGCGCCACGGCGTACGAATAACTCTCCAGCTCGTCGTAGGCGGCCTTCAGGGCGCGCGTGCGCGCGTCGATGCGCTGTTCCAGCGAGGCGTTGAGCTGCTGGATCTCCATCTCGTTGCGCTTGCGCTCGGTCACGTCGCGCGTGACGCCGAGCGCACGCACAGCGCGGCCGTTCGCATCGCGCTCGAACTCGGCGCGCACGGTGAACCAGCGCCACTCGCTGCCGAAGCGGAGCCGGTACTCGATGTCGTACACCGCCTTGCCCTGCACGGCCAGGGCCCACAGGCGCAAGACGTGCGGTCGGTCGTCGGGGTGGGTAAGGGCGAGCAGCTCGGCGTCGGTGAAGTCGGCCTGGGGAAGCCCGAGGATTTCGTGCGAACCCGACAGCGTGGCGAAGCGGCGTGTGGCCACGTCGGCCTGCCAGCTGGCCAGGCCCGCGAGTTCGTGCGCCTGGCGCAGCAGATGTTCGCTGGTGCGCAGGGCCTGCTCGGCGTGCTTGAGGGCACTGATGTCCTGCACCACGGCGATCACGTAGTCGGCCTCGCCGGAGGCCTTGCGCACCAGCGAGATCGTGAGGAAGGCCCACACCACATGGCCTTGTTTGTGGATGTAGCGCTTCTCGAAGCTGTAGTGGTGGATCTCGTCGTTGAGCGCGCGGTGGAAGTGCGCGAGGTCGATGTCCAGGTCGTCCGGGTGGGTGAAGTCCCGAAAGTGCATCGTCATCATCTCGGCCTTGGTGTAGCCGATGATGTCGCAATAGGTCTGGTTGATGCGGATCCACTCGCCATTGAGGTGGCTGTGGGTCATGCCGGTGGCGCCCTGCTCGAAGGTGTCTTCGAGTTGCTGCTTGCCCTGCTGGATCAGCGCGGTGGCTTCGCGCAGGTGGCGGTTTTGCCGCTGCATCAGCGCAATCGCGCCCACCACCACCAGTTGCGTGACCAGGTGCCAGAGGTTGAGCCAGAAGGCCTCGACCGGGTTTTCGAAGACGAAGCTGAAATACGGCTTCACCAGCACGAAGTTGATCGCCAGCATGCCGACCACGGTGCTGAACATGCCGACCCGGAAGCCGCCGTACAGCGCGGAAACGGCGGCTGCGAGCGAGAGCGTGATGAAGCGTCCGCCGGATTCGGCCGGCGCCAGCGCCACCCGCATCCAGGCAGCCAGCAGCGTGACCACCAGCGCCACGGCCAGGCGTGTCCACACGCTGTGCCGGTCGGGTTGCCAGTCTGCCAAGCGCTGCCACACCCGTTGCAAGGGGCTGCCCGGTGGGGAGGGGGGCGTCATGGGAACGACCGCATGTTGTGGGCTGCTGTGGCGGGTGTTTGAAACTCAGACCCGGTTATACCGGAGCGGCGCGCCGCCATCACTGCGGATCTGCCCTCGTTCACGCTGGACCCTGCAACGACTGCAGCAAGGTGTCGATGGCAGCGGCGGTCTCCAGCGGTTGCTCCATCGGAAACAGGTGGCTGCCTTCGATCATGGTCAGGCGTTCGGGGTGGCGCTGGCCCACCAGGCGGTGGGTCATGGCCATGCCGACCTGCTTCATTTCCAGCGAACGGGTGCCACCGATGAAACCCACCGGGCACTGCAACGGATGGCGGCGCAGCAGGCGGTCCAGGTTGTGCGGCAGTGTGTTGTAGATCGCGGTCTCCACCTCGCGGTCGAAGTCCAGCGTGCGGTGTTGCTGGCCATGGGCATCGACCACGTCGCGCGTGCCGTGGGCAATGTAGTCCTGCAGCACCTGCGGGTCCCAGGCGGCAAAGGCCTTCTTGCTGGCGAAGTGCGCCTGGGCCGCCGCCGCATTGGCCCAAGTGTTGCGCCGCTTGCGGCTGATCTTGCCGGGTGAGACCGATCCCACCAGCTGCGTGCGTTTGATCAGCTCCAGCGTGCGCGCGCGCCAGCCGCCGAGCACCGGCGAGTCGATCAGCACCACACCGCGCACTGGGTGGCCACCCAGCTGCGGGTGGCGTGCGGCGCACATGAGGCTCAGGAATCCGCCCAGCGAATGCCCCACCAGCCAGGCGCCCCGGCCATGAGCCTCGACCTCGGGCGAGGCGAAGTCGGCGAGCTGCTGCACCAGGTGCGGCCAGTTGCTGGTGACGGGGTACTGCGGGTCATGACCGAACTTGTCCACCGCCCGAACCGTGTGGCCACGGGCGCGCAGGGACTTGAAGAGAACGCGGTAGGTGCTGGCGGGAAAGCTGTTGGCGTGAGAGAAGATGATCAGCGACATGCCTAGATCAGCTTTTCTTTGGCATTGGTGATCTTGCGCAGCGGCTGGCAGCGTGGGCCTTTGCTCAACAGCGGCACGTCGGTGTGCGTGTCGTCCCAGGTCGGGTCTTCGATGCTGTCGAACACCTCGCGCAGCTTCTGCCCCCAGGTGTTGTGCAGCATGCGGAAGTAAGGGTTGTCGTTGTCGATGCAGATGATCTTGTCGGACTGCAGGCGGTTCGCCTCGTACACCACCAGGTCCAGTGGCAGGCCCACCGACAGGTTGGACTTGAGCGTGGAGTCCATCGACACCAGCACGCACTTGGCGGCTTCGTCCAGCGGCGTCTCGGGCGCGATCACGCGGTCGAGCACCGGTTTGCCGTACTTGGATTCGCCGACCTGGAAGAAGGGCGTCTCGGAAGTGGCTTCAATGAAATTGCCGGCCGAGTACACCTGAAACAGGCGCATGCCTTCACCCTGGATCTGGCCGCCGAAGATCATGGACACGTTGAATTCCACGCCGGCGCGCTGCAGCGACTCGCCATCGCGCTCGTAGACGTGGCGCACCGCCGCGCCCAGCACGCGCGCGGCGTCGAACATGCTTTTGGCGTTCCAGATGGTGATGGGATCGCCACCGTCAGCATCTTCGAGCTGCTCCACCTGCAGGATCTCGCGCACGGATTGCGAGACGCTCAGGTTGCCGGCCGAGAGCAGGCACATGAAGCGGTCGCCCGGCTTCTCGTAGACGATCATTTTGCGGAAGGTGCTGATCTGGTCCAGGCCTGCGTTGGTGCGCGAGTCGGAGAGGAAGACCATGCCGGCGTTGAGCTTGACGGCGACGCAGTAAGTCATGATGAGGCGATCAGTTTTTTCAGGGTGTAGAGCTGCTCCAGCGCTTCGCGCGGGCTCAGGGTGTCGGGGTCGATGTTGTCGAGTGCGGTTTGCAAGGGGTGGGCTTCGGCCTCCAGTGTCGCAGGTGGCGGCGCGAACAGGTCGACCTGGCTGCGGCTTTCCTCGCTCTGGGCTTCCAGCGCGGCCAGCGCGTGGCGCGCGTGCTGCACCACGCCGGCGGGCACACCGGCCAGCCGCGCGACCTGGATGCCGTAGCTGCGGCTGGCCGGGCCGGGCTCGATCTGGTGCAGGAACACGATGCCACCGGCCTTGCCGCCGCCCTTTGTCGTGGACTCCACCGCGCTCACATGCACATTCACCGCCGCATGATGGCTGGCGGGGAACTCGGTGAGCTCGAAGTAGTGCGTGGCAAACAGCGTGAAGGCGCGCGACTTGTCGTGCAGGTGGGTGGCAATGCCGCCGGCCAGCGCCAGGCCGTCGAAGGTGGAGGTGCCGCGGCCGATCTCGTCCATGAGCACCAGGCTCTCGGGCGTGGCGGCGTGCAGGATCTGCGCGGCCTCGGTCATCTCCACCATGAAGGTGGACTGCGCATTGGCCAGGTCATCGGCCGCGCCGATGCGGGTGTGGATGGCATCGATCGGACCGAGCCGGCAGGACGCTGCCGGCACGTAGCTGCCCAAGCTCGCCAGCAGCACGATCACCGCCACCTGCCGCATGTAGGTGCTCTTGCCGCCCATGTTGGGGCCGGTGATGACCTGCATGCGCTGCTTGAGCCCGAGCACGGTGTCGTTCGCAATGAAACTGCCACCGCTGGTTTCATTGAGCCGGGCCTCCACCACCGGGTGGCGACCGCCGCGAATGTCGATGCAGGGCTCGGGCACGAACTGCGGCGCGCTCCAGTTCAGCGTGAGCGAACGCTCGGCCAGGGCACACAAGGCGTCGAGCGCGGCCATGGCGCGCGCCAGTTGGGTGAGCGGGGCAATGAAGCTCTGCAGCGCGTCGAGCAGTTGTTCGTACAGCCATTTCTCGCGCGCCAGCGCCCGGTCTTGCGCTGAAAGCGCCTTGTCTTCAAACGCCTTGAGCTCGGGCGTGATGAAACGCTCGGCGTTCTTGAGTGTCTGGCGGCGGCGGTAGTCGTCAGGCACCTTGGACGCCTGGCCCTGCGTGACCTCGATGTAGAAGCCGTGCACCTTGTTGAACTGAACCCGCAGGTTGGCGATGCCGGTGCGCGCGCGTTCGCGCTGCTCCAGCTCGATCAGGAAACCGTCGCAGTTGTTCTGGATGGCGCGCAGCTCGTCGAGCTCGGCGTCAAACCCGTCGGCGATCACGCCACCGTCGCGCACCAGCGCGGCCGGCTCGGCCAGCAAGGCGCTGCGCAGCAAGGCGGCGCAGCCGTCGGGCGGTGTGAGGTGCGCGCCGATGCCGTGCAGCAGGCCGCCCGCTTCCTGCGGGCCGAGCTGGAGCGCCAGTTGCTGCGCGCGCTCCAGGGTCGGGCCCAGGCCCACCAGCTCGCGCGGCTTCACCTGCCGCAGGGCGGTGCGCGCGGTGATGCGCTCCACATCGCTCGCGCCCTTGAGCGAGGCGCGCAGGCCCTGCCACAGCCCACCGCGCAGGGTGTTGATGGCGGCCAGCCGCGCATGGGCCTGCGTGCGGTCGCGCCGGGGCTCCAGCAGCCAGCTGCGCAGCGCGCGGCTGCCCATGCCGGTGCAGCACACATCGAGCAGCGAGAACAGCGTGGGGCTGGTCTCCCCGCGCAAGGTCTGCACGAGTTCGAGGTTGCGCCGGGTGTTCAGCGGCAGGTCGATCAGCTCGCCGCTGCGCGCCACCTGCAGGCTCTTCACGTGACTGAGCGCGCGGCCCTGGGTGTGTTCGGCGTAGTTGAGCAAGGCCGACGCGGCGGCGTGGGCGTCGGTGAGGTCTTGCGCGTCCCAGGCGGCGAGGCTGGCGGCCTGCAGCTGTTCGAGCAGCTTGCGCTGGCCCAGGCCGGCGTCAAACGCCCAGGCCGGGCGCAGCACCGCCACCACGCGCTGGCCGCTGGCCTGGCTGGCCAGCGACAACACGGTCTTCTCGAATGCGGTGGACGTTTCGGCGCTGTAGAGCAGCTCGCCGGGATTCACCCGCGCCACCCAGTCGGCGAGTTCGTCGCTGGCGCACTGCGCGAGAAACACAATGCCCTGTGTGACCGACATCCAGGCCAGGCCACAGCCGGTGCGCGCACCGGGGTGCACCGCCATCAGCAGGGCTTCGGATTTGTCGGAGAGCAGTTCGCTGTCGATCAGCGTGCCGGGCGTGACCACGCGCACCACCTTGCGCTCCACCGGCCCCTTGGCCGTGGCCACGTCGCCCACCTGCTCACAAATGGCCACCGATTCGCCCAGCTTGATCAGGCGCGCGAGATACGTGTCAACCGAATGGAAAGGCACGCCGGCCATGACCACCGGCTGACCCCCCGACTGGCCGCGCTGGGTGAGCGTGATGTCGAGCAGGCGCGCGGCCTTCTCGGCATCGGCAAAGAACAGCTCGTAAAAATCGCCCATGCGGTAGAACAGCAGCGTGTTCGGATACCCGGCTTTCAGGCCGAAGTACTGCTGCATCATGGGGGTATGGGAAGACAGGTCTTCGGGTGCCTGAGCTTCGGAGGAAAAGTCCTTTTGCATCAAACGCTTACGCTTGGACTTCTGGGTCGTTTACCGTCAATTGCGTTCATCTTCCAGTACTCACCGTCACTTGTTTGGGGTTCAGAAGGGGACTCTCCATCGAAGAAGCAAATCGTGTTTTCATTTCCAGTCCCCCGTGAGAAATATCTCAGTAAAAAATGTTCTAAATCAATTGCTTAGGAGAGAATATCAGTCCCCCATAGCCCTGCTCATCGTCCCCAATGCGCGATCCCATCAAGACAGACCTGGACCTCAAAGTGATCAAGGCGTTGACGCTCGAGCGCGTGCCTGTCGGGCACGACGAGAGCGGGAAACTTGTGTATGGAGCCAACCCGAGAAGGCTCTCTGACGGATCCCCCAACCCGGCGTTTCTGGCGGGCTACATCTTATGGGATAGCAACCGGGCAGCGCCCCCAGGCTTTGGCGTTCGCGTAGCGGGTAAGAAGACGTACGTGCTTCGGCGCAAGGTCAACGGACGATCGTTGATGCCCACAGTTGGCAACGTGGCCGATTTCAACCTGCTGGATCAGGCCCGGAAAAAGGCCGCCGACATGGCGCTGGTGCTTTTGGAGACCGGAAGAAACCCCAACGAGATCGCTCGGCAGCAGCAAAAAGCTGGACTGACGCTCGGCGAGGCGATGTCACGCTATCGGCATCACTTGGTGACGCGGCGACAGAAGCCGGCGCGTCAGGCCACTTTGCGAGTCTTTGACCGTGTGGTCAAAAAGCTGACCGCCTGGAGCTGGACTGATCGAGTGGTCAATGAGATCAAGACAGAGGAAATTGAGCGACGATTCCTGGAAGGATCAGCCCTCAGCGAAGCCAATGAGCAAGCGTTTCGCTGGCCCACGGCCGCCGTTCGTTGGTGCATCGACAACGAAGCCCTGGCGGCCAGTGCCGAAAGACGCGCCCCCGCCATCTCGGCGAACCCTTTTGACATCCTGACCTTAAACCGCCACTACCGCACCCAGTCACAGAAAAACCTCGAGCGTGAAGAGCAAGGCAAGCGCAATCCGCTCAAGCCAAGCAGCACACTTGGCCCGTTTCTCGAGGCTGCATGGTCCAAACGCTTGGTCAATGACAACGAGACCGGCGTTCACTACCTGCTGCTGATGTTGCTATGGGGGTGCCGACAGTCTGAACACGCTGGTTTGTGCTGGGGCGAAATGTTGCCCGAGCATGGTGAGGGTGAGGGCGAGTCGAGGAAGACAACCAGTCACGTGTGGATTCACGATCATGATTTATACGGTCCATATGTCTTCTTCTACCGAACCAAGAATGCTTTGAATCACCGCCTTCCACTGACGCCCATGGTGCTGAACCTCCTTCGGCTGCGCCAGGAATCGGCTGCGCTTGAAACCCAGAGGAGGGGGTTTGGAGGCAGGTCGCGAGTTTTCGTGTTCCCCGCCCGAAGCAGGTATTCAAAGGCGGGTCATTACACAGACTCGACAGACTTGTTGCGGGCTATCAGGCAAGAGATCGATGTGGAGAAACTTTCGCGTCACGATCTCAGGCGTTCGTTCGGTGCTGTCATGACCTCAATCGATGTGCCTGAGAGCATCAAGAAAAGGCTCCTGAATCACGCAGGCACCAACGTGACTGACACCTACACCAAAGCCGAGTGGGCTCTTTTGCGAGAGTGGATGACAAGAATTGAACAAGCCATCCTTGGCAAGGCCCCCAATGTGTTCAACGCACTCAAGCCCACCGATTGGCCAGTGTTGCCGGCCCCCGAGCCCCACGTGTGTCGTCCGGTCAAGCCCAGGTCTGGGCGTCCGAAGAAGGTTGCGGAAACACTTCAGTTTGCAGGTGGATAGCCGATAACAACGCGTGCAAACTTTGAGAATCAAATTCCATGAATGCTTCGTCTCGCCTGTGTGACCTCTCGGATGTGGAGCGTGTGCACCTCCTTCCAGATTCGGTTCCGCTCACCTCATCCGAGGCGGCGCTTTTCCTGCGAATTTCAGTTTCGACTTTGGAGCGCATGCGCAGGAACGGCTCTGGTCCCGCTTATTCTCAAAGTGGGGAGGTTGGAGCCAAAGGCAGCAATCAGAAATGCGTCTACCTTAAGGCGGATCTGCAAGAATATTTGCAGGCCAGGCGGGTCAACAGCTCCATGGAGGCCGCAGTCAGAAAAGGGCAGATGGGGCGCATTCCCGCCCCACGCCCCATGTTCCACAAGCTGGAAGACTTGGGTATCAAGCGAGCCTTTCATTTGAATGCGAAAGGGAAGCTTGACGCGGACGTTGAGAGCTTGCCTGTTGACACGGTGATCGATCGGATAGGTGGCTGGAACATTGTTTGGATGAATGCGGTTGAGGCCGCAAGCGCCGAATGGACATGGCCTTCCAAGAAAAGAGACTTTGCACAGGAAGTCATGCCTGTACTGGAACGTACTCTTTCAGCTGTAAATCGATACGAACTGATCGACACATGAGCGACCGCCTTCAGCTCCCTTGAACCCGGCCGGTGAGATCAAGGTGCAGACCGACGAGTCGGGAAAAATTCACGCACAGCACCCAGATGGCGCTCTGCGCAGGTTAGGCCACGGGCACCTTGGTCGATTCGGTAGAAGTGGGTTTGGGGACGGGTTGTCGAGATCATCGTCGCCACCAACTGACCTGCCCCCCGCCGCCCGTTGCAGAAGTTCAGCCTGCCAATGTCCGAAATCAGTATGTAGCGACTTCGCATGTTGATAGATCGGCGCCAATAATCGTTTTGCACCAGCAGCACGCGTGCTGCGCCGGCGGTTGAGCAATAACTTTCAACACCGTCATGTGTGATCCACATTGAATGACTGCTCGAAAGGTTGGGGGTGAACTGATCGCTCAGGCTGCTGCAGCTTGTTGATGAGAAGGGCGTGGGCAGCATTGAAGTGCATGTCGTCCATGTTGCGAAGCATGCCACTTGCACCTTCTTTCCCCATCAGCCCAATCAGTTCGTCTTTCAGTGATGCAGCGAAATCGAGGGCATCTAAGTCGTGCTTTTCCAGCATATCTGCCAGCAGTTTGAGTTGGTATCTCCCGGCAGGTGTCAAGGTAAATTCTGTTGACTGAGTGTTCTCTGACGACACATGAGTACAGCAAAGGTTAGCTACCTGAACCAGTAGTTCATCAAGAACATTTGCTACCAAACGAACGGCATGGGCCGGCGTCATGGACGCTTGTTGAATGGCTCTTTCGGCTTGTTCGGCCACCGCGGCCAGTTTCGTGGCTCCGAGCACGCCCGCTCTGCCGCGCAACTTGTGCAGGCTCCCACTCAAGCCGATGCTGATCTCCGCATCCTCCCGACGCGCAATAGCCATCCAGGTCGTACTCCAGGTCGAGTAGTTCTTTTGCGTGAGGGTGAGCAGCTTCCTGAAAAGCACCACATTGTTGCTTGAATAGGTCATGGCCAGTGCCTTGTCAATGCCCGTGATTTCAGGCCAGGGCTGGGACTCGGAGCTGACCGCAGGAGTGTCTCCCTGATCGCTCGGCACCAGCGCCACTGGGGGGACCCGACCTCGCCGAAGGCCGATCCTGCTGCGCAACACTTTCACCACTTCCAGGGGCTCCAGCGGCTTGGTGAGGAAGTCGTCCATACCTGCGGCGGCAGCGCGAAGGCGCTCACTTTCCAGCGCGCCTGCGGTGAGCGCGATCACGGGCAGGCTTTCGAACGCAACATGGGATTTGATGAGGCGGGTCGCGGCCAAGCCATCCAGCACCGGCATCTGCACGTCCATGAGCATGGCATCCACTGCGGCGGGGTTGCACAACAACCAGTCGACCGCCTCCTGACCATTGCTGCACGTATGGCATTCAGCCCCCTGCAACTGGAGCAGTGACACAGCGATTTCCAAGTTGATGTCGCTATCATCCACCACCAGCACGCGCGCACCCTCCAGCCAACGAACGCTTCCGTCAATTCCTCGGGTGTAACGAATCAACCGATCTTGTTGGTCCTCTCCCAGTGCCATGGCTCCGATAACCGCATTGAAGATGGCGGAAGTCTCCACCGACTTTCCCACGGCGCTGTGGGGAGGCAGCGCAAGCAACTCCATCGACGCCAGCTCCTGCACATCGCCCATGACGATGGCAGGCAACTCAAGGCCTTGGCCCAGGCGGGCCTTGACGACATCACGAAGCTTTTCAGCTCCTTGTACACCCAAGGCAGCATCCATGAGCACGACGTCTGGCTCTCCCGACTCCCCCGCCAGTGGCCTGAAACACACCCACCCCAATGCGTAGAGGCGACGTCGCATGTCTTGCCACAGGTCCTCGTCTGCACACAGCATCGCCACTTGGATCGGACGACTTGCCCGCACAGCCTTGGCAACCGCATGCTCGTCGGCCTTGAGCAGTGGCAGAGTGATCGAGAATTCACTGCCCACGCCCACCGTGCTGCTGACCTCGGCATCACCACCCATCATCCGCGCCAGATTTCGGACGATGGAGAGCCCCAGTCCCGTACCGCCAAACTGCCGGGTGGTGCTTTCGTCGGCTTGCACAAACGGTGTGAAGAGGCGCCCGATCGCATCCTGTGGAACACCCACGCCGCTGTCCCGCACCGCCAAAACCAACGTGGGCTGTGGGCCATCCTTTCGCACATGCGCTGACAGGATCACTGCGCCGGCCGACGTGAACTTGATCGCATTGCCCAGCAGGTTGCTGAGCACTTGCCGCAAGCGAAAGCGGTCCCCGACGATCCACTGGGGAACCTCGCCCTTGGTGTCCAGTGTGAGCTCCAAGCCCTTGGCTTGCGCCACAGGACCATGGATGTCCAACAACTCGTCAAATAACCCGCGCAGCTGTAAAGGCTGCACATTAAGCGCCATCTCTCCAGCCTCGATCTTGGCCAGGTCCAGCACGTCGTTGATGATGTCCATCAACGTATGTCCTGCCCGATCAGCCTTGCGGAGCAGCCTGCTCTGGGCGGGCTTGAGGTCCGTCTCCTGCAGCATTCTGTGCATGCCCAGCACCGCACTCAAGGGCGTGCGGATCTCATGGCTCATGTTCGCCAGAAACGCGCTCTTTGCCAGGCTGGCCTGCTCGGCTTGTCTGGTTCGCAGTTGCAGCTCCCCGTGGGCTGTTTCGAGTTGCTGCTGCGCCTTTTTGGATTCGGAGATGTCAAATGCCAGCACATAAAAACCCTGCACAGCTCCATTCCGGATGTCCGGCAGATAGCGAGTCAGGGAATGCCGAGTTGGGCCGCCTGCCGGATCCGGTATCTCACGCTCGAAGGTCTGCTCCTTGCCAGCCAGCGCGCCCTCCAGGAAGACACGGTTTTTTTCCATAAACGCCGGCCCCAGCAAGGCCTGCATGGACTTCCCCGGCATGGAGCTGGGATCAAGGCCGAACCAGACCCGGAGGGCATGGTTGGCGAAACGGCAGATCAGGTTCTGGTCCCAGTACCCGATCATGGAAGGCATGGCATCCATGATTCGACGCAAATCGGCTTGAGCCGCCTCCAGGGCTCTGGTGCGCTCTTGCAAACCTTGAGCCATAGCGTCAAAGCGACTGGCCAGGCTGCCCAACTCGTCACGCGAGCGGTAACCGGAGCGCGCGCCCAGGTCGCCCGACTCGATGGCGGCCGACGCATTTTCAACCGAACCCAGCGGATGCAAAACCCTTCGCAGCACGATAGCCGCAACCCCCAGGGTGAGCAGGAGGAATGTCGATGGAAACAGCATGGAGTAACGCCGCTCCTGCGTTTCAATGCGATGACGGGTTGAACCGCCCCGGGTTTCGTGGAGGCCGGTTGGTTTAAGTCAGGCAGTGGTTGCCGCCTGATTGGCGAGATGCCGGTAGTAGTTTGCCTCAGCCTCGGCCGGAGGTATGTAGCCGATGGGTTCCAGCAGCCTGTGGTGGTTGAACCAGGACACCCATTCCAGGGTGGCCAGCTCCACCGATTCCTTGGTCTTCCAAGGCGCTCGCCGGTGGATCAGCTCGGCCTTGTACAAGCCGTTGATGGTCTCGGCCAGCGCGTTGTCGTAGCTGTCGCCCTTGCTGCCCACTGAAGGCTCGATGCCAGCCTCGGCCAGTCGCTCGCTGTAGCGGATGCTGACGTAGTGCGATCCCCGGTCGGAGTGACAAACCAGGCTGCCATCGCGCTCGGGCTGCCTGGCATACAGCGCCTGCTCAAGTGCATCGAGCACGAAGTCCGTTCGCATCGAACTGCTCACGCGCCAACCCACGATGCGTCGGGCATACACGTCGATCACAAAGGCCACGTACTGCCAGCCCTGCCAGGTCGATACGTAGGTGAAGTCAGAGACCCAAAGCTGGTTGGGCCGATCGGCCTTGAAGACCCGGTTGACCCGGTCCAGCGGGCATGGTGCCTTGCCATCACTGACGGTGGTGCGCACCACCTTGCCACGGCGCACACCCTGCAAGCCCAGGCGCTTCATCAAGCGTTCAACCGTGCAGCGGGCAATGGAGATGCCCTCTCGGTTGAGCTGCTTCCAGACCTTGTCGGCACCGTAGACCTGCATGTTGGCTCGCCACACGCGTTCGATGTGAGGAGCCAAGGCACCATCACGCTGAGCGCGCTGACATCGCA
>JAJNQE010000033.1 GCA_021154985.1 Hydrogenophaga sp.
GTGGCGCTTCTTGTTCATGAGGAACTCCCTTGAGATATTGGATGTTTTCGGATGCAGCGGACGTCAGAAGCCCGCGGCGAGCCAGAAGCCGACGGTCGTGTGGGCCGTGCGAAACCCCTCGGGTTTGCGCAACGGCCAGCCCGCGAAGACTTCATACTGCAGCGGGCCCATGCCACCGCGCAGGCCGAGCACCGCGCCCGTGAGCCGCTTGCCGATCAGGAAGTCGGCAGAGGGACCGCCCACCTCGCCGTGGTCCAGCCCGACGAACACGCTCTGCCCACTGCCACCCAACGGCGTGGAAAGTTCGTTGCGCAGGCTCCAGCCGCGCTCGGCGCTCAGGCTGGATTCCCCGTCGAAACCACGCACGCTGTAGCGCCCGCCGATGGCGAAGCGTTCTTGTGGTGACAACGGCGTGCGGTTGGCCTGGCCGCGCCATTGGCCGCTGTAGCGCCAGGTGTGTGCGCCCAGACGGAAGGGTTGCTGCCAGCGCACATCGGCCTGCACGAGCGCGAAGCGCGATGTGCCTTCGCCAAAGGCCTCTTCGGGTGCGGGCAGGGCGTCAAACGCGCCCGTGCCGCGCCGGTAACGCAGACCCAGCTCAAGCGTGCCTTCGCCCAGGAAGGCGCGGTGCTCGACACCGAGTTGCCAACCGCCCACCTGGCGGCGTTGCACGTCCACTTCGGTGTCGTCGATGAAGTTGCGTGATTGGCGCGCGAAGCCCTGGAGTTGCAGAGTGGTGGTATGCAAGGCATCGCGGTACAGCAGACGCGAGAGAGTGAGGCTTTGCGAATCGCTCCTGCCGCGGTAGGTGTAGTCCTGCGAAAGACCGGCCACGCTTTGCAGGTAGCGGTGGTCGCTGAGGTCCAGGGCCAGCAGGTGCTTGCCCCAGGGCACGGCGTAGTGCAACGAGTGGCCATTCGTGCCACGCCGGCCCGGATCGCCGCCGCCCAGGTCGCCCTGCACGCCCACATAAAAGAGGTCGTTCAGGCCCAGCGGGTTGTCGAGACTGACGGTGACGCTGCCCTGGTACTTGCCCGTGCTGCGCGCGCCGCTGTCGTCGACGCTGAGGTTCAGGCGCAGCGGCAGCCGCTGGCTCCAGCGGATGACCAGGTCGCTTTCTCCTGGCCCGTCGGCGGGCTCGATCTGGATATCGGCTTCGGCGGTGGGCACGCGCTTGAAGTTCTCCAGCGCCTGTTCGATGTCGCGCAGGTTGAGCACATCGCCCGGGCGCGCGGGCAAGGCGCTTTTCCAGGACGGGGTGCGCAACGCCTGCGGATCGGCAAAGCGGACGTGCCGGATGCGCCCGGGAATGGCGGTGAGCACGAGCTGGCCTTGGCCCAGGTCTTGGGCGTCGACCAACACGCGGCTGGTGACGAAACCGCGCTCGACCAAGGCGCTTTGCGCGCGCTGCACCACCATACCGATGCCGTCGGCGCCCAGGCAACGCTGCAGGGGGCTGTCCTGCCCGTCAGGGCCGTCCAGGTGATCCAGCACCCAGGCAAAGCGCTGGGCGTCGTCGCCACGCAGTTGAAGCCCGCGGATCGCGAAACACGGCGCTTCGTCTTGAGGCAGGCGGGGATCGGGTGTGGCTGGGGGCACATCGGGCCGCCGGTCGCGCTGCGGCAGAGTCCGTTCGCGCTGCTGAGCGTCGCGCTCCTGCGCGCGGCGCTGTTCGGTGGTGTCGCGCTCCAGGTCGCGTCGCTGCTCGGCGGGGTCGCGCACCACTTGGCCGGCAACCGGGTCCACCCACAACACACCGCAGAACACGCCTGCAAGGACTTGGAACGCGGCGATATCGCGCGCTGATCTACCGGCTTTCGGCCATGCCATGGGACTCCCTCTCCTGAAACATTCGTACTAAATTAAAAGCAAAGGCCGCGGATTCTTAGCGACTCTTGAAATTATTTCAATACTTTATGTTTACTATTTTTGGAAAGGAAGACGCTCAACGGGTGAAAAATTGGGCGGAAGCGCTTACCCATCGCCGGCAGGCGCTCGATGGAAAGCCTGGCGTTGAACGGATCTAAATCTCGACTTTCGAACCCAACTCGATCACCGCATTGCTCGGCAGGTTCAGGAATTCGGCGGCGGCACTGGCGTTGTGGTGCATCTGCGCAAACAGCTTCTCGCGCCAGGGCGCCATGCCGCTGCCGATGGTGGGCACGACCACATCGCGTGAGAGGAAGTAACTGGTGGTCATGGAGCCGATCTCACAACCACGCCCACGCATGGCCGACAGTGCGTCGGGCAGGTCCTGGTCGTTCTTGAAGCCGTAATTCACGATCACCTGCCAGCAGTCGTGCCCCAATGCCTCGATCTCCAGGCGCTTGCTCAGGCCGATCCAGGGCACCTCGTGGGCGCGCACGGTGACGAACAGGTTCTGCTCGTGCAGCACCTTGTTGTGCTTGAGGTTGTGCAGCATCGCGTTGGGCACGGTGCCGATGTCGGCCGTGAGGAACACCGCCGTGCCTTCGACGCGCGCGGGTGGCGCGATGAAGATCGCGTCCAGAAACGCATTGAGTTCGATCGATTCGGCGTGCTGTTTCTCCAGCATCAGCGCGCGCCCTTCCTTCCAGGTCATCATGAGCGTGAACACCGCGCCACCAATGAGCAGCGGGAACCAGCCACCGGCGAAGAGCTTGAGCAGGTTGGAACTGAAGAAGGCCAGATCGATGACAAAGAAGAAGCCGGTGGCGGCGATGCACATCCCCAATGGGTACTTCCAGCTGTAGCGGATCACGAAGAACGTGAGCACGGTGGTGATGAGCATGTCCAGCGTGACCGCGATACCGTAGGCGGCCGCGAGGTTGCTGGAGGACTTGAACATGACCACCGCGAGCACGATGGCGGTGAACAGCCCCCAGTTGACGA
>JAJNQE010000039.1 GCA_021154985.1 Hydrogenophaga sp.
CAGCACCTGGCCGCGCAGCGTTTCGATCGCCGACATGGCGCCGACGGCGACGATGACGATGAGGGTGAGAAGGAGACGGGTATCGATGCTGCGGCTGCTGAGGACCCGGTCGAAAATCTGCATCGAGTAGATCGGCGATGCGAGAACCAGGATGTTGATGATCAGGCTGAAGCCCGCGACGACGCCGAAGGCGCCGCGGCTTTGCGAGATGGCTTGGCGGATGATCGACGGAGCGGCCATTTAACGATTCCCTTTCGCAGGCATTCTCAGATTACGAGTTTGAAAGGAATTCGTTAACAATTCGTGTTCCGAGCGCCCGATTCTTGCCTTGATCTGCCGGCCCCCAAGTAAATAACAAGATGAGTTGAGGCAAGTAACAGCATTGAATATTTCGACCTGTACTCGGGCTGAACAAGTAACGCCATTTAATCGGGAATTAACCAAAGTAAAAACCGCCGCCCGCAAATTTTCCGCGGGGCCGGGAAAATTGGCCTGAGAGATCAGCGCCGCCCCCTCACCCCAACCCTCTCCCCAGAGGGGCGAGGGAGAAAGACAAAGACCATGAGCATCGAAATCCGCAACATCAACAAGCACTTCGGCAACTTCCAGGCGCTGAACAACGTCAATCTCGACATCCACTCGGGCGAGCTGCTCGCGCTGCTCGGTCCGTCGGGCTGCGGCAAGACCACGCTGCTGCGCATCATTGCCGGCCTGGAAACGCCCGACACCGGCAACATCCTGTTCAGCGGCGAAGACACCACCGACGTGCATGTGCGCGAGCGCAACGTGGGCTTCGTGTTCCAGCACTACGCGCTGTTCCGCCACATGACGGTGCTGGAAAACGTGGCGTTTGGCCTGCGGGTGAAGCCGCGCAGTGAGCGCCCGAGCGACGCGCAGATCAAGGCCAAGGTGCACGACCTGCTCAAGCTGGTGCAGCTCGACTGGCTGGCCGACCGCTACCCCTCGCAACTCTCGGGCGGCCAGCGCCAGCGCATTGCGCTCGCGCGCGCACTGGCGGTGGAGCCCAAGGTGCTGTTGCTGGACGAACCCTTCGGTGCGCTCGACGCCAAGGTGCGCAAGGAACTGCGCCGCTGGCTGCGCCGCCTGCACGACGAGCTGCACGTGACCAGCGTGTTCGTCACGCACGACCAGGAAGAGGCCCTGGAAGTGGCCGACCGCGTGGTGCTGATGAACCAGGGCCATGTGGAACAGGTGGGCGCACCGCAAGAGGTGTGGGACCGCCCGGCCAGCCCGTTTGTGTATGGTTTCCTCGGCGACGTGAACCTGTTTCATGGTCGCGCGCACGAAGGCCAGATGCACCTGGACGGCGTGTCGATCGCCTCACCCGAACACGCAGGCGCACAGGACGCGCAGGCCTACGCCTATGTGCGCCCGCACGAGCTCGATGTGTTGCCCTACGCGGCCGGCCTGAACGGCATGGTGGTCAAGCTCGACCGCGCCGTGGTGGTGGGGCCGATCGCCCGCCTCGAACTCCTGCCGCTGGAGTCATCCGCCAGCAGCAACCCGCCCCGACTGATCGAGGCCCACCTGCCGGCTGAGCGCTTCAAGGAACTGGGCATCCGTGAAGGCGACACCGTGGTGGTGGCGCCGCGCAGGGCCCGGGTGTTCCTGCAACCTCAGGTCGAGGCCTGAGCCGTCTGCCAGCCCTCGGCGCCGATGCGCTCCGCAGTCGCATGGCTTGAAGCCGGAGCAAGGTCCGTTTGCGCTGTGGGCTTGACCTGCAGCACCGCATCGTTGCTGAGGCGTTTGTAGGCATCACGGATCACACCGTGGCACTCGCAGCTCATGGATTCCAGACCAGCACGATCAATCACCGAAACCTGGCCTCGGCCATAGCGGATCACCCCGGCCTTTTGCAGGCGCAGTGCTCCACCGGTCACACCCTCACGGCGCACACCCAGCATGCTGGCCATGCGCTCCTGTGTGATCCGCAGGTCGTTGTCGGCCTGGCGGTCCAGGTGCACCAGCAGCCAGCGTGCGAGTTGCTGGTCCAGCGAGTGGTGGCGGTTGCAGGCCGAGGTCTGCGACATGTGCAGGAACAGCGTGCGTGTGTAGTTGAGCAGGTGGTGCATGACCCGCTCGGAGCGCTTGGCCTGGTGGGCGATCGACTGCGCGCTCATGCGGTAGCCGTGCCCGCCCCGGCTCACGAGGGCGGTGTTCTGTGCAGCCACGGTGCCGCTGGCGGTGGTGCCGTCGTTGGCATTGCTGCTGCCCATGAAAGCGTCCACGCCCACCATGCCCTCGCTGCCCACCGCCGCCACCTCCACCGTGGCACCGTCCAGCATGGTGGAGACCAGCGATACCACCGCCGTGGTGGGGAAGTACACGTGGCGCAGGCTGCTGCCGGCCTCGAACAGCGTGCTTTGCGCCGGCATTTCGACCCACTCCAGGTGGGATTCGATGTAACGCCAGTCGTCAAAAGGCATGGCCGCAAGCAACTGGTTCTGTTCGCGATGGGAAAGAGATGACGGTGACATGGGATGTGCCTTAGTTGTCGTTGTGTCCACTGAGAGGCGCAATGTAGGTTGATGCATATGGGTTTTCCATGTCGAAAGACATATGCCCACTACGCTTTACATAACTTGTCAATAGATCACAAACCCGGGCACCGGCCCCGGTGGCCTTGCTCAGACCAGAGGGCGCTGCGGCGGGTGGCCGTCACCGTAAAGGTCGGCCAGACGGGCCAGCGCCCTCACGTCCCGCAGGTGCAGGCGCCCGTCCTTGATCTCGTGCAGGCCGCGCTTCTCCAGCTTCCGCAGGGTCTTGTTGGTGTGCACCAGCGACAGGCCCAGCGCATCGGCGATGTGTTGCTGCGTCAGCGGCCACACCACCCCACCCTTGCCGTTGTCCTCCTGGAGCGCGGCCGCGCGCTTGAACAGCAGGATCAGCATGCTGGCGATGCGTTCTTCGGCGCTGCGGCGACCCACCGATAGCAGCGTGTCGTCCACCAGGGACTCTTCGTGTGCTGTGAGCCAGGTCACGTTGAAACCCATGGTGGGTGATCGGCGGTGGATCTCCCACAAGGCGTCGCGCTGGAAAACACAGAAGCTGGTGGAGGTGAGCGTGTCCACACCGTGGGCCGCGGCATCGCCCATCTTCTGCTGCACGCCGACAAAATCACCGGCCAGCAAGAAGGTGAGGATCTGGCGCCGGCCGTCGCTCAGGGTCTTGTAGCGGAAAGCCCAGCCTTGCAGAAGGGTATAGAGCGGTGAATCGGTTTGCCCTTCGTGGATCAAGGTCTGGCCGGCTTCCACCTTCAGGGAGCGGCGCTTGAGCGATTGCACCAACTCCAGCTCTTCGGGGGTGTGGTCAACGAACAGGGGCAGGGGCCGCAAGGGGCATTCGGTGCAGGGCATGGCTGAGGGTGGCGCCTTGTCGGGCCATTCAAGATCGGTCTGAGGGCCTTCGGCGGTGGTGGACATGCGTGTATTTCTGGTGGAACGCCCGACGAGGCGGCGAGCAGTCAGAAATGTAATGGCGGACGGCAGTGTTGGGCAGCGCACAGACCCGCATGGATCCAGGGCTTTACGGTGGAACCATGAAAACCGATCGCCGAGCCCGCCGCACTCCCATCCGCCCGCCCGCGACCGACGCCATCAGCCATCTTGCTGCCGAACATGCCGAACTGCAGCAGATGTTTGTGGCGTTCGAGAACACGCGCTCGGTGAACAACAAGCGCTTTCTGGTGCAGCGCATCTGCGCCACCGTGGTGGTACACGCGCAGGTGAAGGAAGAGGTGTTCTACCCGGCGGTGAGTGCTGTCGCGCCGACGGCCGCACCGGAACACGGCACCATCAAGGCGCTGGTGGCTCACATCCAGAGCTTGGAGCCGGTGGCCGAACACATTGATGGCCCCATCCAGGTGCTGGCCCAGGAAATGCAGGAGCATGTGTCGAACCTGCGCACCAGCCTGCTTCCGCGTGTGGAAGCCTCCGACATCGACCTGGAAGAACTCGGCAGCCGCATGGCCCGGCGCAAGGCGGAGCTGATCGCCGATCTGACCTGAACGGCGGCCCAGTCCTCAGTGAGAAAGTTGCTGCGCCGGCACTGCCCTGCGCCCCCCGGCGTCGCGCTCGGCCTGGCGCCGCGCCTCCACGCGCTCGAACATCTCCAGCATCCAGGCCATTCGCTGGCTGAAGGGCCGTGTGGAGATCCCGCTGGAAAACGCGGTGCTCTCCAGCGTGTGGCAGTGGTCCACCAGGTAGGCAATCGCGGCCAGGGGCGGCACCACCCCGGACGAGCGCCCCACCCAGCCCGATTGCACCGAGGCACACGCCAGCAGCACCAGCTTGCGCGAAGTGGGCACGATGGCGCGGCGCGCGCAGGGGTCCAGGCCCTCGCGGCGCAGCTGCTGACCGATCTCGGCATAAATCAGGCGCGCCGCCAGGATGGCCGAGCGGCAATCGCGCGGCAGCTGCGCAATGCCGGCGGCGGCTTGCTCGTAGAGCCGATCGGCTTCATCGAGCAGGCGGGACACCACGCTCTGCAGCGCCGGGCTGCCCACTGGTCGCATCAGCCAGGTGTCGGTGTCGATGCCGGCCTGCGCCATCCACTGGCGCGGCAAATACAGGCGGCCGTTGCGCGCGTCTTCGCCCACATCGCGCGCGATGTTGGTGAGCTGCATGGCCACGCCGAGTTCGCAGGCGCGCGCCAGCGCCTGCGGGCTGCGCACGCCCATGATCCAGCACATCATGGCGCCCACGCTACCGGCCACCCGCGCGCCGTAGTCGTGCACCTGCTCCAGCGTGTCGTAGCGCCGGCCCTGCGCGTCCCAGGCGAAGCCGTCGAGCAAGGCGTCGAGCAGCGGGCGGGGCAGCTCGTGGCGCTGCACCACCACCGAGAGCGCGCGGTCTTCCACACAGTCTTGCGGGTCACCGGCGTAGATGCGGTCCAGCCGGTGGGAGAGCACGCGCATGGCCTCGTCGATGCCCATGTCGCCGTTGTCGACCATGTCGTCTGCCACGCGGCAGAAGGCGTAGAGCGCGATCGATGAAGCCCGCACGCGCATAGGCAGCAGGCGGCTGGCCGCAAAAAACGTTTTGGAACCGGTGCGCATGAGCGCCACGCAGGCGTCCAGGTCCACCGAGGCGCCCTGCGCCGGTTTGTCAGCGTGATGCGTGCTTGCGTGCATGGTTTTGCTGCCAGGTTGTTGCGGATGGCACCACCGAGTCGAGCGCCTTGGCCGACATCAGCACGCCCGGCACACCCGCGCCGGGGTGGGTGCTGGCACCCACCATGAAGAGACCGTCCACGTCTTCGCTGCGGTTGTGCGGGCGAAACCACGCGCTCTGCAGGAGCAGCGGCTCCAGGCCGAAGGCCGCGCCTTTGAACGACAACAGACGGTCGTGAAAATCCTGCGGCGTGGTGAGCAGCGAGGCGGTGATGTGTTGTTCGAACCCCGGCAACACCGTGCGGTCCAGCACCTCGGCGATGGCGGCGCGGAACGACTCGGCGCGGGTGGCCCAGTCGGTGCCGCTGTCCAGGTGGGGCACCGGGGCCAGCGCATAAAACGTGTCATGCCCGGCGGGTGCCATGCTCGCGTCGCTGGCGGTGGGGCGGTGCAGATAGAGGCTGAAATCGTCGGCCAGCTTGTGGCGGCGGAAGATGTCCTTCAGCAGTTCCTTGTAGCGCGGGCCCAGCAGCATCATGTGGTGCGGGACATCGGTGTACTGGCGGCTGGTGCCGAAGTACCAGACGAAGAGGCTCATGGAGTAACGGCCGCCCTCCACCTTGCGGTTGGTCCAGTGGCGGCGGTGCTGTGCGTCGATCAGGTGGCGGTAGGTCCAGGCGGTGTCGGCGTTCGAGACCACGATGTCGGCGCTGATGTGCTCGCCGCTGGCCAGCGTCACGCCGGTGGCCACACCCCGGTCCACCTCGATGCGCTTCACCTCGGCATTGCAACGCAGCACCCCGCCCTGCCCTTGCAACAGGCTCACCAAACCTTGCACGAGCTTGCCCGTGCCGCCCACGGCCCAGTGCACGCCGTACTTGCGCTCCAGCGCGTTGATCAGGCTGTAGATGCAGGTGACCGAGAACGGGTTGCCACCGATCAGCAAGCTCTGCAGGCTCATGGCCATGCGCAGCTTGGGGTGCTTGAGGTGCGCCGCCACCATGGCGTGCAGGCTGCGCCAGCCGCGCATCTTGAAGATGGCCGGGCTGGCTTTGATGAGATCGCCCACGGTGTCAAAGGCCTTGTCACCCAGCGCCTCGAAGCCCAGCCGATAGCAGTGGTCCGCCTCGGCCATGAAGCGTTCGTAGCCGGCCGCATCATCCGGACTGATGCGGCGCACCTCGGCGCGCATCTTCTCGGGGTCGCCGCTGTAATTGAAGTGGTCGCCGTCGTCGAAACGGATGCGGTAGAACGGGTCGAGCGCACGCAGCTCGATGTCGTCCGACAGCTTGCGCCCGGCCAATGCCCACAGCTCCTCGAACAGAAACGGAACGGTGATGATGGTCGGGCCGGCGTCGAACACATGGCCGTTCTGCTGGTGCACATAGGCGCGGCCGCCGGGCGCGTCGAGCTTTTCCAGCACGGTCACGCGCCAGCCCTTGGCGGCCAGCCGCACGCTGGATGCCAGGCCACCAAAACCGCTGCCGATGACCACCGCGTGCGGCGCGTCGGGCGAAGGCCCTGTCGACAACGGGCGTGGCGCGGGCGGCAGAGCCCACAGGTCTTCGGGCGTGCGAAAAGCGTTCATGCTTTTTCCGGTTTGATCACCGGGCTGCGCGACATGGCCCAGCCCCAGAGTTTCTGCATGGGCGTGGGAAACGCCATGATCACGTGTTCGACGATGGCCAGGCCCAGCAGGGCGGCCAGCAGCACCCAGCCGGTGGTCACCGTGGTCTCGCCGCTGGACACCAGCCACACCATCCACGCCCACACCACGCAGGACAAGCCCACGGTGAGGTAATAAAACAGCGTGAGCGGGCCGCGCTTGAAATAGCTGGCCAGGTACACCAGGTGGCTGGGCAGGTACTGCTCGCCGGTCTCGGGCACACCGAGAAACAAATTCATCTTGGCCGAGAAGCGCATGCACCAGAGCAAGGCAAAGGTGCAGATGGCCACATGACCCGCCTGGCCCTGCTGCATCCACAGCAGCACGCCGAAGTTGGCGAGCAAGGCGAGTTCGTGCCAGATCACCGCCTGCACCGACTGGGTGAAGCGCAGCCAGCCGCGCGCGCCCGCCTGCAAAGGCACGCGGCGTGGCCCGGTGAGCCAGCCGGTGAGAAACGCCATCTCGTGCCAGCTCCACATCACGATCACGCTGGCAAACGCGAGGTAGGCGCTGGCCACGGTGTGGTCCTGCATGCTGAGCTGGGTGGTCCACAGGCTGCCGAGCAGCAGCAGGCTCAACACCCCCATGCTCCAGGGGAATGTGGAAGGACTGCGGCGCACCAGCCACAGGATCGCACCCGTACCGAACCACCAGCACAGCAGCGCAAACAGCGCAGGTGCGGCGACTTCATTCATCCGGTCGCCCTGAGCCAGTTGAAGGGCCGTGCGAAGGCTTCGACAAGCTCAGCCCGAACGGAGGTTGTTCGCATGGCGGCTGTCACCAGACCGGTTCCATGCGGATCGTTTGCGGCAGCGCCTGCTTTTTCACCGGCAACAGGAAGAGCCGGCCAAACGCCAGCGCAGCCTGCACCGCACAACCAGCCACCTGCAGCTTGCCGATCACACCACCGCGTTTCTTCGCAGCGTCGGCGGCCAGCGATATCTTCAGCAGCCGTTCCAGCCCCCGGCGGAAGGCCGGGTTGTCGATGTCGACCTCCACCGGAAACACCTGGCGGCAGATGTCGTTGGTGATGCGGAACACCTCGTAGTCGTAGGTGGTGGACTCCAGGCCCATCGCCTCGTGCAGGAGCGGTCGCGTGTGGTCGCGCACGTACATGGTGGCGTACACCGCGAGAATGAAAAAGCGAATCCAGAGCTTGTTGGCACCGCGCAGCAGTTCGGGCTGCGAACGCATGATCAGCGCGAACGATTCGCCGTGGCGAAACTCGTCGTTGCACCAGCGCTCGAACCAGCGAAAGATGGGGTGAAAGCGTTTGTCAGGGTTGCGTTCCAGCTGGCGAAAGATCGTGATGTAGCGCGCGTAGCCGATCTTCTCGCTGAGGTAGGTGGCGTAGAAGATGTACTTGGGCTTGAAGTAGGTGTAGGCCTTGTTGCGCTTCAAGCTGCCCAGGTCGATGCCGAGGTTGAAGTCCTTGAGCGACTGGTTGATGAACCCGGCGTGGCGCGATTCGTCGCGCGCCATGTAGGTCATCAACTGTTTGATGTCGGGGTTGCTGACGTTCTTGCGGATCTCGTTGTAGAGGATGCAACCGGAGAACTCGGAGGTCAGCGAGCTGATGAGGAAGTCCAGAAACTCCTGGCGCATCTCGGGCGAGAGCTGCGGCATGAGGGTGCGCACCTCGTCGGCAAACGCGGCGTCGCGCTGAAAGTGGTCGTGGTTGTTGTCGCCCTCGTACTCTTTCATCATCACGTCCCAGTCGGCGCGCACGCTGGAGATGTCCAGCGCGTCCATGGCCTTGAAGTCGGTGGTGTAGAAGCGCGGCGACAGCACGGTGTTGCGCACGGCCTTGGCGTTGGCGTCTTCGGCGCTCTCCACCGTGTCCATCAGCAGGGCAACGTGATCGATCTCGGGGCTGGCGGTGGTGGCATTCATGCGGGTCTCCTGAAAATGGCGGGGTTCACGAAGCGGGCCTGGCCCACTGCAACTGCGAGAACACGCCCGAATTGGTGGGGCCGAACGACTCCAGGCTCAGGCGCTGACCGGTGGCGGTGTCCAGCAGCGTGATGCGGCCGTCCACGTGGCCCGTGAGCTGGAACGGCAGGTCGGGGTTCATGCCGCTGCGCTTGCGCTCGCGGTTGAGTGCGCGCAAGCTGCCGCGCAGAAAACCCTGCTCACCCTGGAAACGCGCCACTTCCTGTTTCGTACCCGCGTCAAGCACGGCGATGTCGCCGTTGGCCTGGCCCACGAAAGACAGCTTGCGCTCCCACTGCACTGCTTCATGGGCAATGGGCGGGGCAGCGCCGTACACCTTCATCTGCAGCGTGACGCCGGCAAGAACCAACAGCAGAAAAACGCCCAGCGCCCAGATCGGCCAGGGGGTATCGGTGCCCAGGGGTGAAGGGTGGTGCGTGTTCATGGTGCGTCTCCGGAATACGGTCAGGCGGTGGCGGCAGCGATCTCGCGCTCGCGCGGCTGACGCGCGGGCGTCGGTTCCTGTTCGCTGTTGCCCAGGATGGCCAGGGTGTCGGTGTTCTGCGCGGTCCAGGCTTGCAAAACCAGCTCGCCGATCTTCTGAGCCTGTGGCACACAGCGCAGGCTGGGCTGGGGCTGCTTGAGCAGCCAGGGCCGTGCGTGAGGCCAGAGGTTGAGGTACGCAATGCGGTCGCCACCGGTCAGGGTGAGCGCAATGTCACCGTGTCCGCCGGCTTGTGGGCGAATGGCGGCGGCGGCCAGCTTGCGCAGCGGCAGGTTGAAGGTGAGCGTGAGCACAATGCCGATGCGCATGAGGATGCGGCGGTCGGTCAGCGTGTAAACCGTGGTGCGGGCGGAGAACCAGGCCGTGAGCGCCAGCAGACCCAGGGCCACGGTGGCCAGCACGGCGCTGGTGAGCAACGGCATCAGCAGGGCGCCGCCTGGCTCGCCCAGCAAATACAACCACTGCAGACCCAGCATGGCGGTGAAGTAGATCGCCAGCTTGCGCACGTGAAACGCGTGGATCGCCAAGGTCATGAAATCAGGGCTGCCCTGCCAGAGCATGCGCTCGCCTTGCGGCAGCGCCTCGGGCAGGCCCGGCGCGGCCTCGAACTCGTGTTCGTGGTGCGCGTTCACAGCAGCGGCTCCATGCGGTCGGGGGTTGCATACAGCAAGCCGGCGCCGTAGTACGCCATGATCTTCTCTTCTTCCAGCAGCGTCACCTGCTCAGGGCTGCGCGTCTTGGGCACATTGGCGAACTGTTCGGCCAGCAGGGCGTGCACGCTCACGCCGTCCTTGCGGATGCGCGAGAAGTTCACCGGCAGCAGCACCGAACCACCGCTCTTGAGATCGACCTCGATGTAGCGGAACATCATTTCCGACTTGTCGACCCACATGTCGCGCACGACACCGGCCACTGCCTTGTCGGCGCCATACACCGGCAGACCGCGCGGATCGGTGTCTTGGCGGGCCACGCCGTGGTCGGACGCTGCGCGCAGCGGAACGATCTTGGCTTCGCCTTCGAGCGTCATGTCGGGGTGGTCGGCACGCGCTGCCCAGGCACCGGGGCCCACGCCGGCCAGCAACGGGTCGCCCACCGGATCGAGTGGGGAGCCGGCCCAGCGGTGGGTGGGCGTGGCCGAATACGCACCGTCGGCACGGTTCGGATCGGGTGCAACAAACGTGCGGCCGTCTTCCAGTTCGTAGGTCTTGGGACGGGCGGTGGGCCAGCCCGGCGTCACCGGGCCGTTTTCACGGCCGGGGTCCATGGGATAACCCTCGCGATGGCTCTCTCGCTGGAGGTAGTAGATCAATCCGAAGAAGAAAATCCAGAACGCGTAAAGCACGAGTTGTGCAACGTCGACGTACTGGGTGATTGCGCCTGTTTCCATGGTGGTTCTCCTTCAATGAGGGCTGGCTCGGTGACTCTTCAACAACACTTTTCAACCTGGCAACTCGGCCAGGCCAATCGGATGGGGGTTGCGCTCGGTCTGACTGGACCGGCGCACCAAGGGACCCAACGCGATGAGCACCGCGAAGAGCAAATAGATTTCAAGGTGGAACACGAAGCTGTAGCCCGTGACCGGTGAGTTGAGGGCTTCGCCCAGCCAGCCGTTGGTGGCCAGGCCGGACACCACGTCGCGCAGCACACCGCCAAACGCCATGGACAGGCCGCCCGCCGTGGCCTGCACCGCGCCCCAGGCACCCAGCACCAGGCCGGTGAGTTCGCGTTCGGGCAGGTCCATGGCGGTGAGCAGCATGCTCACCGAGAACAGACCGCCGGAGAAACCGATGAGCGCGGCGCCCAACTGGAACAAATGGGGCGAATTCAGCGGGGCCGAAAAGATCACACAGGCGAACGCCGGCAGGCCGAGCAAGGCACCGATGGCCGCCAGGCGGATGGTGTCCAGCCCGCGCTTCATGAAACGCGCCGACAGCACAAAGGCCAGCAGTGCACCGCCCGCACTCATGGCGGTGAGTGAACTCGTGAGGCTCACGTTGAGCCCCAGCACCTGGCCGCCATAAGGCTCCAGGATGATGTCCTGCATGTTGAAGGCCACGGTGCCCAGACCCACGGTCCAGAGGAAACGTTTGATCTTCGGAATGGCCATGAGCCGCGCCCAGCTGCGCGAGAAACCGTGGGCTTCACGCGCACCGCGGCGGGCCTGGCGCGGCTCCTGTTTCCACAACGAAACGATGTTGAGCACCGCCACCAGCACCGCAGCGCCCTGCACCACCTGCACCAGGCGCGTGGGCGTGAAATCCACCAGCACAAAACCCAGCAGCGCGCTGCCCAGGATCATGCCCACCAGCAAGGTGCTGTAGAGCAAGGCCACCACACGCGGGCGCTTGTCTTCGGGCGAGAGGTCGCTGGCCAGCGCCATGCCGGCGGTCTGGGTGATCTGCATGCCGGCGCCCACCAGCAAAAAGGCGAGCGCTGCGCCAATGCGCCCGGCCCACACGCTGGCGTCTTCGACGGTCAGCAACAGCAGGGCAAACGGCATGATGGCCAGCCCGCCGAACATGAGCAGCGTGCCGATCCACATGTAGGGCATGCGCTTGAGGCCCAGGGCTGAGGGGTGCGTGTCGCTGCGGTAACCGATGAGTGCGCGCAGCGGCGCGAACACCAGCGGCAGCGCCACCGACAGCGCTACCCACCAGGCCGGCACGGCCAGCTCCACGATCATCACGCGGTTGAGCGTGCCCACCAGCAGCGCGATGGTGATGCCGATGGAGAGCTGGAAGAGCGAGAGGCGCAGCAGGCGGCCCAGCGGCAGGTCCGCCGAGGCCGCATCCGCAAACGGCGCGTACCGCCGGGTGATGTTCATCGCCCAGGCGGGAGAGAGCATCCGGTTGAGGTTCACCGCGTCCACTCCCAGGCTTGAGAGGTGTAGAAGCCGCCCGACACACGCTGTGTGCGCCCCTCGGTCCAGCCCGTGCTGCCCAGACCTTGCAATAACAGGGCGCGCAGCCGGGTCTGCGACACCGGCGTGAGCGCGGGCGAGCGGTCGCTGCTGGGGAAGAAGCGGCCCAGGGTGTGGGCCACGCTCAGCAGCGGGCTGCTGGGCGCGATGGTGAAAAGCACGCTGCCGCGCGTGCGGGCCGCCAGGCGCTGGATGGCACGGGCGATGTCGGGCGTGTCGTAGTGGATAACCGAGTCCATCGCCACCACGTGGTCGAACTCGCCCAGCGCGTCGTCGAGCATGTCGCCCGAGCGGTATTCGATGCTGCCGCCGCGCCCGTTCGGGGTGAGCGTGGCGTTGCGCTCGCGACCCAGTTGCACCAGCGTTGGCGAGAGATCGATGGCCACCACCTCGGCGCCGCGCTGCATGGCTTCCAGGGCCAGGGCGCCGGTGCCGCAACCGGCGTCGAGCAGGCGCAGGCCGCGCATGTCCTGCGGCAACCAGCTCAGGAGCGTGTTGCGCATCTCGTCGCGTCCGGCCCGCACCGAGGCACGGATGCGGCCCACCGGTGCGTTGGAGGTCAGGCGCTCCCAGGCTTTCGCAGCGGTGCGATCGAAATAGTTTTCGATCTCCGAGCGGCGCTCGATGTAGTTGGCGTTGGAGGTTTTCATGGCCCGTCTTCCGCTCAGTCGAAACCCAGCAGGTCGAAGATGTCGCGGTCCTTCATGGGCACGGCCGCCAGCGGCTCCACACCCAGCCACAACGAGGCCGCCAGGCGCATGTATTCCTTCTTCACCAGCTCCAGCTCGGGCGAGGTTTCCATCTCGAAGAGGGTGCTCTTCTTCAGGCGGCTGCGGCGGATCACGTCCAGGTCGGGGAAGTGCGCAGCGAGCTTGAGGCCGATCTGGTTGTTGTACTTGTCGATCTGGTCGGTGGCCGCGCTGCGGTTGGCGATCACGCCGCCCAGGCGCACGTTGTAGTTCTTCGCCTTGGCGCCGATGGCCTGCACGATGCGGTTCATCGCGAAGATCGAATCGAAGTCGTTGGCGGTGACGATGAGCGCGCGGTCGGCGTGCTGCAGCGGGGCAGCAAAGCCGCCACACACCACGTCACCCAGCACGTCAAAAATCACCACATCAGTGTCTTCGAGCAGGTGGTGTTCTTTGAGCAGCTTCACGGTCTGGCCGACCACGTAACCACCGCAGCCGGTGCCGGCGGGCGGGCCGCCCGCTTCCACGCACATCACGCCGTTGTAGCCGGGGAACACGAAGTCTTCCACGCGCAATTCTTCAGCGTGGAAGTCCACCGTCTCCAGCACGTCGATCACGGTCGGCAGCATCTTCTTGGTCAGGGTGAAGGTGCTGTCGTGCTTGGGGTCGCAGCCGATCTGCAGCACGCGTTTGCCCAGGTGGGAAAACGCGGCCGAGAGGTTGGAGCTGGTGGTGCTCTTGCCGATGCCGCCTTTGCCGTAAATGGCAAACACCTTGGCATTGCCGATCTTCAAAGAAGGGTCGAGCTGGACCTGCAGGCTGCCCTCCCCGTCTTCACGGTTTGACTTGCCTGAGGCACGCCTCAGGTCGGTCAGGGGAACGCTGGTTTCCATCATTCGATAGCTCCTTCAAAAACACCTTCGAGCCGGTCTTCGAGTTCTTCGCTGGCCTGGCGCAGCGCCGCAAGAACCTCGGGATCGGGTTGCCAATATTGGCGATCAGACGCTTCCAGCAGGCGGTTGGCCACCCGCATGGAAGCCGTGGGATTGAGCTTGGCCATGCGGTTGCGCATGTCCGGGTCGAGCATGAAGGTCTGGCTCAGTTGTTCGTACACCCAGGGCTGCACCTGGCCGGTGGTGGCCGACCAACCCATGGTGTTGGTCACGTGCACCTCGATCTGGCGCACGCCCTCGTAACCGCTCTCCAGCATGCCCTCGTACCACTTGGGGTTGAGCATGCGGGTGCGCGTTTCCAGCGCAACCTGTTCCTTGAGGCTGCGCACCGCGCCGTCGCCCTTGGTCTGGTCGCCGATGTAGACCGGCGGCGTCACGCCACCGCGCGCCCGCTTCACGGCCTGCGTGATGCCGCCCAGCGTGTCGAAGTAGTTGTCCACCGTGGTCACGCCCAGCTCCACCGAATCCAGGTTCTGGTAGGTCAGGTCCACGTCGGCCAGCGCGCTTTGCAGCAAGGCCGTGTGTTGCACGGCCAGGCCGGTGCGGCCGTAGGCAAAGCCCTTGCGGCGGCTGTAGGTCTCGGCGATCTCGTCGCCGCCGCTCCACCGGCTGCTCTCCACCAGGTTGTTGACGTTGGAGCCGTAGGCGCCTTCGGCGTTGCCGTAGACGCGCAGCGAGGCGGTCTCCAGCGTGCACCCGTGTTCTTCCTGGTAGGCCAGTGCGTGCTTGCGGATCCAGTTCTGCTCCACCGACTCGTCGGCCGAGGCGGCCATGAAGGCGGCTTCGGCCAGCATGCGGATCTGCAGCGGCATGAGGTCGCGGAAGATGCCCGAGAGCGTGATCACCACGTCAATGCGGGGTCGGCCCAGCGTGGCCAGGGGAACGAGCGTGGCACCGGCGATGCGGCCGTAG
>JAJNQE010000042.1 GCA_021154985.1 Hydrogenophaga sp.
CGTCAGTCAAGGCATCAGTGACCTCGCCAAGGAATCGAACACGATTGTCAATACTGCCGCCATATCGATCCTCGCGATGGTTTGTTCGGTCTTGGAGGAACTGATCGACCAGGAAGCCGTTGGCCCCGTGCAATTCGACACCATCGAAGCCCGCCGCAAGTACGTTTACCGCTGCGCGCCGATAGTCCGCAATGACGGAGTCTATTTCCGCCAGTTCGAGCGCACGCGGGGTTTCGTACGCTTGTATTCGCTTGAAGCCTGCACCCAGTGGTGACCCAGCCGGCGTAATGGCGGAGGCAGATACAGGCACGCCCGCATCCGGGTGATGGCTGGAATGCGAAGAGCGTCCCATGTGCCAAAGCTGCAGAAAGATGCGGCCTCCCTTCTCATGGACAGCAGACACGACTCGCGCCCACGCTTCAACCTGAGCTTCCGTAAGAATGCCCGGTGTGCCTGGCAAGCCCTTGCCTTGCCATGAAATCCACGTGGCTTCGGCGATGACGAGTCCGCCCTGGCTTGCGCGCTGAGCGTAGTAATCAACCATCAGCGGCGTAGGAACGCCGTCTGGCTCGGTTGCTCGCATGCGCGTCAGCGGTGGCATGACGATGCGATGTTCCAGTCTGAGATCGCCGACGATCCAAGGGGAAAGTAATGTAGTAGTCATGGAATCTCCTGTGAAAATGACCGGTCGTCTTATATTTAAGAACAAAAAAAACCGAGCGTTGCTCGGTCTGTTAAGGATGCAGCGTGACGAACATCACAGCCTCAAATGCGCGCAGCGCCGAACCGTTGTGATCGACCCGGGCGCGTGCAATCGAACCTTGCCAAGCGTTCAACATGAATGCTGCAAGGATATCGGCAGAGACGTCATTACGAATCGAACCCTCGCCCTGGCCTCGCGCGATACAAATCTCGATTTCCTTGCACCAAGTCTTGAACAAACTGCCAAGCTTGCGACGAATCGCCTCGCTGTGGTCCGCCATTTCGATAGAAAGATTGCCGATAAGGCAACCGCGTTCGTAGCGTCGCTTACGAGCGAGCGCATCCAAACGCGCGAAATAGCGCTGAAGCTGAACAATAGCCAGATCATCGCCCTCGCGGAGATCCGCAAGCGCCTCGACGCCACGCTGCCAATACTGCTCCAGCGCTTCGACGCCTAGAGCTTCCTTGCTCTCGAAGTGGTTGTAGAACGAACCCTTGGGAACACCGGCAGCTTGCGTGATGTCCTGAACTCCTGCGCCATTGAACCCCTGTGTATGCAGCGTCTCTACCCCAGCCTGAAGGATTTGTTCTCGTGCGCTCTTGCGTGGCATGTTCTAGCTCGTCGTCACCAATATGACCGATCATCTTACTACGACGCTCGACAAGCCGCTGGCGCACGCTAGCCCGCTTTGCGGAAAGTGAAGTTGATGCGCTTGCTGCCCAACAGAGCGTGGGGCTCATCCTTCAGCGGCATGACGCCGTGGTAGCGCAGTCGGTCTTCGCCCCCCCAGACCGCCACATCACCGTGGTAAAGGCGCACTTTGGCGGTCTTGTCAGCACGTTCATGGCCTCCGAACAGAAAGGTTGCTGTCATTCCCAGAGAAACCGAGACGATGGGGGCATTGAAATCCACTTCGTTCTTGTCCTGGTGTAGCGACAGCCGGGAGCCAGGCAAGTAGCGATTGACCAGGCACGCGTCGGGCTCGAAATCCAAGAAGCCGGCAGCAGCAGCGGCTTCGCGAGCCAGACGAGCGAAGGCGACCGGCATCGGTGGCCAAGATTGTTTGTTATCTGGATCGATCTCGGTGTAGCGGTAGCCGCGTCGGTCCGTGGTCCACCCGAGGTGTCCGCAGTTTGTCAGTGCCACCGACATGGTGAACCCCCCTGGCGTCACCATGTTGCGGAATGGCGAGGCTTCTTCAATGCCTGCGATCGCTGGCAGCAATTCGTCGATGTAGGGCAATGCGAATCTTCGCAGGACGAATGCCGCCGGGCCCATGCGTTCGCACGGGTCAGCGGGGGTGTCAGGAAAAAGATCGTTGGTAGTCATGGTCATCACCTCAGCGCGAGTCGTGGAAAATCAGACCCACTGTGTGGCGTTTGCCACTGCGGATGCGACTGACCCCGTGACGCATGGCGACCTTGCGCGTGCCCCCTCGCTTTCCTGCAGCCGGACGCTGATTGACGGTAAACACCACCGCATCGCCTTGCCGCAGATTCACGACGTCGGCGCGCTGGAAATTTGCTGCATTTTCTGTCATGACAAATTCACCGCCAGTAAAGTCCTGGTCAGGTTTAGAGAGCAGGATGGCCACCTGCAACGGGAACACATGGTCCCCGTACAAATCCTGATGCAGGCAGTTGTAGTCGCCAGGCCCGTACTCCAGGATGAGTGGCGTCGGGCGAGTCTGGCCTGCTTGATGACAGCGTTCAAGAAAGGCTTCAAGCTCATCCGGATACTGCATCTCGATGCCTAGCTGTTGATTCCAACGGTTCGCGATAGGGGTTAAAAGGGGATACAGCTCGTGACGTAACTGGTCGAGCAGCGGCGGTAGCGGATAGGCGAAATATTTGTACTCGCCACGCCCGAAGCCATGGCGAGCCATCACGACACGTGTTCGATAGCCCGTTTCCTTTGGATAGAACGCGGAGAGTTCATCACATTGTCTCGCCGTCAGTAGGTTGGGTAGCACCGCATTGCCGTTCGTATCGAGCGTACTAACGACGTTGTTCCAATCGAAAGAAGCCACTACCGAATGACTTCTCGTTTTTGCTCGGCCGTTCATTGCTCGGCCTCTTCGGCGAGTAGAGCCCGTTTGCGTTCGACGCCCCAGCGATAGCCGGAAATCGAACCGTCACTGCGGACAACACGGTGGCAGGGAATGGCGATGGCAAGCACGTTTGCAGCACACGCGCCGGCGACTGCCCGAACCGCTTCCGGTACGCCAAGATGTTCCGCGACTTCGCGGTAGCTGCGCGTCTGACCAGCCGGGATTCCGCACAACATCTGCCAGACCTTCTGTTGGAACGGACTGCCTCCGATGTCGAGATCAATGATTCCATCGGCCGCATCCTTGTCGACAAAGGCGACCACTTGGCTCAATTCGCGATGCAGTTCCGACTGAGCTGCAACCATTTCAATGCCCGGAAACGCATCTGTAACCTGTTTTTGCAATGCGTGCTCGTCGTCGCCCAAAAAGATGGCGCAGATACCGTGCCGGCTTCGCCCGATGAGAACACGACCAAGCACGGTTTTCCCGATGGCATATTGAATGGGGCCCTCGACCTTGCTTCCGGGGGCGCGGAAGTTGTATTTGAACGTGGGGAAAAATGAAGTAGTCATGGCTTATCACTCAATATGTTTGAAAGTGAAGCCAGTTTAGAAAAGCTTCTATTCGGCGAAACTCCGCTCCTTGCGGTTGAATTTCCTCATCTCACCATCCTGGATATCTAGCGACGAGCCGGAGCCAGAGCGAGAGCGATCCGGCGTCCTGCATGTAGTGCAGCGCTTCATCCACTCGCCACGTACAAGGCACACGACGCAGCCAAGTGGAATCAGGTCCGGACTGATACAGCCAGACGATGGTCGCAGCCATCATTTGGCGCTCAGGTGTCATCGCCCGAAATTCTGATCGCCACCGCGCCATTTCTTCCGGGTGGTGTTCGCCGGTCCGTTCGTTGTAGGCGGCCGGACAGATGCTCCGATGGAACTCTCCTTCATGGGCCCGAATGAATAGCTTGTGAAGTCGAAGCTCCCGTATGGCCTGCTGTAGAACAACGCAGAAACCTTCGGGATCTCTCGCGAACGAAGCAGGATCTGCACCAGCGAGAGCGTCCAATTCCCTGGCTTCAGAATTGCCAAGATCAAGAACGCGAGCTACGAGGCGATCTAGCCTGACATCGCTGCGTGGCTCTGTGGTGCCGGCGTATCGATATAGTCGTTCGGCGACGTCTTCCACCTGTGCGCACTGGCACAGTGTTTCGTCTTCCGTGCTGGAAAGCATGATGGCATCCTTAAAAGCCAGTCAAGTTACGACTTGGCGGGTGATCAGGCTCTCCGTTTTTTGCTATCGAACTGCTTTAATAACATGACAAGAAGCTCAAATTCTCGCTTCATAAACCGAAGCACCTGCAAAGGCGAGAGCGCCACCACCGTGAGATGCGGGGACAAATCCTGCAAGAGCTTCGTCGAGTCAAGTGCCTGTCGGCAATTGCAATTTGAGTTGATTAACTGAGGTGCTGCTAAAGTGGCCTTCCCGCAGACGTACGCCAGTGGACACGTTGAACAATGGGCGGCACGGCCTTCAAACGCCCAAAAAGTCGGGCCGTAGAAACCCGCCCTGCGGCATCAAGTTCACCATCCTCTACGAAAGCGCAGCCTACGGCTGCGCTTTCGCTTTTGGAAATCGATGAAGGCATGGGAGCTACTATGGCAGGTGAGAAATGAGTTGGAGGAGAGATGACTCGCCTGCTGCAGTACTCCCTAGCTTGTCGCCGCGATGCTCCTATGTGGCACTTGGCCTGTAGGACACAAAGTGCATGCGGTGGTGGCAAACGGCCTAACTAATTGCTTTATATAGCTTTTGTCGCCGCTTCCCGACTGCACAGCAGCTTGACAGCGGACATTTTTTATACCTGCGTCACACCCTCACTTCAGCACATCGCCCACACACAGGTACTTGATCTCTACATAGTCGTCCATGCCATGGTGCGAACCCTCGCGCCCCAGGCCCGACTGCTTGACGCCGCCGAAGGGCACGTGCTCGGTCGCCAGGATGCCGACGTTGATGCCGACCATGCCGTATTCCAGCGCTTCGCTCACCCGGAAGATGCGGCCCACGTCGCGGCTGTAGAAGTAGCTGGCCAGGCCGAACTCGGTGTTGTTGGCCGCGTCCACCGCTTCTTGTTCGGTGGTGAACTTGAACACCGGCGCGAAGGGGCCGAAGGTTTCTTCTTTGGCGCAGAGCATGTCGGCGGTGGCGTCGGCCACCACGGTGGGCTCGAAGAACTGGCCGCTGCCGATGTTCGTCAGGCGCTTTCCCCCGGTCATCACGCGCGCGCCCTTCGCCACCGCGTCGTCCACATGCCGCTGCACCTTCACCAGCGCGGCTTCTTCGATCAACGGGCCCTGGCTCACGCCGTCGTCAAAACCGTTGCCGACCTTGGTCGTCTTCACCTTGGCGGCGAACTTCTCCACGAAGCTGTCGTACACGCCGGCCTGCACGTAGATGCGGTTGGAGCACACGCAGGTCTGGCCGGCATTGCGGTACTTGCTGGCAAACGCGCCTTCGACCGCGCTGTCGATGTCGGCGTCGTCGAACACGATGAAGGGCGCATTGCCGCCGAGTTCGAGCGACATCTTCTTGACCGTGGGCGCGCACTGCGCCATGAGGATGCGGCCCACCTCGGTGGAGCCGGTGAAGCTGATGTGGCGCACCACGTCGCTGGCACACAGCACCTTGCCCACGGCGATGCTGTTGTCGGCGTCGGCGCAGAGCATGTTGAGCACGCCGGCCGGAATGCCGGCGCGGATGGCCAGTTCGGCTGCGGCCAGCGCGGTCAGCGGCGTGAGCTCGGCGGGTTTGATGATCACCGGGCAGCCGGCGGCCAGCGCGGGTGCGACCTTGCGCGTGATCATGGCCAGCGGGAAATTCCACGGCGTGATGGCCGCGCACACACCGATGGGCTGCTTGAGCACGATCAGGCGGCGGTTGTTGTCGAAGGTGGGCAGGGTTTCGCCATTGACGCGTTTGGCTTCTTCGGCAAACCACTCCACGAAGCTCGCACCGTAGGCGATCTCGCCCTTGGCTTCGGCAAACGGCTTGCCCTGCTCGGCGGTGAGGATGCGCCCCAGGTCTTCCTGGTTGGCCATGAGCAGATCGAACCACTTGCGCAGGATGGTGCTGCGCTCCTTCGCGGTTTTGGCTTTCCAGGCGGGCCAGGCGGCGTTGGCCGCCGCTATTGCGGCCTCGGCGTGCTGGGGCCCCAGGTTGGCCACGTCGGCCAGTTTGTGACCCGTGGCCGGGTCGAGCACGTCGAAGCGGCCGTTGCCCGCCGTCCACTGGCCGTTGATCAAGCCGTCGGTCTTGAGCAGGGTGGGGTCCTTGAGCAGGGCGAGGGGGGAAGTCTTCATGTCCATTTGCAGTCTCCGGTGTTCGATGCGCCAGGGTGGCAAGGCAACTCAAAAGCATAGTCTTTTGGGGTGAAGCCTGCAGTACCGCTGGCGACCTTGGCCCCTGGTCCACCGGGGTCGGCACGAGGCCAAACCCCGGGTTGCAAACGCGGCGCCCGCCATGTTGGAAAATACGGGTTTCGTGCGCACGCGCGCCGACCGCTTCCCTTGACCGACAACCACAAGGCCACCATGACCCGCCCTGCTCCCGCATCCGTTGCCGACATCCGCAAGAGCTTCCTGGACTTCTTCGCCTCCAAGGGCCACACGGTGGTGGCCTCCAGCCCGCTGGTGCCCGGCAACGACCCCACGCTCATGTTCACCAACTCGGGCATGGTCCAGTTCAAGGACGTGTTCCTGGGCACCGACAAGCGCCCGTATGTGCGCGCGGCGTCGGTGCAGGCCTGCCTGCGTGCCGGTGGCAAACACAACGACCTGGAAAACGTGGGCTACACCGCGCGCCACCACACCTTCTTCGAGATGTTGGGCAACTGGTCTTTCGGTGACTACTTCAAGCGCGAATCGCTCAAGTGGGCCTGGGAGCTGCTGACCGAGGTCTACAAGCTGCCCAAGGAACGCTTGCTCGCCACCGTGTACGCCGAGGACGACGAGGCCTACGACATCTGGACCAAAGAGATCGGCCTGCCGCCCGAGCGCGTCATCCGCATTGGCGACAACAAGGGCGGGCGCTACAAGAGCGACAACTTCTGGATGATGGCCGACACCGGCCCCTGCGGCCCCTGCAGCGAAATCTTCTACGACCACGGCCCTCACATCCCCGGTGGCCCTCCGGGCAGCCCCGACGAAGACGGCGACCGTTTCATCGAGATCTGGAACAACGTGTTCATGCAGTTCAACATGGACGAGACCGGCGCCGTGACGCCGCTGCCCGCGCCCTGCGTGGACACCGGCATGGGCCTCGAGCGCCTGGCCGCGATCCTGCAGCACGTGCACAGCAACTACGAGATCGACATCTTTGACGCGCTCATCAAGGCCGCGGGCCGCGAGACCGGTACGGCCGACCTGGGCAACCCGTCGCTCAAGGTGATCGCCGACCACATTCGCGCCACGTCCTTCCTCATCAGCGACGGCGTGATCCCGAGCAACGAGGGCCGTGGCTATGTGCAGCGCCGCATCGTGCGCCGCGCCATCCGCCACGGCTACAAGCTCGGCCAGAAGACGCCGTTTTTCCACAAGCTCGTGCCCGACTTGGTGCGCATGATGGGCGAGGCTTATCCGAATCTGGCCAACCAGGCGCATCGCATCAGCGAGGTGTTGCGGGTGGAGGAGGAGCGGTTTTACGAGACGCTGGCCAACGGCATGGAAATTCTCGACGCGGCCTTGGCTCCGACGGAAGTCAACGGTCGAGCCGTTGAGGGCGCCAAGGTGCTGCCCGGCGACGTGGCCTTCAAGCTGCACGACACCTACGGTTTCCCGCTCGATCTGTCGGCCGACGTGTGCCGCGAGCGCGGTCTGAGCGTGGACGAAGCCGGTTTCCACGCCGCCATGGAAGCGCAAAAAGCCAAGGGCCGTGCGGCCGGCAAGTTCAAGATGGACAAGGCGCTCGACTACACCGGCGCGGGCAACGCTTTCGTGGGCTACGAGCAGCTGGACGCCACCGCGAAGATCGTGGCGCTCTACCTCGACGGCACACCGGTGGCCGAACTCAAAGCCGGTCAACAGGGCGTGGTCGTGCTCGACAGCACGCCTTTTTACGCCGAGAGCGGTGGCCAGGTGGGCGACGAAGGGGTGATCACCAGCGGCTCGGCCCGGTTCGACGTGGGCGACACGCAGAAGATCAAGGCCGACGTGTTCGGCCACCACGGCGCGGTGGTGCAGGGCACCATCAGCGTGGGCGACAGCGTGGCCGCCCAGGTGAACACCGAGAAGCGCGCGGCCACCATGCGCAACCACTCGGTCACGCACCTGATGCACAAGGCCTTGCGCGAGGTGCTGGGCGACCATGTGCAGCAGAAGGTCTCGCTGGTCGATGCCGACAAGACACGCTTCGACTTCACCCACAACGCGCCGGTGACGGACGCGCAGATCCGCGAGATCGAGCACAAGGTGAACGCCGAGATCGTGGCCAACGCGGCCACGCAGGCGCGCGTGATGGACATCGAGTCGGCGCAGAAGACCGGCGCCATGATGCTGTTTGGTGAGAAGTACGGCGAAGAGGTGCGGGTGCTCGACATCGGCACCAGCCGCGAACTCTGTGGCGGCACTCACGTTCAGGCCACGGGCGACATCGGCTTCTTCACCATCACCGCCGAGGGCGGCGTGGCCGCCGGTGTGCGCCGGGTGGAAGCGGTCACGGGCCTGAATGCACTGGCCTACGTGCAGGGCATGGAAGAGACGCTCGGCGGTGTGGCCGGCACGCTCAAGGTGACGCCCGGCGAGGTGCCCGCGCGCGTGGGTGCGCTGCTGGAGCAGATGCGCGATCTCGAGAAAGAAATGAACGCGCTCAAAAGCCGCCTGGCCTCTGCGCAGGGCGACGAGCTGGTGAACCAGGCGGTGGACGTCAAAGGCTTGAAGGTGCTGGCAGCGGTGCTGAACGGCGCCGACGCCAAGGGCCTGCGCGAGACCATGGACAAGCTGAAAGACAAACTCAAGACCGCCGCCATCGTGCTGGCCGCCGTGGACGGTGGCAAGGTGCAGCTGGCCGCAGGCGTCACGGCCAACAGCACCGGCAAGGTGAAGGCCGGCGAGTTGGTGAACTTTGTGGCCCAGCAGGTGGGCGGCAAGGGAGGCGGCAAGGCCGACATGGCCATGGCCGGCGGCACCGACGCCTCCAACCTGGACGCTGCGCTCAAGTCGGTGCAGGCCTGGGTGGCCGAGCGGGTCTGACCCCCGGGGGTCAGGGTTCGGCGATCACGCCTTCGGCCACGAGGGCGTCGATCTCGGCCTCCGACACATCAAATTCGCGCAGCACCTCGCGCGTGTGCTGACCCAGCAGCGGCGCGTGCGTGCTGCTGCGGTCGGGCGACGCGGAAAAGTGGATGGGGCAGCCGATGGCCCGCGTGGCACCGGCCTGCGGGTGGTCGGTCTCCACCACCATGCCGCGTGCCATGGTTTGAGGGTGGCTCAGGGCCTCGCCGATGGTGTGTACCGGCCCGGCCGGCACACCCGCTGCGTCAAACGCCGCCTGCCACTGCTCGCGGGTGCGCGTGCGCACCACCGCGTTCATGAGGTCCACCAACACGCCCAGGTGCGCCATGCGGTCGCGGTTGGTGGCAAAGCGCGCGTCGCTTTTCCATTCGGGGTGGCCGAGCACCTCGCAGATGCGTTCCCAGTTGGCCTGATTGGCGCCGCCGATGTTGATCCAGCCGTCGCTGGCTTCGAACGCCTGGTAGGGCGCGGTGAGGATGTGGGCCGAGCCAGTGGGTTCGGGCGATTTTTGCGTGGCGAACCACACCGCCGCGTGCCAGTAGGTTTGCTGCAGCGCCGCGTCGCTCAGCGAGGTGTCCACCACCTGGCCCTCGCCGGTCTTGAGCTTGTGGATGAAGGCCGCGAGGATGCCGAGCGCGCCCAGGATGCCTGCGTTCATGTCGGACACCGCATTGCCGCTCTTGGCGGGTGGGCGACCCGCCTCGCCGGTGATGGACATGAGGCCCGCAAACCCTTGTGCGATCAGGTCGAAGCCGCCCTTGTCGGCGTAGGGCCCGGTGCGGCCGTAGCCGGTGATGGCGCAGTAAATCAGGCCCGGGTTCTGTGCCTTGAGCACCTCGTACCCCAGACCCAGCTTGTCCATGGTGCCGCCGCGAAAGTTCTCCACCAGCACATCCGCGTTTTTGACCATGCGCAACAGCAGCGCGCGGCCCTGCGGGCTCTTGAGGTCGAGCGCCAGGCCGCGCTTGTTGCGGTTCATCATCATGAACGGGGCCGAGACGCCGCCCACCTGCGGGTCGCGGTAGGCGCGAGCGTCGTCGCCGCCCTGCAGCTTTTCGATCTTGATCACGTCAGCGCCCATGTCGGCCAGCAGCAGGCCGCAGGTGGGCCCCGACATGATCTGGGTGACTTCGAGCACGCGCAGGCCCGCGAGGGGGCCGGTTGATTTGTTCACTGGCCGCTCCACACCGGGGTTCGTTTGGCCACGAAAGCGGCCACGCCTTCGTGGAAGTCGGCGCTGCCGTAGGCCGCGCGGATCAGGTCGTCGGACTCCGCCAGGTCGTGCGTGCTCAGCCGCTCCAACGCCGCCTTGCTCACCCGCTGCGTCACCGGGGCGAGCGCACTCAGGCGTTGCACCAGCGCCGTCGTGGCGGCGTCGATGGTTTCCGGGCTTTCAACCGCGTGAAGGTAGCCGCAGTGCAGCGCCTCTTGCGCGTCGATGAACTCGGCCAGCATCAGCATGCGCCGCACCCGCTGGTGCCCGAACGCCGCGCGCAGCCGCGCCACGTTGGCAATGGCCAAGCAATTGCCCAGCGTCTTGGCGATCGGCACGCCGAACTTCGCGCCGGGTGTGGCCAGGCGAAAGTCGCAGGCGGTGGCGATCGCCAGCCCACCGCCCACGCACCAGCCTTCGACCAGCGCCACGGTCGGCATGGGCAACCGGCACATCAGCTCGATACCAGCCTCGATCTGGCGCTCGTAGGCCACGCCGTCGTCGCCGGTCTTGAAGGCGGCGAACTGCTCGATGTCGGTGCCGGCCACAAAGGCCTGCCCGCCAGCTCCGCGAAACACCGCCACGCGCACGCTGCGGTCAGCGCTGAGCTGGCGGTTGATGGCGGCGAGTTGTTCGTACATGCCCCAGGTCATCGCGTTGCGCGCCTGGGGTCGGTCAAACAGCACCGAGGCCACGCCGGCCTCGATCTGCAGGCGCACTTGGCCCGTGTCGGTCATGGGGCCGCGCTCAACTGTCAATCGTGACCTTGGCGTCCTTGATCACCTTCGACCACTTCACCTGCTCGGTGCGGATGAAGTCGGCGAACTGCTGGGCCGAACCGCCGCCGTCTTCGGCGCCGTACTGATCGAGCTTCTCCTTGATGTCGGGCATGGCGAGCACCTTGTTGATGTCTTCGTTCATGCGCTGCGCGATGGCCGGCGGCATCTTGCCCGGGCCGACAAGGCCATACCAGGTCGTGGCCTCAAAGCCGGGAAAGCCGGACTCGGCCATGGTCGGCACGGTGGGGTGGCCGGCCGCGCGTTTGGCGCGGGTCTGTGCAATTGCGCGCACCTTGCCGCTTTTGACGTGCGGGGTGGCCGCCGTCATCGTGTCGAACGAGTAGCCGATCTGCCCGCCCATGAGGTCGGCGAGCATGGGGCCGGAGCCGCGGTAAGGAATGTGCAGGGCGAACACGCCGGCTGCCAGCTTGAACGACTCCAGCGCGAGGTGCTGGGCCGAGCCCTGGCCAGCCGAACCGAACGTGACCTTGCCCGGGTTGGCCTTGCACTGCGCCACGAGTTCGGCCACGGTTTTGGCGGGCTGGTCGAGGTTGCTGACCAGCAGGTTGGGTGTGACCCCCACCAGGGTGAGTGGTGTGAAGTCGCGCTCCACCACATAGCCCAGTTTGGGCATCAGGCCCGGGGCCAGCGCGTGGCTGTTGATGTGGGCCATGAGCAGCGTGTTGCCATCGGGCGGCGCCTTGGCCACCAGGTCGGCGGCAATCACGCCCGACGCACCGGCGCGGTTCTCCACCACCACCGTGAGGTTCCACATGGCTTGCAGCTTCGCGCCCACCAGGCGCGCCAGCGCATCGGTGCCGCCGCCCGGGGCGAAGCCCACGATGATGCGTACTGGCCCGTTGGGCAGGGTCTGTGCCCTGAGCGCGGGCGCGGCCAGGGTGGCCGCAGTGGCCGCGGTGGCGGTGACGAATGTTCTGCGTTGCATGGTGTCTCCTGGGGTCTTGTGGGTGGGGAAGGCGCGGGGGAATCGGTGAACGCGGGCCGGCTCAGGCGGCCTTGCGCAGCGGCACGGCAGCCGGGTGGCTGGCGTAGTAGTCCATGAGGGTCTGCACACCCGAGCCGGCGAGCTTCACGCCCGCCAGCTTCAGACCCATCTCGCAGCCGGCCACGGCGGCGATCAGCGTGAGGTCGTTGGTGTCGCCCAGGTGGCCGATGCGGAACATGCGGCCCTTGATCTTGCCCAGGCCAGTGCCCAGCGAACAGTCGAAGCGTTCGTAGATGATCTTGCGCACCGCGTCGGCGTCCACGCCCTCGGGCGTCATCACGCCGGTGAGGATGGGCGAGTGCACGCCGTTCTCGGCGCACTGGATCGGCAGGCCCCAGGTCTGCACCGCTGCGCGCACGCCGTCGGCCCAGCGCTGGTGGCGGGCAAACACCACATCCAGCCCCTGGCCCAGGATCATGTCGGCCGCCTCGCTCAGGCCGTAGAGCAGGTTGGTGTTGGGGGTCGACGGCCAGTAGCCCGTCTTGTTCATCTCGATCATCTCGTCCCAGGCCCAGAAGGCCTTGGGCAGTTTCGCGGTCTTGCTGGCCTCGATGGCCTTGGGCGAGAGCGCGTTGAAGCTGATGCCGGGCGGCAGCATCAGGCCTTTTTGCGAACCGCTGATGGAAACGTCCACACCCCATTCGTCGTGCCGGTAGTCCGCACTGGCCAGGCCCGAGATGGTGTCCACCAGCAGCAGGGCAGGGTGTTTGGCCGCGTCGATGGCTTTGCGCACAGCCGCGATGTTGCTGGTCACGCCGGTGGAGGTTTCGTTGTGCACCACGCACACAGCCTTGATGCTGTGGCCACTGTCGGCCTTCAGGCGCTCTTCGATCAGGTGGGCCTGCACGCCGTGGCGCCAGCTCGCGGGCACGCCGTTGTCGGTGCCGCTCATCGCCACCACTTCGGCCTTGAGGCCCAGGCGGGTGGCCAGCTTGTTCCAGAGAAAGGCGAAGTGGCCGGTCTCGTACATCAGCACGTGGTCGCCCGGGCTCAGGGTGTTGGCCAGCGCGGCCTCCCAGGCGCCGGTGCCCGAGGCCGGATAAATCATCACCGGGTGTTTCGTCTGAAAGATCTTCTGCATGTCCGCCAGCACCTTCAGGCCCAGCACACCGAACTCGGGGCCGCGGTGGTCGATGGTGGGCAGGCTCATGGCGCGCAGCACGCGGTCGGGCACAGGCGAGGGGCCCGGGATCTGCAAAAAGTGGCGGCCGGTGGGGTGGAAATCGGTGGTCAGCATGGCGGTTTTCTGGTTGATTGATGACTGCATTTTTTGCATACAAACTCAACTTGTCAATCGGATCAGCCCTAAAATGCCCAAAAACCGCCCAATTTTTGAATACAAAACATGACGGCCCAGATTTTCTCCATGCCCCCCGGTGCCTTGCACGAGCAGGCCACCCACCGTTTGCGCCAGATGCTGGTCGAGGGGCAGATCGCCCCCGGCGCCAAGCTCAATGAGCGCGAACTCTGCGAACAACTCAAGGTTTCGCGCACCCCGCTGCGCGAGGCGATCAAGACATTGGCCGCCGAGGGCCTGGTGGAGCTGGTGCCCAACCGCGGTGCGGTGGCGGTGCAACTCACCGAGGCCGATGTGCACAACACGTTCGAGGTGATGGCCGGGCTGGAGGCCGCCTCGGGACAGCTCGCCGCGCAGCGCGTGACCGACGCCGAGCTGGCCGAGATCAAGGCCATGCACTACGAGATGCTGGCCGCCTACACGCGCCGCGACCTCTCCGCCTATTACCCGCTCAACGCCGCGATCCACCGCGCCATCAACGCCGCTGCGCGCAACCCCGTGCTCACCAGCACCTACAACCAGGTCAATGCGCGGCTGCAGGCGCTGCGCTTCCGCTCCAACCAGGACGGCGAGAAATGGAGCCGCGCAGTGAAGGAGCACGAGGCCATGATCCAGGCGCTGGAAGCGCGCGATGGCGCTGCGCTGGCCAGCGTGCTCACGACCCACCTCAACAACAAGCGCGATGTGGTGATCGAGCAATTGCGCTCCATGGAAGTGCAGACGATGCAACGGCAGGGAGCCGCCGAATGAACGCCCCCTTGCCATTGAACGTGACCCGCGAGAACGCGGACGCCGCCTACGAGCGTGTGGCCGACATCAGCAACGAAGTGGCAGGGCAGCTTGCCCGCCGGCTCACCCGCGAGACGCAGGGCCAGGCCCTGTTCAGCCCGGCCGACCGGGGCCGCTACGCCACCGACGCGTCGATCTACCAGCAGATGCCGGTGGGCGTGTTTGTGCCGCGCGATGCGGCCGACGTGCACGCAGCGCTCGACATCTGCCGCGACCTGGCGGTGCCCATCGTGCCGCGCGGCGGCGGCACCAGCCAGTGCGGGCAGACCGTGGGCGCGGGCCTGGTGATCGACCACACCCAGCACATGCGCCGCGTGCTCGACGTGGACGTGGAAGCCCGCACCGCCACGGTGGAGCCCGGTCTGGTGCTCGACCACCTGAATGCACAGCTCAAGCCCCACGGCCTGTGGTACCCGGTGGACGTGTCCACCAGCGCGCAAGCCACGCTGGGCGGCATGGCCGGCAACAACTCCTGTGGCAGCCGCTCGGTGGCCTACGGCAACATGGTGCACAACGTGCTGGGCGCGCAAGCCTGGCTGGCCGACGGCAGCCTGGTCGACTTTGGTGATCACGCCACGGCTGGCCCGCAGGCCAAAGCCATTGGCAACTTCGTGCGCGACCTGGCCCTGGAGCACGCCGACGAGATCGACGCGCGCTGGCCCAAGGTGCTGCGCCGCGTGGCTGGCTACAACCTCGACATCTTCCGCAACCAGAACGAGAAGCCGTACACCCACGACGGCTCGGTGAACCTCTCGCACCTGCTGATTGGCAGCGAAGGCACATTGGCGCTCACGCGTTCGCTCAAGCTGCAGTTGCGCGAGCTGCCGCGCGCGAAGGTGTTGGGCGTGGTGAACTTCCCCACCTTCTTCCAGGCCATGGACAGCGCGCAGCACATCGTCAAGCTCGGCGAGGGCATGGCCGTGGGCCAGCTCACGGCGGTGGAGCTGGTCGACCGCACCATGATCGAGCTCTCGCTGAAGAACCCGGCGTTCGCGCCCACCATCCGCACCGCGCTCTCGCCCCACATCAACGGCGGCAAACCCGAAGCGGTCTTGCTGGTGGAATTCAGCGGCCCGAGCAAGGCCGACATCGCGCACAAGATCGGCGAACTGGTGGAGCTCATGGGTGAGCTCGGCCTGCCCGGCAGCGTGGTGGAGATGGTGGACGACGCGCCGCAGAAAAACCTGTGGGAGGTGCGCAAGGCCGGCCTGAACATCATGATGAGCCTGCGCGGCGATGGCAAACCGGTGAGCTTCATCGAAGACTGCGCCGTGCCGCTGGTGCACCTGGCCGAGTACACCGACGCGCTCACCGAGGTGTTCCGCAAACACGGCAGCCGGGGCACCTGGTACGCCCACGCCTCGGTGGGCACGCTGCACGTGCGGCCCATCCTCGACATGCGCAAAGACGGCGCCAGCAAGATGCGCGCGATCGCCGAAGAGGCCAGCGAGCTGGTGCGCAAGTACAAGGGCGCCTACAGCGGCGAACACGGCGACGGCCTGTGCCGTGGCGAGTGGATCGAATGGCAGTTTGGCCCGCGCATCAACGACGCGTTCGCCCGCATCAAGCAGCACCTCGACCCCACCGGTCTGCTCTCGCCCAACCGCATGGTCAACCCGCCGAAGATGGACGACACGCGGCTCATGCGGTTTCCACCCAGCTACAAGGTGGTGCCCATCCAGCCCGTGCTCGACTGGAGCGCGTGGGACGTGAAAGCCGACCCGGTGACCGAGGTGACCACCGCCCCCGGCACCGGCGAAGACCCGTCGCGCGGGTTGGCCAAGGCGGTGGAGATGTGCAACAACAACGGCCACTGCCGCAAGTTCGACGCCGGCACCATGTGCCCGAGCTACCGCGTGACACGCGATGAGCAGCACCTCACACGCGGCCGTGCCAACACCTTGCGCCTGGCGCTCAGCGGGCAGATCCCGGGTCTGGCGGGCAGCGACGCCCTCACCAGCGAGGTGGTGCGCGAGGCCATGGACCTCTGCGTGGGCTGCAAGGGCTGCAAGCGCGACTGCCCCACCGGCGTGGACATGGCCAAGATGAAGGTCGAGTTCCTCCAGCACTACAAGGCGAAACACGGCCACACACTCAAAGACCGGCTGGTGGCGCAGCTGCCCGACTACGCCGCCTGGGCGGCACGCCTGGCGCCGGTGCTCAACCTGCGCAACCGCATTCCCTTGCTGGCTTCGCTGTCTGAAAAATGGCTGGGCTTGTCGGCCAAGCGCACGTTGCCGCAGTGGCACGCTCAGCATTTTTTCCACCAGCCCACGAAGACCGCCACGCGCGACGAGGTGCTGGCCGCCGAGCGCGGTGTGGTGCTGTTCGTCGACACCTTCAACGGCTATTTCGAATCGGACAACGCACACGCTGCGGTCAAGGTCCTGCAGGCCGCCGGCTACACCGTGCACGTGGCGACCAAGGCCCAGGACGATGGCAAACACCTGTGCTGCGGCCGCACGTATCTCGCCAGCGGCATGGTGGAGCAAGCCAAGGAAAAAGCGCGCGAGGTGGTGCAGAGCCTGCTGCCGTTCGCGCACAAGGGCGTGGCCATCGTGGGGTTGGAGCCCTCGTGCCTGCTCACGCTGCGCGACGAGATGCTGGTGATGGGACTGGGCTCCGCGCCGCAGCAGATTGCCGAGCATGCGCTGCTGTTTGAGGAGTTCCTGGCGCGCGAGGCGAAGGCGGGCAGGCTCGATGCACTGAAGACGAAGATCAAGCCGGTGGAGCAGCCGGTGCTGCTGCACGGGCATTGCCACCAGAAGGCGTTCGACGCCGTCTCGCCCATCCTGGAGGTGCTGCGCTGGATTCCGGGTGCGAAGCCGCGGCTCATCGAGAGCAGCTGTTGCGGCATGGCCGGCAGCTTCGGCTATGAGGCCTCACACCATGCGGTGTCGATGCAGATGGCCGAACTCAGCCTGCTGCCGGCGGTGCGTGCCGCGCCCGACGCCATCGTGGTGGCCGACGGCACCAGCTGCCGCCACCAGATCGCCGACGGCGCGCAGCGCGAAGCGGTGCATGTGGCTCGCCTGCTGGCGGATTTGCTGGTGGCGTGAAGCGACTTCAAAGCGGTCCGAAGACCGCCTGGACGATCGTGGCCATCAAGAGCAGCCACCAGGCCACCAACGTCCAGCCAACCCAGCGGCGGGGCACCCACACCACCAGTGGCAGCATGGCCATGCACAGGATGACGATTCCCATCGACACCGCCTGCTCCCCCACCAGCGTCACCTGACCCTTGAAGCGCGCGTAGCCGCTGTGCGTCTCGGTGGCGATGGCCAGCAGTCCCAGGACCGCGATGAAGGCCGAGCACAGCGTGCACAAGGTCCTGGTCAGGGCTGAGGGTGTCGGGGGCGGGGATGTCATATGGCGGTGTCGGGTCGAGCCCGCATCTTAAGCAAGCGCCATGAAAAAAGCCCCGGAGCCGAAGCGCCGAGGCCCTTTTTTCAGATCTTTTCAGCGCGAGGCTGAAAGGGCTCAGTAGCCGCCGCGGCCACCACCACCACCGTAGCCGCCACCGCCGGAGCGGTCGCCGCCACCGTAGCCGCCACCACCACCGCCGTAGCCGCCGGTGCGGGGAGGACGTGCCTCCATCGGACGGGCTTCGTTCACGGTGATGCTGCGGCCGCCCAGGGACTGGCCGTTCATGCCGGAAATGGCTGCTTGCGCTTCGGCGTCATTGCCCATTTCGACAAAACCGAAACCTTTGGAACGGCCGGTGTCGCGCTCCATCATGACCTTGGCGCTGTTGACAGAGCCGAACTCGCTGAAAGACTGTTGCAGGTCTTCGTCGCGAACAGAGTACGGCAGGTTGCCGACGTAAAGTTTGTTGCCCATGGGGACTCCTAAAAACACATAAAACAAAAGCGATGGGGTCCCGAAAGCACAACAAACTCTAAAAGTACCGCCGTAGCGCGCGAAACTGACCGATCACCTGACTTGTGCGCGCGATGAAACGCGCGAACCGGTCGATTATGCGCTACGGGCGTGTTGTCCCCGTCTCGGCGTATTCCCCAAGTCACTTCTGCGCATCAGGCTGCGGGCCAGTCCATCGAACGTGGGCTCACGAAATGCCTGGACAGTCCGGTGACCGGGTCGTCAAAAGCGATGCTGCGGGCCAGCAAGCGCAGCGGCTCGGCAAAGTTTTCGGCGTCGTCGGGCCCGCGCAAGACCTGGGGGTAGAACTGGTCACCCGCTATCGGTGCACCCAGGGCATTCATGTGCACGCGCAACTGGTGGCGTTTGCCGGTGACGGGTGAGAGCCGGTAGCGCGACCAGGTGCCGCGCGCTTCAAGCTGCTCGATGTGGGTCTCGCTGTTGGCAGCCCCATCGGCCTCGACCATGCGAAAGAAGTGGGTGCGGTCTTCTTCGATGCGGCTGTGGCGTGTGAGCGGAAAGCCGAGTTCCGGGCGGTGCGGCGCGATGGCCTCATAAACCTTGTGCACCGCACGATCGCGAAACAGCGCCTGGTAGGCGTTGCGGTCTTGTGGGCGCACGCTGAACAACACCAGACCGGCGGTCTCGCGGTCGATGCGGTGGATGGGGCTCAGCGTGTCGATACCGGTGCGGCGCTTCAGGCGCACCAGCAGGCTTTGCTGCACGTAGCGCCCGCCGGGCGTGACCGGAAGGAAATGTGGTTTGTCCGCCACCAGCAGGTGGTCGTCCTGTAACAGCACAGCCTCCTCAAACGGGATCTCGGGCTCGTCATCCAGATGGCGGTAGTAGTGGATGCGCGTACCCGGCTGAAAGGGTGCGTCGGGCGGCAGCGGTTGACCGGTGTCGTCCAGCACCTCGCCGCTGGCCAGGCGCTGGGCCCAGGCGGCGCGGTCCACCACGTTCAGGCGGTCTGCGAGGAAGTCGAGCAGCAGTGGCCACGGTGCCGGTTTGGCGTGGGGCAGTGCCACGCAGCTGGCGGACACGCCGTCGCGCGTGGGGATGTGTGGGCTCTTCGGCGGGCGGGCCACGGCGCGTTGCCCGGGGCTCAGACCCGGCGGAACACCAGGTCCCACACACCGTGGCCGAGTTTGAGGCCGCGGTTCTCGAACTTGGTGAGGGGCCGATAGCCGGGCTGGGGCACAAAGCCGTTGCCGCCGGCCTCGGCCGTGTTTTGGAGCAGCGGCTCGGCGCTCAGCACCTCCAGCATCTGTTGGGCGTAGGGCTCCCAGTCGGTGGCCAGGTGCACATAACCGCCGGGCTTGAGGTGGCGCGCCAGCCGGTTCACGAAAGCCGGCTGGATCAGGCGGCGCTTGTGGTGGCGGCTCTTGTGCCAGGGGTCGGGGAAAAAGATGTGCACGCCGTCCAGGCTGCTCTCGCCCAGCATGTGGTCGAGCACTTCCACCGCGTCGTGGCGCAGGATGCGGATGTTCTCCAGGGCTTGCTCACCCACCAGCTTGAGGAGCGCGCCGACACCGGGCTCGTGCACCTCACAGCACAAAAAGTTGTCTTCGGGCCGCACAGCGGCGATGTGCGCGGTGGCGCCGCCCATGCCGAAGCCGATTTCCAGGATCAGCGGGGCACTGCGACCGAAGGCAGCGGCGGCGTCCAGGGGCTCGGGGGTGTAGTTCAGCAGGAAGCGCGGGCCGTGTTGTTCGAACGCCCGCGCCTGCCCGGGCCCCATGCGACCGGCCCGCAGCACATAGCTCTTCACCTCGCGCAAATACGGGGCTTCGCTGGCTGGCGGGCGTGGGTGGGCGTGGCGGGGGTCGGTCATGGTGTCGGTGCGTGCGGCAAAGGCGTGGATTCTAGGCCGGCCGCGCCTTGGCCCACGCGTGCGTCCAGTGGGCGAGGGCCTGGGCCACGCTGCCGGCGTGGGGTGGCAGGCCAAGGGCTTGTGCGGCCGAGTTGAGCGCTTGCAGCGGATCGGTGAGGTCCAGTGGCTGCGCGCCATTTTGTTTGCTGAGTTTTTCGCCGTTGGCTCCCCGCACCAGCGGGGTGTGCAGGTACACCGGGGTGGCGAAACCGAGCGCGCGCTGCAGCGCCATCTGGCGCGCCGTGTTGTCGGCCAGGTCTTCGCCGCGCACCACGTGGGTGATGCCTTGGGCTGCGTCGTCCACCACCACCGCGAGCTGGTAGGCCCACAGGCCGTCGGCGCGTTTGAGCACGAAGTCGCCGACTTCGGTCGCGAGGTTTTGCGTTTGCGGACCCAGGCGGCGGTCGGTCCAGGCCACCTCGCCGGTGTCGGGGATCTGCAGGCGCCAGGCCCGTGCTGGTTTGCCTTGCAGACCGCCGCGTTCGGGTCGGCAGGTGCCGGGGTAGACGGCGATGTGGTGGCGCTCGCGGCTCACACCTTGGGCGTGCAGCGCGGCTTCGATGTCCTTGCGCGAGCAGCCGCAGGGGTAGGCGCTGCCTTGTTCGATGAGTTGGTCCAGTGCCGCCTGGTACAGCGGCCCGTGCGTCGATTGCCAGAGCACGGGTTCCTCGCTCTCCAGTCCACAGCTGGCCAGTTGCTGCAGGATCAGCTGGTCAGCGCCGGGCACGCAACGCGGTGTGTCCACATCTTCAATACGGACCAGCCAGGTGCCGCCATGGGCGCGGGCGTCGAGCCAGCTGGCCAGTGCGGCCACGAGCGAGCCTGCGTGCAGCGGGCCGGTGGGGGAGGGGGCGAAGCGGCCTCGGTAGGTGGCCATCTCGGTGAAGGCTTCGACGGCCTCAGCCCGAACGGGTGCCAGGGCTCAGGCGAGTTCAAGCGCCAGCTCAAGGCCGGAGACGAACGCGTCTTCGACCCGGTGACCCAGACACCAGTCGCCACACGCCCCGATGCCCAGCGCCTTGTCGAACAGGTGGCTCTTGCCCAGCGGTGTCTGCGTCTGTGCAAAGCGCCAGCGGTGCGCCACGGCCATGGTGGGTGTGGCACGGATGCCGGTGATCTCGGCAAAGCCCTTGAGCAGCTTGGCCTTCACGCGTTCGGCGTCGTCTTCCAGGTGTTTGGTGGACCAGGCCGGGCTGGCCTGGATGGTCCAGCGCTCGATGGGGTCGCGCCCGGGTTTGCTTGATTCGCGCGCCAGCCAGCTGATGCGGTGGTGCGTGCTGCGCGCGGCGTTCCACTGCGGGCCCAGGTGGGCGAGACCCGGCTGCATGGCTTGTGGGTAGGCCACCATCAGCGTCCAGCAGGGCGCCACGTGCACGGGTGCGAGCGCTGCGCGCATGTCGGGCGCCAGACCGGAGGCGCGCAACAGGTCGTGTACCTGGGGGTGCGGCATGGCCATTACCACGCGGTCGAATCCGCCCACCACCTGTTGGCCGCCTGCGCTGTCTTCGGTGCGCAGTTGCCATTGGTCGGGGTGCAGGGCGTCGCGCTCGATCTGGGTCACGCGGGTGTCGAGCAAGGTGTTGGCCGCCAGCGGCTGGCCCCACAGGCCCACCAGCGCGTTCATGCCGGGCGAGGCCACAAAGTGCGGCTCTGTGGGTGGCGGGGCGCTGGCCAGCACATGGCCGAGTTCGTCCAGCACACGCACGGTGCTGGCGCTCCAGGGGCGCACGACCGAGGTGGCGTTGCTGCGCAGCGCGGTTTCAAAACGGGCATCGCGCACGGTGAAGTACTGCGCGCCGTGGTCGAAGCCACCGAATTCGGTGCGCCGGGTCGACATGCGACCGCCCAGGCCCCGGCTTTTTTCAAACACGGTGACCTGGTGACCGGCTTGCACCAGCGTGCGCGCGCACACCACGCCCGCCATGCCCGCGCCCACCACGGCGATGTGCAGACCCGCAGGCCTGGCGGCCTTCGTTTTGGGGACGGAAGCTTTGGCGGCGCGGGGCTTGGGGGCGGTGGTCATGTCTCGTGGCGCTTTCTTGTGACGCTTGATCGGGCTGGGTGGAGTGCTGTTGACTGTAGCAGCCCGCCTGCGGAATTCGGCGGGCACCGACTCATGTCTGGTGGTGATTGTTCAGCAAGGCGGCGCGTGTCTGCGGGCTCTTCAGTTGGTCGAGCCACCACCGCAGGGCCCGACCGGTCTCGGCCTCGTTGCGCGGCAGCCGCCAGGCGTAGGCCACGCGCAGGCTGCGGTCGGGCCGCTGCACCTGCTTCACCACCAGCCGGCCGGCGGCAATGAAAGGCTGGGCCAGCGGCAGCGGCAGGAAACCGCAGCCCAGACCGCGCAGCTGGGCTTCGAGTTTGTGCTGCATGGTGGGCACGGTGAACACGTCTTGCCCGGGCAGCAGGTTGTGGGTCACGCCGCGCCCGCGCTGGGCGCTGTCGGCCACGGCCACGGCGCGGTACTCGCGCAGTTCCTCGTCGCACAGGCTGTGGCTCACGGCGGCCAGCGGGTGGTGGGGTGCCACGGCGAACACAAAGGTGATCGGTCCCAGCGGCGCCGACTGGAGGTCGGGCAGGGCGAGGTCGCCGGGCACGCCCAGGGCCAGATCGGCCTGGCCCATCTGCAAGGCCTCCACCGTGCCCGAGAGCGTTTCGGCACGCAGCTTCAGCCGGGTGGGCGCGCCCTCCGCGTCGAAGGCCTCGCAGAGTTCAAACAAGGTGGCGCGCGCGATGATCGCGTCGGCTGCAATGGTGAGCTGCGGCTCCCAGCCGGTGGCCACGCGCTTGACGCGCTGCGCCACCGCGTCAAGTTCGTTCAGCAAGTATTGGCCCGAGCGCAGCAGCTCGGCGCCGGCGGGCGTGAGCACGGCGCGGCGCGCACTGCGGTCGAACAGCAGCACGTCGAGCGCGTCTTCCACCTGCCGGATGCGGTAGGTCAGGGCGCTGGGCACCATGCCCACTTCGCGCGCAGCGGCGGCCATGCTGCCCAGCCGCGCCACCGCCTCGAGCAGGCCCAGGTTTTCGGGCGACAAGGCGGCGCGCGGGGTGGAGCTAGCCATGGTTCTACAGAGTTGATTGTTCAAACGGTTTGAATGATGCCATCAAATCCGTGCAGCCTCAAAGGTCGATCGCCCAACCACAATTCACCCTATGCCAGCGAGACCCACCCGGACTCCATGGCGCCACTTCACGACGGAAAGGAACCCACCATGCTCCAGATTCGACGCTCCGATGCCCGCGGTTTTGCCGACCACGGCTGGCTCAAAAGCTTCCACTCGTTTTCGTTTGCCGACTATTTCGACCCCGCCTGGATGGGCTGGGGCAACCTGCGCGTGATCAACGAAGACCGCATCGCCCCGGGCACCGGCTTCGGCACGCACGGCCACCGCGACATGGAAATCATCAGCTACGTGTTGCAGGGCAACCTGGCGCACAAAGACAGCATGGGCAACGTGAAGGGCATCCCGCCCGGCGATGTGCAGCGCATGAGCGCTGGCAGCGGCGTTCGCCACAGCGAGTTCAACCACGCACCCAACAGCACCACGCACTTTCTGCAGATCTGGATCGAACCCAATGTGACGGGCATCGAGCCGGGCTACGAGCAGAAGAGCTTTGCTGAAGCTGAGAAGCGCGGAAAGCTGCGCCTGGTGGCGTCCAACGGCGGCGCCGAAGGCTCGGTGCACATCAACGCCGATGCGGCGATGTACGCCGGTCTGCTGGACGGTGCAGAGACCGCCGAACTGACGCTGAACCCGGCGCGCAAGACCTATGTGCACCTGGTGCGCGGCGCTCTGGATGTGAACGGCGAAACGCTCCAGGGCGGTGACGCCGCGGTGCTGGCGGCCGAGAGCCAGCTCCGGCTGGCCAACGGCAAGGACGCCGAGGTGCTGGTGTTCGACCTCGCCGCCTGATTTTCTTCAACCCTGTTTTTTCAACGCTTGTTTCAACCCTAGGACTTTTCATGAACGCACTTCAAAACCCCTTCGCCCTGCTGGCCCGTCTGTTGCTGGCGGCTTTGTTTTTGCCCGCCGGCATCAGCAAGATCAGCGGCTTCGCCGGCACGGCCGGTTACATCGGCTCGGTGGGCTTGCCCCTGCCCGAGGTGGGTGCAGCCATTGCCATCGCGGTCGAGGTGCTCGGCGGCATCGCACTGATCGTGGGCTTTGGCACCCGCTGGGCGGCGCTGGCGCTGGCGGTGTTCACGCTGGTGGCCTCGTTCTTCTTCCACGCCTACTGGGCGCTGCCTGCCGAGCAACAAATGATGCAGCAGCTGATGTTCATGAAAAACATCGGCGTGGTCGGTGGTCTGCTCGCATTGGCCGCGTTTGGTGCCGGTGCATTCAGCCTGGACGCCCGTCGCAAAGCCTGAAACCCACAGAATCCCGTTGTTTTATCAACCCGCGCCCGGCCTTTGAGCGGCGCTTTTTCTGAAAGCCATCCATGACCAAAGTTGTTGTTGTGTATCACTCCGGCTACGGCCACACCCAGCGCATGGCGCAGTCGGTTGCCGAAGGCGCCGGCGCCGAGTTGCTCGCCATCGACGCCGAGGGCAATCTGCCCGAGGGCGGCTGGGACACCCTGACCGCCGCCGACGCGATCATCATGGGTTCGCCCACCTACATGGGTACCGTGAGCTGGCAGTTCAAGAAATTCGCTGACGCTTCCAGCAAGCAGTGGTTCAGCCAGCAGTGGAAAGACAAGGTCTTCGCCGGCTTCACCAACAGCGCCACCATGAACGGCGACAAGCTGTCCACGCTGCACTACCTGTTCACCCTGGCCATGCAGCACAGCGGCATCTGGGTCGGCACCGGCCTGATGCCCAGCAACAGCAAGGCGGCGCAGCGCAACGACGTGAACTACGTCGGCTCTTTCAGCGGTGCCATGGCACAGAGCCCGTCGGACGCTGGTGCCAATGAAATGCTGCCGGGTGACCTGGAAACGGCGAAGTTGTTTGGCCAACGCGTGGCTGCGACAGCTGCGAAATTCAAAGCGTGATGACCTGATCCAGGGTTCATGCGGCGTAACATTCGCCGCATGAAATTCCTGAGCATCATCCCCTGGGCAGACTGGCTGGCGCTGGTCTGCTTTTTTGCTTTGTGGGCGGGCTACGCCGGGTTTGCCCGGGTGTGGGGGCGCAAGGTGGGCTCACTCATCCAGACCACCAACCGCTACCGTGGTTACTGGATGACGCAGGCCACGGCGCGCGACCCGCGCATGTTGGACGGTGTGATCACGCAGACGCTGTCCACCACGCCGGCGTTTTTCTCCTCCACCTCCATCCTGGTCATCGGTGGTCTGTTCGCTTTGCTCGGCACCACCGACAAGGCCACCGAGCTGATGAGCGAGATCCCATTTGCGCAGACCACCACCCTGGTTGTTTTCGAGTTCAAGATCCTGGTGATGGTGGCGATCTTCGTGTACGCCTTTTTCCGCTTTTCGTGGTGCATGCGCCAGTACACCTTTGTGGCCCTGGTGATCGGCTCCATGCCCTCACCCGAAGACTTCGACTCGGGCAAGTTCGATCGCGAACACTACGCCCGGCGCGCGGCCGCCATGGTGGGTGCGGCGGCTGAAACTTTCAATGATGGGCTGCGCGCCTACTACTTTTCGTTTGCGGCGCTGGCGTGGTTTATTTCGCCGCTGTCCATGGTGCTGGGCACGCTGGCGGTGGTCGCCATTCTTTACATGCGCGAGTTCCGCTCCGAGGTTCTTCACATCCTCAAGGAAGATGTAACTCCGCTGCCCTGAGGCGTCGGTGACGAGGGTGTGGCCTCCTAAAATGGCCCGATGTTTTTACACCTGCGCCTGCACACCGAATTCTCCGTCGTTGACGGCACCAACCGCATCGATGAAGTCGTGGCCGCCGCGGCCGCCGACCGCCAGCCCGCACTGGCCATCACCGACCTGAACAACCTGTTCGGCGCGGTCAAGTTCTACAAGGCCGCGCGCGGTGCAGGCGTCAAACCCATCATCGGGGCCGAGGTGATGCTTCAAGGTTTCACCGAAGAGACGCCCGGCGCCATGCCCGGCAGCCACCAGCCTGCAGCACCCCGCGTGCTGCTGCTGGTGCAAGACCACCAGGGTTACCTGAACCTGAGCGAACTGCTGGCACGAGCGTGGACGCGCAATGCCGGTCGGGGCCAGGCGCTGGTGCACCGCGACTGGCTCCAGGAGTGCAACGCCGGTTTGATCCTGCTCTCGGGCGCACAAGCTGGCCCGGTGGGCCAGGCGCTGATGCAAGGCGACACGCAGCGCGCGGCCGACATGGCGCTGCAGCTTTCCACCCTGTTCACGCACCGCTTCTACCTGGAGCTGCAGCGCGCCGGCCGTGCCGACGACGAGCGCCATGTGTCCCAGACGGTGCAGCTCGCCGCGCGCCTGCACCTGCCGGTGGTGGCCACGCACCCGGTGCAGTTTCTGGAGCCCGACGGCTACGAGGCGCACGAAGCGCGCGTGTGCATTGCTGAAGGCGAAATCCTGGGCAACAACCGGCGCGTGCGCCGCTTCACGCGCGAGCAGTACTTCAAGAGCGCCGAGCAGATGGGTGCGCTGTTTGCCGACGTGCCGTCGGCCTTGGCGAACACGCTGGAGATTGCCAAGCGTTGCAACCTCACCCTGGTGCTCGGCAAGCCGCAGCTGCCCAACTTCCCCACCCCGCTGATCGACGGCGTGCCGATGCCGATGGCGGACTTCTTCCGCCAGTCGTCGTTTGAAGGACTTGAAGAGCGCCTGGCCCACCTGTACCCAGACCCTGCCAAGCGCGATGCCGAGCGCCCGCGCTACGTGGAGCGGCTGGAGTTCGAGATCAACACCATCCTGAACATGGGGTTCCCGGGCTACTTTTTGATCGTGGGTGACTTCATCAACTGGGCCAAGAACAACGGCTGCCCGGTGGGGCCGGGCCGGGGCTCGGGTGCGGGTTCGCTGGTGGCCTACGCGCTGAAGATCACCGACCTCGATCCGCTGCAGTACAAGCTGCTGTTCGAGCGCTTCCTGAACCCGGAGCGGGTGTCCATGCCCGACTTCGACATCGACTTCTGCCAGACCAACCGCGACCGCGTGATCGACTACGTCAAGGACAAGTACGGCAAGGACGCGGTGAGCCAGATCGCTACCTTCGGCACGCTGGCCGCGCGCGCGGCGATCCGCGACGTGGGGCGCGTGCTTGATTTCTCCTACGGCTTCTGCGACGGCATTTCCAAGCTGATTCCGAACAAGCCGGGCATGTCGGTCACGCTGCAGTACCCGCCGAATCCGAAGAAAGACGGCGACAAGAACAACTACGCCATCGAGATGGAGCCGGTGCTGGCCGAGCGCATCCAGAAGGAAGACGACGTCAAGACGCTGATCGAGCTCGCGCAGAAGCTTGAAGGCATGACGCGCAACATCGGCATGCACGCCGGTGGTGTGCTCATTGCCCCGGGCAAGCTCACCGACTTCTGCCCGTTGTACGCGCAGCCCGGCAGCGAGTCAGCGGTGAGCCAGTACGACAAGGACGACGTGGAGGCCATTGGTCTCGTGAAGTTCGACTTTCTGGGTCTGGCCACGCTGACCATCCTGGAGATCGCGCGCGAGCTGATCATGAAGCGCCACCCGGGCCAGGAGAACTTCCGCTTTGAAGACATCCCGCTGACCGACGCCAAGGTCTACGCGTTGTTCTCGCGCGGCCAGACCGAAGCCGTGTTCCAGTTTGAAAGCCGCGGCATGCAGGGCATGTTGAAAGACGCCAAGCCGAGTCGACTGGAAGACCTGATCGCCCTGAACGCGCTCTACCGGCCAGGCCCCATGGACCTGATCCCCAGCTTTGTGAACCGCAAGCACGGCAAGGAGGTGATCGAGTACCCGCACCCGCTGGTGGCCGACATGCTGAGCGAGACCTACGGGATCATGGTCTACCAGGAACAGGTGATGCAGACCGCGCAGATCCTGGGTGGCTACTCGCTCGGCGGCGCCGACATGCTGCGCCGCGCGATGGGCAAGAAGAAGGCCGAGGAGATGGCCGAGCACCGCGAGATCTTCCGCGCGGGCGCAGCCAAGAACAACATTTCGCAAGAGAAGGCCGACGAAATCTTCGACCTGATGGAGAAGTTCGCGGGCTACGGCTTCAACAAGTCGCACGCCGCAGCCTACTCGCTGCTGGCGTACCACACCGGCTGGCTCAAGGTGCACTACACGGCCGAGTTCTTCTGCGCCAACATGACGGTGGAGATGGACGACACCGACAAGCTCAAGGTGCTGCACGAGGACGCGCTCAAGATGGGCATGAGCTTCGAGGCACCCGATGTCAACCGCGGCTTCCACCGTTTCGAGCCGGTGACCAACAAGGTGATTCGCTACGGCCTGGGTGCGATCAAGGGCACCGGCCAGGGCGCAATTGAAGCCATCGTGGCGGCGCGCGAAGGCCGTGGCGAAGGGCCGCGCGGTCACGAGACCGGCCCGTTCAAGAGCCTGTTCGATTTCTGCGTGCGCGTGGACCGCACTCGCTTGAACAAGCGCACGGTGGAGGCGCTGATCAAGGCCGGGGGGTTTGACTCACTGCACCTCAACCGCGCCGAGTTGCTGGCCTCGGTGGACCGCGCGTTCACCTTTGCCGCCGCCTCGGCCGCCAATGCCGCACAAGCCGACATCTTTGGCGACAGTGACCACGGCTCCAGCGCGCAAGACCCCGACCTCGTGGCCACCATGCCCTGGGGTGTGAAAGAACGCCTGACGATGGAGAAGACCGCCATCGGCTTCTACTTCTCGGGCCATTTGTTTGACGAGGTCGAGCGCGAGGTGCGCCGCTTTGCGCGCACGCCACTGGGCGATGTGGTGGAAAGCCGCGACCCCGTGATCCTGGCCGGCATCGTGACCGACTTCCGCGTCATCAACGGCCAGCGCGGCAAGCTCGCGCTGTTCAAGCTCGACGACAAGACCGGCGTGTTCGAGACCAGCGCCGACGAGAACCTGATCAACGCCCACCGCAACCTGCTCAAGGACGACGAGCTCATCATCGTGCAGGCGGTTGCGCAGCCCGACCGCTTCTCAGGCGGCGTGCGCCTGAAGATCCAGCAGGTCTGGGACCTGGCCGCTGCGCGCTGCCGCTTCGGCAAATACCTGCGCGTGGCGGTGAACGGCCACGCACCCGCCGTGGCCCAACTGGTGCGCGAGTTTCCACCCAAGCGCGAGGTGACGGAGCAGGGCGAATTGGTGCGGGGTTTGCCAGTGCGCCTGCAGCTGCTGCGCGAAGGAGCGCAGTGCGAACTGCAACTGGACGATCGTGCGCTGTTTTTCCCGACCGATGCGGCGCTGGCGAGCTGGATGGCGCAGGCGCATGAGCGGCGGGCGGAAATCGTCTTCGATTGAGGGGCTTGCGGCCTCGGAGGTGTCTGGCTTAGTATTACGTTTGTAATAACGTCGCCGGAGCCTACCATGCACACCCTCAAACTCACCCAGATCGGCAATTCAGTGGGTGTGATCCTGCCCAAGGAAGCCTTGGCAAAGCTGCGCTTGGAGAAGGGGCAGACCGTCTTTCTCACGGAAACGCCCGAGGGTCTCGTGCTCACGCCGTATGACCCGGCTCTGGAGGAGCAGATTGAAGCGGGCCGTGCCTTCATGCGCGACTTCCGTGACACCTTTCATCAACTGGCCAAATGACTTGGCGTTGGATCGACAAAGGCGCCCTGGTCCTTTTGCACGACGAGAGTCTGGCCGAACATGGCGGGCGTGCGGGACTGCGAGATGAAGGATTGCTGGACTCAGCGTTGAACAAGCCATTGAACCTGTTGGCCTATGGCGAGCCAGATTTCGCAGATCTGGCGGCCAGTTACGCCAGTGGCTTGGCGAAGAACCATCCTTTCGTGGATGGGAACAAACGCGCTGCATTCCTGGCGGTGGGTATGTTTCTCTATCTCAATGGTTTTCGCCTGCAGGCGACCCAAGCCGATGCCACCCTGACAGTGTTGGGGCTGGCATCTGGAGAGGTGTCGGAGGCCGAATTTGCCACCTGGCTGCGGCGCTGCGCTGTTCAGCGCTGAAGCAGGCAGATCAGTCCAGCGGACGCAAACCAATCACCAATGACGACGGCACGCGCCCGTCGGTGTCCTTGGGCAGGCTATTGGCGCGGTCGATGGCGCGCAGCACGGCTTCGTCCCACGACGCATTGCCGCTGCTTTTGATGAGCTTGCGCGAGGTGATGGTGCCATCGGGTGAGGTGCGCACTTCGACCTCGGCGCGCGGGTTGCCCGGTGCCACGTCGGTGAACAGCACGTTGGCTCTGATGCGCGCGGCCACCTTGGCACCGTAGCCCGGCGTGGGGCCGCTGGACTGCGCAGCGGTGCCGGTGCTTTGTGGGCCGCCGCTGGCACCCGCTTGGCCCATCATGCGGTTGATCTGGTCTTCGCGCAGCTGGGCCAGGCGCTTTTCTTCGGCGGCTTCCTTGCGCTGTTGTTCGCGTTTTTGCTCGGCGAGTTTCTGCTGGCGCTCTTTCTCGTCAGCGGCTTTTTCTGCTGCCGCCTTTTTCTCCGCAGCGGCTTTCTCGGTGGCCTTCGCAGCAGCCAGCTTCTTCGCCTCCTCGTCGCGCGCTTTCTTCTCGGCCTCGGCCTTTTTCTTCGCCTGTGCGGTGGCGATCTCTGCCTGGTTGGGCGCGGGCGGCGGCGGTGTGGGTGCCGGCACTGGGGCAGGTTTCGGAGGTGTGGGCTGTGGTGCTGGTGTGGGGGGCGGGGGAGGTGGCTCCACTGCGCGCGGTGCGGCTTGCTGGGGCAGACGCGACCAGAGTTCGGCTTCTACCGACACGGGCTCGGCGTCGTGCTGCCACTGCACGCCCAGCGTCAGGGCAACCACCAGCAGGCCATGCGCAACGAGTGCCAGGCCCATGGGCCCGAGCCAGCGGCCGCTGGGTGGCGGCGCGAGGTCGAGGTGGTCGGCGGTGGATTGCATGGCGGGGTCAGGCGTGTCAGCGCGAGGTTTGCACAGACAGGCCCACGCGTGCGATGCCGGCGCGCTGCAAGGTGTCCATCACGCGAACAACGGCTTCGTACTTCACGTTCTTGTCGGCGCTGATGACCACCGGCACGCCGCCCTCGGGGGCTGCGCCCTGGCCGGCCTGCAACTGCTGAACGCGAGCCACCAGCTGCGTCAGGCTCACGGGCTGGGGCTCGGTGCTGGCCGAGCCCTCGCGCACCTGGATCTGCTCGTCCTTGTCGATCATCACGGCCACGAAGCGGTCGGGCTGGCGCCCGGCTTGGCCCACACTGGGCAGCGCGATCTGGCTGGGCGTGATGAGGGGCGCGGTGACCATGAAAATGATCAGCAGCACCAGCATCACGTCGATGAACGGGACCATGTTGATCTCGTTGATGGTGCGGCGACCCCGGCCGCGAGAGGAGACGGCGGGCATGCTCAGTGACCGGAGGGAGATTGCTGCTGTGCGCCGAGGTTGCGCTGCAGGATGTTGGAGAACTCTTCCATGAAGGTCTCCATGGCGTTGGCCACGCGGTCGATGTCGTGCGCAAAGCGGTTGTAGAACACCACCGCTGGAATGGCGGCGAAAAGACCAATGGCGGTGGCCACCAGCGCTTCGGCGATGCCGGGCGCTACGGTGGCCAGCGTCACCTGGGCCAGCGCTGCGAGACCGGTGAAGGCGTGCATGATGCCCCACACGGTTCCGAACAGGCCCACGTAAGGCGATACCGAACCCACCGAGGCGAGGAAGGAGAGGTTGGTCTCCAGCACGTCGAGTTCGCGCTGGAAGCTCGCACGCATGGCGCGGCGTGCGCCGTCGAGCAGGGCGCCGTTGTCGGTGATGCGGCGCTCGCGCAGCTTCTGGTATTCGCGCATGCCGCTGGCAAAAATGCGCTCCATCGGCCCGCCGTGTTTGGCGCTCTGGGCGGCTGCGGCGTACAGGTCGTTGAGGTTGGTGCCCGACCAGAACTCACGCTCAAAGTCGTCGTTGTGGGCGCGCACGCGCTTGAGCGAAAACACCTTGCGGAAGATGGCGGCCCAGCTCATGACGGACACCACCATGAGCAGCACCACCACGGCCTGCACCACCCAACTGGCGTTGAGCATCAATTGAACGATGGAGAGATCTTGGTTCATGCGTGTTCAGAGAGGGCGGATCGGAAAGAAGTTTCAGCCTGGCAGCTTGAGCGCGGCCATCACGGCGGACGGTATGCGCTGGGGACGCAGAAAGCGGTCGTCCACCCAGCCGATGCGAATGGTGCCGCTGCAGAGCAACTCTGCCGGTCCATCGCCTTGCTGCGGTTTCAGGAGCGCGGTCTGCTCGATTGTCATGGACGCTCGACCGGCTTCCACGACCCGCGCTGTAACCAGAAGCAAATCATCCAGCCTTGCGGGGCGGTGGTACTGCAGCTGGGGCTGGGTGACGACGAACATGCCGCCCACTTCGTCGCGCAGGCGTTGTTGTTCGATGCCGAGTGCACGCAGCCATTCGGTGCGGGCGCGCTCGAAGAACTTGAGGTAGTTGGCGTAAAACACGATGCCGCCAGCATCAGTGTCTTCCCAGTACACGCGCACGCCCCAGGTGAACGGGGCTTGCTGCAGCGCTGGCAATGTCACAGCGCTTGCTCCAATCGCGTCACAGCTTCACGAAGCTGCGCCATTGAATTGGCGGTGGAGAAGCGCAGGTAGCGGCCCGGGTCGGCGCTGCCGAAGTCGCGCCCGGGTGTGGCGGCCAACTGGCAGCGGCTCATGAGCTCGAAGGCCAGCGCCCAGCTGCCGCCTTCGTCGGGTCGCGAGCCTTGGGGCGGAATGCCCCAGCGCTGGCACAGGCCGGTGACATCGGCCCACGCATAGAAGGCGCCGTCGGGCATCACCGGCACGTTCAGGCCCAGGCGGTTGAGTTCGGGGATGAAATAGTCGCGCCGCGCCTTGAATTCGCTGCGTCGGCGTTCGTACTCGGCCAGGCTCTCGCGCTCGAAGCAGGCGAGCGCCGCGTGTTGCGCGATGGTGCTGGCGCAGATGAACAGGTTCTGCGCGAGCCGCTCCACCGCCGGCACCAGCGCCGTAGGCAGCACCAGCCATCCCAGGCGCCAGCCGGTCATGTTGAAGTACTTGCTGAAGCTGTTGATGCTGACGACTTCCTTACCCAGGCCGTCGGGCAGACCGAGCGCGCTGTGGCCGAACGCGTCCTCGTAACTCAGGCCGAGGTAAATCTCGTCGACCATCGTCACGCCGCCTTTGGAGCGCACGAAGCGCGCGATGCGTTCGAGCTCGTCCCGGGCAATCGAGGTGCCGGTGGGGTTGGACGGTGAGGCCAGCAGCACACCGCGAGTGGCCGGGTTCCAGTGGGCCTCGACCTGAGCGGCGCTGAGCTGAAAGCGCTGCTCGGGGCCACTGGGGATCATCACCGCGCGGCCTTCGGCGGCTTGCACGAACTGGCGATTGCACGGGTAGCTCGGGTCCGGCATCAGCACCTCGTCTCCAGCCTCGATGAGGGCCAGGCAAGCCAGTTGCAGCGCAGCGGAGGCGCCGGCAGTGACCACGATGCGGCTTGCGTCAACCGCAAGGCCAAACCGATCTGCGTACCAGCCACTGATGGCCTCGCGCAAAGCGGGCAGGCCCAGCGCCTGCGTGTACTGGCTGCTGCCGCTGCGGATCGCGCGCTCGGCGGCGGCCATGACCAGGGGCGGGGCGGTGAAGTCCGGCTCGCCGATGTTCAGGTAGATCATCGACCGGTCGCCGGGCCTGGCCTGCGCCGCGATGCTGGAGGCGGCCTTGGCCAACTCCATCACGTAAAAGGGTTCGACGCGCTGTGCGCGCTGCGAAATCCTCACGGTGCGGCGTTTTTGCGGTTGCCGGGTTTGGATGGCGCGGCGGCCACTTCAGCGGGGCGCAACTGGGCAGCGAGCTGGTGCAGCACGCCGTTGACGTACTTGTGGCCGTCGGTGCCACCGAACGATTTGGCCAGCTCGATGCACTCGTTGAGCACCACGCGCCAGGGCACGTCCAGGCAGTGTTGAAACTCGTAAGCACCGATCCAGAGCACGCCGCGTTCGATGGGGGAGAGCTCGTTCAGCGGGCGATCGAGCAGCGGTTTGATGAGTGCGTCCAGCGCCTCGGCCTGCTCGATGCTCCCGTGCAGCAGCGCGTCAAAGTGCACGCTGTCGCATTTGTGGAAGCCGGACAGGTCGCGCGTGAACGCGTCGATGTCGCTGGCGGCGTTGCGTCCTACCAGGTGCTGGTAAATCGCCTGCAGGGCGAACTCGCGGGCGCGGGTGCGGGCCGATTTGTCGGCGGCCTTGCGACCGGTCAGACCGCTCTTGGGCTTGTCGCCGTCGGCGATGGGCAGTTCTGTGGACATGTTCAACCGATCTCTTGAAGCAGGTGGGCCATTTCGACCGCCACACGGGCCGCGTCGCGGCCCTTGTCGGTCTTGCGGGCAATGGCCTGTTCCAGCGTTTCGGTGGTCAGGATGGCGTTGGCAATGGGGATCTGGTAGTCCAGCGCCAGCCGCGTGACGCCGGCACCGGATTCGTTGGCCACCAGCTCGAAGTGGTAGGTCTCGCCGCGGATGATGCAGCCCAGGGCAATGAGTGCGTCGAAGTCGTCGCGCTCGGCCATGGCCTGCAGCGCCACGGGCACTTCGAGCGCGCCGGGCACCTTGACGTGGGCGATGTTCTTTTCTTGCACACCCAGCGCCAGCAGCTCTGCGAGGCAGGCGGCATACAGTGCGTCGGTGATGGGTTCGTTGAAGCGGGCCTGAACGATCCCGATACTGAGCTTCTTGCCGTCAAGCAAGTCCGCTGTGCCTTTGTCTGCGCCGAACATGTGCGGCTCCGTTTCTTTTTGAGGGATTGGAGGGATCAGCCGTTGCGGCTGAGATACCCGGTGATTTCGAGACCGTAGCCGGTCATGCTGGGCATGCGGCGCGGGTTGCCCATGAGGCGCATTTTGTTCACACCGCATTCGCGCAGAATTTGCACGCCCACGCCGTAGGTGCGCAAGTCCATGCGGCCGCGCTCGGGCGCCTGGGCCGATCGGGCAGTGCCTTCAAACTGGGCCAGCAGCTGGCCAGCGGTTTCCCCGCAGTTCAGCAACACGGCCACGCCGGCGCCGGCCTCGCTGATGTGGCGCAAGCTGGATTCCAGGCTCCATGAATGCATGGATCGACCGACTTCGAGCGCGTCGAGCACCGACAGCGGCTCGTGCACCCGCACAGCCACCGATTCATCTGGGCTCCAGTGGCCCTTGACGAGCGCCAGGTGCAAAGCGCCACTGGGCTCGTCGCTGAAGGCGTGTGCCTGAAACTCACCGAATGCCGTGTTCAGGCTGCGAGCGCCCAGCTTTTTCACTAGGCACTCGGTGCGGCTGCGGTGTTCGATCAGATCGGCAATGGTTCCGATCTTCAGGCCGTGCTCGGCGGCGAACACCTGCAGGTCGGGCAGGCGGGCCATGGTGCCGTCGTCCTTCATGATTTCGCATATCACGGCGCTGGGGCTGCAGCCGGCCATGGCGGCAAGATCGCACCCCGCCTCGGTGTGGCCGGCACGCATGAGCACACCGCCTTCAACCGCCTGCAGCGGGAAGATGTGGCCGGGCTGCACCAAGTCGGCGGCCACGGCATTTGGCGCCACCGCCACCTGCACCGTGCGCGCGCGGTCGGCGGCTGAAATGCCGGTGGTCACGCCTTCGGCTGCTTCGATGGAGATGGTGAAGGCCGTGCCCATCTTGGTGCCGTTGCGCGGCACCATGGGGGGCAGTTGCAGGCGCTCGCAGCGCTCTTTGGTGAGCGTGAGGCAAATCAGGCCGCGGCCGAAGCGCGCCATGAAGTTGATGGCTTCGGGGGTCACATGGTCGGCGGCCAGCACCAGATCGCCTTCGTTTTCGCGGTCCTCTTCGTCGACCAGGATCACCATGCGTCCAGCGCGCATATCGGCCACGATGTCTTCCACGGGGGAAATGGCCACCGGGGCCAGGGTTTCAGGCGCGTTCATGCGGATTCCTTGAGATTGAGTTGACCGGCGCTGAGCATGCGCTCGACATAGCGCGCCACGGTGTCGATTTCCAGGTTGACCGGGCTGCCGTCGGTCAACTGGCCCAGCGCGGTGTTTTGGACCGTGTGGGGAATGAGGTTGATGCTGAACTCGCACCCGTCGGGCCGGTCCTGGACCGAATTGACGGTCAGGCTGACGCCATTGACGGTGATGGAGCCCTTGTAGGCGAGGTACTTGCCGAGCTCCGGCGGCGCGACCACCCGCAATTCCCAACTTTCGCCCACCTGGGCAAAGCGGGTCACACGCCCGACGCCATCCACATGTCCAGAGACGATGTGCCCGCCCAGCCTGTCGTTGGTACGCAGGGCTTTTTCCAGGTTGATGCGGTAGCCGGTTTGCGCCAGCCCGGTGGTGCGGGCCAGCGATTCGGCGGAGATATCGATGGTGAAGCGGTGCTGGGGCAGATCCAGCGAGGTCACGGTCATGCAGGCGCCGTTGAGCGCAATGCTGTCGCCCAAGCCGACATCGTCAAGGTACCCGGGGGGTGCCTCGATCGTGAGTCGCTTGCCATGGTCTAAAGAGCTGCCCAGGTCGTGGAGGGCGGCGATGCGCCCCACGCCGGTGATGATGCCGGTAAACATCCGGCTATTTTCGCAGGGTTTGGGGCAGCGCCTCTGTACCGGGGTTTGTCGAGGGGGCGGCGCTGTGTTCCAGCGTGGTTCAGGAACCCCTGAAGCAGCCCTGCATGTTTTGACCCTCCTGCGCATTCAGCATCTGGCGCTGGCCGGTGTCCGCAATCTGGAGATCCCCACACCGGTCGGCGGCCATCATGCCGGCGCGGGTGGCCCGCAAGGTGAACGTCTGGGCAACGGCCGCGACTGCCACCAGGTTGTTGCCTTCCACAAGCTGGATGTTGTAGGCAGCCGCGCCATTGGCGGGGGAGCGCTGCAGGTTGGCGGGCAATGTGGCGCCCACGTATGTGTCACGAGCGCTGTGAAAGCGGCGCATGAACTGGCCTGCCTCCACGAGCGCACGCTGTACATCGGCGCGTTGGGACGCTCTGATGGACTCTTGGTATGACGGGTAGGCCAGGGCCGCCAGGATGGCAATGATCGCAGCCACGATCAAGACTTCGATGAGCGTGAAGCCTCTTGTGCTTGAGCGATATGTGCTCATCACAGTGGGGGCCGGGTCAGTTGGTACTGCTGACGGCTCCAGGGTTTGGGAGGTTTGTTGATCTCGTCCTCAGGGGCCTTTGTGCACTCCACAACAACTCTGATGGCCTGATTCGCCTGACCAACCACCTCTTCTTCTGCTGCACGGCACGGTGGGAGAGAAGGAGTTGGCGTAACCGAGGACGACGGGGGCAAACTCTCGTAAGGCTCAGGTGGATACTCGTCTTCGCCGCTTTGCGTCTGTATTCCCAGTGTCTGCCTCAAACCGTTGCCACCGGATGCATCCTCATTTTCTATGCCGCGTGAGTAACCCCCGGCCTCAAAAAACACCATGGCCGCGTTATCCACCGTACCGTCTCGGTTCGCGTCAAGTGCTGGGTTGCCAGCGCCATCCAATGCATTGAGAACGTACAGGTAGTTGAAAGGAAGGTTCGCAGCTGTGCAGCTCTCGGTGTTCCCGTTGGCGCTGCTGAGGACGGTGGTGTTGATCTGCACACTGGAGCCGACGTTGCGTATCTGGTCTAAAGACCGCTCGCCACTGTGCATGTGGCCCAAGGTAAATGTCCAGCCTTTGTATGTGTCCCAGTCCACTGTTTTGCGAGACATGGAGTAGAAGCTATTCGTACCCACTTTGACTTCGAGCTTGAGCACTTGCTGCTCCACAAGCGCAGTAGGCAAGACGGTATCAAATGCAGCCTTCTCCTGCCCCGTGCTGCTGGTTGGGTCCCAGATACCGTAGATGCTTTCGCGCTGGGATGTGTCTGCCAGGTCGTTTTCCTCAAGCACGATGCCGGTGGCAACCACCACAATAAATCCGCCTTTGGGGTGCGCTTGCCAGGCGGGTGCTCCGTAGATGGGCCGGTTGTTTTTGGTGGTGAACAGGGGTCGGCCGTAGGACACCTTCCAAGCGACAGGATCGCCCCGCAAGTCGAACCGCCACAGATTCCCATTGGCGTCACCGGCATAGGCCGCCACGATGCGTTTGCGCTTATCGCGAACCAAGGTCACTCCGCCCAACCCTCGGCCCGCCGAAAAAGTGGCTGGCAGCGGTATGTTTCGCAGCACCGTGCCATTCAGGGCATTGAGCAAAACCAGTCCGGCCTTGGCTCCCCCAGTTTGCCCGTTGTAGTGACCGCTGTTGACCACGGCAACCCAGTGGCCCGAATCGGTCTGTCCACTGCGCACCGGGTTTGTCATGTAGCCACTGGTGACGAAAGTGTCGTCGATCGTGTCGGGCCCCACCTCCCACAGAAAGTCATTGACGCCCGGTGTGCGGTCCCCGTTGGCGTTCAAGGGCGACCGCAACCCGTAGACGACCTTCGTACCGCGTCCCCCGGTGCCCATGGCCACCTGATTCCAATCGGAGCCTGAGTAAATGTCGTTGCTGGTGAGGGGGCCATCCAGGGTGTAGGCAAAGCCCGCATTCAGATTGGCCTGATCAAGCAGTTTCGCCATGCTGCGGCGTGGCATGAACGCCGCGAGTTCTTCGCCTTTGTCGCCAGAAAGCGCATGCACCACACCGGCATTGGTGGCTACCAGCAACGAAGGTACCGAGGTTCTGATCTTTTCTCGGTAGGCTGCGTACTGCTGTCTGCCCGTGACGGTGCCATCGATGTCATACCGCATGTTGTCGCTTGCCCCCATCAGCAGCGGCGGCGAATTGACCACCGCACCAATGGGCGACAGACGTGGGCGAAACAGACGATTCTGGGCATCGACCACAGGGTCCTTGCCGCGCAGGTAGTCCACAAAGCTGCTGTCATTTGGGATCCGGTCTTTGTCTTTGCCGACTTTGAGGGTCGCCTGAACATCGGCCGGTAGCAAACTGAAATTTCCTTTGAACTCAAATGGACCGTTCAAACCGCTGATGCTGAAAAGGCGCCGGTCAACGTGGCTGGGCATCTGTTTGCTGGCTGACCAGTAGACGTCACTGGGCGGGTTGAGCGTATTTCCGTTGATATCGGTACTCTTGATGACGGCATTTCCTGCAGCGTCCAACAGCTTGGCCGTCACATCGCCAGAGTTGTCGATGGTGCGGTAATCGACACCGTATTTGAGCAAGCCCGCCAGCGTTTTGCTGCCCACACCGGAGTTGCTCAACTCAATCCCCGCGTCAGATCCTGCAGCGTTCAGGATGTCAGACAGGATGGCGTCAAAGACGCTTCGGACATCTTCAGCGGTCTGTGCGCTGAAGCCTCGACCGCCACCCGTGTAGCCCGCCTGGATGAAGTCGTCGACGCGCTTGGCATCACTCAAGGCGGTTGCATCGCCAGCCGGCCACTCGGGCTTGGGCGCTGAGTCGTACCCGTTTGCGAGATAGCCGGATCGATAGGCATCGATCTGGTCAAACGTCAGGTCCTTTGACGTGGAGCCCGGCAGGAGACCTGATGGCTTGATGAGGTAGCCCACGGTGTAGGTGGTCATGTTCTGCCAGAACGTGGGTTGGCCAGCGCGGGTAGCGACCTGATTGCCGAGTGTGTCCCTCAAGTCCTTGTGCCAGTAGTACTGCGCAGTGAGATCGGCCATGCCGCCCGTGGCACCGCTGGGGTAGGGGGTGTACAGTCTGCGATCGTCTGGGCCTGCAGGGGTATAGCTGAATTTGAGCAGAGGATCGCTGCCCGTGCGCTCAAACGTGGGGCCCGTCTTGTTGTCAAAGTCCTTGCCTTTGATGGAGGAGCTGCTGGAGGACCACGCACCGTCAGAGAAGACCACGTTGAATGAACGGCGGCAACTCATCTCGGGGTTGGTGGCGCTGGCCAGCTGGCTCGGATTCACCGCCCAGGGGTTTTCTTTGGCCCCACTGGGCACCTGCAGATAGCTTGCAACTTTTTCAACGGCGTTGTGCAGCGGCGTGGCGCCCATGGGCATCTGGTTGTAGAGCCAGTCGTAAACCTGTTTGTTGTCGTTGGAGCCGGTGACCCAGGTTCGCACGCCTCGCAGCACCTGCGGTTGGGTCACGTCTGTGCCCGGGGTGAGCGCGATGGCCGCCTTGAGGTGGTTGATGGGCAAGTAGCCAACGCGGATGCGGTTGTTCAGGCGTGGGTCACTCAGTGCCTGCCCAATGGCGGTGGCGGTGGCGGGCATGCGGTACAGGTAGTACCTGTACCAATTGAGGATGTTCTGGATTTCCTGCGCCGTGGTGCAGTTTGTCGGTCCGCACTCGGTGCGGCGGTGGTCTGTGGGCAGGATGATTGGATCCGTTGAGCCGTACTTCACGTCCACAAACCGCCAGGTCAGGCACTTTTGATCAGATGCCTTGGTTGAAATCGCAGAACACACAGCGTAGGTGAACGCTGGGGACTTGGAGTTGACCTCGCTGGCGGTGTAGGTGATGTGTTTGGGCGCGTAGCCTGGCTCTGTTTCTTGGGAAACCTCGGACCAGCTGTTGGGGTAGGTCGGCAACTTGTCGTAGCTGCCGTGCTGGACGATGTAGCTTGAGTTGGGTTGGGGTGTGGTGGTGTTGGCGAACACCCTGTAGGCAAATGAGTCGCTGGACTGATTGGAAATGAACACAATGCCGTCGGTAGGCACCATGGGTTTGCCGTCCACGTCCACACGCGGAAGGTAGGTGATGCGCGGGTTGTAGTACAGGAGGTTGAGATCGGCGGACCGCTGCGCAGCCCAGATGGCACCCCGTGAGTTGCCAGACCCCACGTTGTATTCGTCCGGAAACGGAATGGTCATCGAGGCCGAGTTGTCCAAAGAGATCATCAGGTTGGGTTTTGCACCTGATGTGTTGACCAGCAAGGGGCGCTGCGTGGGTTCGGCGGTTACTGCCAAGCCAGCATGCAGCACCAAAGCAGCGATCACCAGCCGTGCTGCTGATCGCGTGGTGAAGTGGGTGGTGTCAAGCAAGGCCGCCTCCTGGGGATTGAACGGGGATCTGGGGGGACAAAATGGATTGCAGCCAGACTTCGGCTCCTGTGATCAGGCGACCGTTGGCGTTGAAGGTGGCATCGGCCGAATGGCCGCGCGCGGTGACCAAATAGCGGCCATTGGCCATGGGCTCGGCGATGCACTGTGGCGGTGGCACGCCCCGGGCTTCGACCCGAACCTCTGCTGCGAAGGCCATGGGCGCTGAAATCCGGTTCGCGCTGGCTGCGGACCAGTTGGCTGGTTGCGACCACAGCGCCCCGGGACTTTGGGGGGTGGCTATGGCGACTTTTCCGACTCGCGCAGCATCCGCGGGAAAGCCTTTGCCGGCGTTGTCCACCAGGTCCATGACAACCGCTTCACAGTGGCGCAGCGCTGCTTCCGCGCTCTGTTGTGCGATTTCATTGATGCGCAGGTTTTGGGCGACCACATCATGTGTGGTGGCGCGTTTGGCGGACGACAAACCCGCAAACGTCAATACGATGAGAAGGATCAACGCAACGGGGAGGACGGCCCCCGCTTGGGGACGTCTGCTCTTCAAGCGGTTGCGGGTTCCAGGTACTGGGTATGTCATTTGGAGTTCAGTTCGCAACGTTCATATGTCTGTAGGGGTTTTGCACCACGGCGCCGTTCAGTTGAAAGGTTGCGGGGACCGCTGGGCGCGCATTTCGCAGGAAAACTGTGGTGCGATACGACCTGCGCAGGAACCTGTCCACGCGGTTCTGCACCACGTCGTTGCAATCGACGAAACGACCCACATCCGCCACCTGGTTGTCGCCAAGCGGCACGGGCTGCGCGGAGCGGGCCACGAGACAGATGTGCACCGCTGCCACGCGAGACCAGTTGAGCGCGTTGTTCCCCAAGACGGGAGCGGATGCGTCAACATGGGCGGTAACCTGCTGCGGCATGAGCTGCCCTTCAGCGCTCAGGCGTGTGACGGCGTAGCGCAACTGCAGGTCTTCGATGTTCGGAATCAACGCAGAGCGTGGGTTGAAGCCGCCAGCTCCATTGCTGCCTCGGCAATACAGCGTGGGGGTGTTTGCGTTGCCGGGGTCGTTCTCGATGTAGAAACGGTTGTCGGCGATCGAGGCGTTGGCGCCGTTGCCTTGTATCGCGGCGGCAATGCCAGCCGACGTGCAATCGACAGGAAGACCGTTGTCGTTGACGCCGCTGTTGAGGTCTGTGGCTTCGTAGCGTATCGACAGCGCATCGGGTCCGTTGCCGCCGGCGCAGATCAGTTGGTTGAACGGGTTGGTGGCGCTTGCAGCTGTGAACCCCCCGTCACAGCCAAGCAACGGAACTCCGGTGAAATTGCGGGTGCCAGCGTTTTGACCGGAGTAGCCGCTCAGGCGAATCTGTTCCTGCAGCAGTTCAATGGCCAGCGCCGCGTCCTCGTTCATCTGGGCCGTGAGGACGCTCACGCGGCTGCTGGCGGTGGTGGTGACAAAGACAGACACCACGGTGAGGATCAGGAAAAGGCCGATGACCATGGCGACGAGCAGCTCTACAAGCGTCATGCCGCGGGATGAGCGAGCGGGCAGGCTCTTCATGGGCTTCACAGGCGCACCTTGACGTAGAGGCAACTGCTGCCGTTCACGCCCACCGGACATTGCGATTCGCCGGCTGCCAACAAGGCTCCAGATGGCTCGGTGTTGACGTCTTGCCACAAGATCCAGACGTCCAGGTCGCGTGTGCCTGGTGCTCGTGTGGAGCCCACCACCGCAAGCCCTTGTGGCAAGTGATTGGCCACCCGCTGCATGAACTCGAGCTTGTCGCCCTGCGCGACATTGGTTGCCGCCGTGACATCGTTGGCGTCGGGGTCGATGGCTGGTGCGTTGGGGACGGCTTCGTTCTGCGCAATGTCATAGCTGCCGAGGTCAAACCCGTACACGTTCAACCGGGCACGTTCGGCGTACTGCGTGGCCAGTGATAGCGCCACCAGCCGCACCTGCGCGCCTTTGTTGAAGCCGATCGTGGTGGCGCTCAGCCTCGCCAAGCTCATCAAGCCAAGCGAAATGATCAGTAGCGCCACCAGCACTTCGATGAGACCGGCGCCGCACTGGAAGTTGGCAGAAGCTTGAGAACTTGTCTTCATGGTTCGAAGCTTCACCAGTTAAAGCAGGGATACCCGGCCGGTGGTGTTGATCACGACACTCACCCCCCGTTGCGCTCCGGCTCCTTCGGCGAGAACGTTCACCGCGGCGTTGCCCCGGCGCAGCAAACCGTTGGGCCTGAACTCAATTTGACCCAGCGCGATGTTCGACTGCATCTGCTGCAGTCCCATGAGAGGGCCACGCAAGACGATCACCGGCTCGGCGTTCCCAAGCGCTCTGTTGCCATCAAGATCGGAGAAAACGATCCAGCCCTGGCGCCAGTCGCTGCTGGCGGCGCCATTGGCGCAGGCCATGCCATCGAGGGTTGCGCACATCACAACAGGCCTGGACGTTCGCAAGGCTGTGGCGCGCGCCAACTGCAGATCGCCTGTGAAGTTGCTGATGGCGCTGTCGCGCCGCCAATCGGACAGCACACCTGAAAAGGAAGGAACGGCCAGCCCGACCAATATTGTCAGCAGGCTGACGCAGACGATCAATTCCACCAGCGTGACCCCACGGCTCGCACGTTGACGCAGTCGTTTGGGAGAGGTGTTCTTGGTGCTTGCGCTGGGGAGATGAGAACTCATCCAGCGAGTTTAGGATTCTTGAATAGTAATAAAGAGCTATTTCAGATGAGAAACTGGATTGAATAGATAAGCGGAGTTTCTTATGCAAATGCATTAGACGAAGACGGTGTTGGCTGCTGACAGTGACCGTTTCCCATCTGCAAAGTCGAAGGTCTACTGACTCCAGCACTCCTGTGAGCCGAGGGGCTGGGGAACTTCAGCGGTCGCCACCTGCATCCGCATACCCGCCTGATTGATGCGGTACGCTCCGCACAAGTCGCTCGACTGCGCCGCGTTGGGCAGGGCGGTGAACGTATAGGTGACACCGTCGTTGGACAACACCGCAATGACGTAGCGCCCGCCCTCCACACGCAGTACTTCGTCGTCCCTGAAGAATCCCCGGAGCCCGCATAAATACTGGGCTTTGGGGTGATTGCCGATGGCCGGAACTCCCAGTTTGAATTCCAATAGGTGCTGATTTCTGGGAGTTCTGCCGTGCTGTTTGCCTGTCCCGCCACCGATGATTTCTTCCGTTCGCGCATCGATCACATGATCGACCTGCGCCATCCGCTGGCCGTGCTGGCCTCGCGCATGCCCTGGCAGGATATCGAGGCACGGGTGGCCCAGGTCTTCTCTCGCAGGGGCCGCGCCGGTGTGGCCATGCCCGATCTGGATCTCTTCGGTGAACAGGTGCAGCGTGCCGCTGTTCCCAGCAACGCAGGACGCCCCCGTGTGCCGCTGCGCATCATGATCGCGCTGCTGTACCTCAAGCACGCCTTCAACGAGTCCGACGAGGGTGTCGTTGAGCGCTGGGGTGAGACGCCAACGTGGCAGTTCTTCTCGGGCCAGGCGTATTTTGAACATCGCCGCCCCTGCGACGCCACCACCCTGATCAAGTTCCGCCAACTCCTGGGTGAGGAAGGTGTCGAGGAACTGCTGGCGCAGACCATCAACGTGGCTGTTGCGCTCAAGCTGATCAAACCGCAGGAGCTCGCCCGCGTGATCGTGGACAGCACGGTGCAACACAAGGCGATTGCCCACCCCACCGACAGCCGCTTGCTGGAGACCGCGCGCGCCAAGCTGGTGGAGGCGGCCAAGGACGCCGGGGTCGAGCTGAAGCAGACCTTTGCCAAGG
>JAJNQE010000062.1 GCA_021154985.1 Hydrogenophaga sp.
GGGCATCGGCGGCGGCCTGGGGATCGGTGCCACAGCCGGTGCCGCCTTTGCCGGCTTGCGCACGGGCGCCAGCGCGGGCGCGAGCGCCTCGCTGCCCAACGCGCAGGCCCTGCTGCCTTCGGCCCAGGTGAGCGCGGGCGCCAGCGGGTTTGCCCCGGGTGGCATGGCGCGCGGATCGGGCGCCGGCAGCCTGGGCACCGACGTGGGCGCCGCCGCCGACCTGCAAGCCCGCATCGCCTTCGACTGAACCACACGGGGAGACAGCCATGCCCATCACGTTTGAAGAAGTCACGGCCGAGGTGCCGGCCGAGCGGCCCACCCCACCCGCCGCCCAGGCCGGTGAAGCGACACCGCCCGACGATCCCCGCGCGCTTGAAGCCCTGCAGCAGGCGCTCGATCTGCGGGCCGAGCGCTGCTGGCGCCTGCACACCGACTGAGCCCACCCACGCGCAGCACGCCATGACCGAAACCGCCCTCAGCCGACAAGCCCTCTACAGCGCGCGCCCCACGCTGCGGCTGGCCGGGCAGGCCGATGTGCGTTTGTCGAATCTGCTCATTGCAATGCGCATGGACGAAAGCGAGGGCGGCATGAGCCGGCTGGAGCTGCGCCTCTCCAACTGGGTGGGCACCACGGCCGGCGGCACCGAGCAGGCGTTCGGTGCGCAGTCCGACTTGAAGCTGGGTGCCGATCTGGCGGTGTACGCCGGCGATGTGCAGGCCCCGGTGGAGGTGTTTCGCGGCAAGGTCAGCGCCATCGAGCTGGTGTTCAACATGGGCGGCGCACCCGAGATCACGGTGCTGGCCGAAGACGCCTTGCACGCCGCGCGCATGGCCCGGCGCAGCAAGACCTACACCGACATGTCGCCCGCCGACGTGGTGCGCGAGGTGGCTGGCGCGCTCAATCTGCGCCCCACGGTGGCCGGCCTCAACAGCCCGGTGGACACCTGGGCGCAGATCAACGAGAGCGACCTGGCCTTTTTGCGCCAGCTGCTCGCGCGGTTCGATGCCGACCTGCAAGTCGTGGGCGAAGAGCTGCAGGTGTCGCCGCGCGGTGACGTGGCGCGGGGCGAGGTCGAGCTCGCGCTGTTTGGCCAGCTCGTGCGCGCCCGCGTGATCGCCGACCTCTCGCAACAGGTCACCGCCACCAGCGCCGCCGGCTGGAACCCGGTGGATGGCCGCGCTGTGAACTTTGAAGCCACACAAATCGCGCAGAGCGGGCCGGGCAGCGGGCGCAGCGGTTTGTCGTGGCTCGACGAGGCCCTGGGTGCGCGCACCGAGCACGTGGGTCACCTCGCGGTGAGCAGCGACGCGGAAGCCCGGGCCGTGGCCCAGGCCGCGCTCGACCAGCGCGCGCGCCGCTTCGTGCGCATCGAGGGCCTGAGCGAAGGCAATCCGGCCATCCGGGTGGGCACCACGGTGGCGGTCACGGGGCTCTCGCCGCAGTTCGACAACCGTTACTTCGTGTGCGCCGCCTCGCACGTCTACGACCAGACAGCGGGCTACCGCACCGAGTTCAGCGGCGAGTGCGCGTTCCTCGGGGAGGGCACATGAAGCGCGACGGTGTGTTCGAGCGACCCGCCGCCTGGCTCCAGGCCGGCGCGCTGGCGCAGGTGGTCTCGCTCGACGACCCCGAGAGCCGCAACCGCGTGCAGGTGCGGCTGCTGGCGCACGACGGTGTGAGCGGCCAGGACGCGCCGCTGTGGGCGCGCGTGGTGGCGCCGTTTGCTGGCAACAACCGCGGCTTCTTTTTCCTGCCCGACGTGGACGACGAGGTGCTGGTGATCTTCATGAACGGCGACGCGCGCCACCCGCTGATCATCGGCGGGCTGTGGAACGGCAACTCGCCATCACCCGCCAACCTGGCCAACGGTGAGCACCGCACCAAACGGCTGAAGTCCAAAAACGGCGTGGCCATCACCATCCTGGATGACGACGGCCAGGAGACGCTGACGCTGGAGACACCCGGCGGGCAGACCGTGACGCTGCAGGACGGGCCAGGCACCATCACGCTGGAAGACGCCAACGGCAACCAGGTGGTGATGGAGGCCGCAGGCATCAGCATCACGGCGTCGGCCAAGGTGAAGGTGAGCGCTGCGCAGGTGGAGGTGAGCGCGGGCATGGTCAAGGTGGACTCGGCCATCGCCGACTTCTCCGGCATCGTGAAGTGCGCGACCTTGCAGACCAACTCCGTCATTTCCACCAGCTACACCCCGGGCGCCGGGAACGTGTGGTGATGCCATGGCCCGCCCGTTGATGCCGCAACTGCCCCACGACGTGGCGTTGGGCGCGCCGCGCGGCGTGGCTCCGGGCGGTGCGCCGCTGTTGCTGCAGCGCGCCGACGGCGACTTCATCAGCGCCGTGCTCGACGAGATCACCAGCCCGCAGGGTCGCGTGAAACTGCTCGCCACGCGCGCTGCCGCACGCAACCCGCGCCAGGTGCTCAAGCTGTTCCAGCCCATCCAGCGCCAGCACCATCTGGCCGTGCTCGAAGCTTGGTGCGACACACCGGGCACTCCGCGCGTGGACCCGGCGCGCGTGGCCTCCGCCGGCCTGGTGGTGCGCCGGGTGCGCCGCGCTGGCAGCGCCACCGAGGAGGGCTGGATGCAATCGCGCGGGCGCCTGCGCGGCTGGATGCCGGTGCAGCGCATCGGCGGTGCCTCCAGCGATCCGGTGAGTCAGCTGCGGCTCCACAGCGGGCAGACCGGTGTGGCCGACATCGACCACGAGCTGGTTCAGCTCGCCCTGCACAACGAGGACACGCTGCTCGACGAACACGTGGTGCCCATGTTCGTGGCGCCGCCCGAGGTCTGCAAGGCCGCGGGCAAGACGGTGTACTACGGCCTGGTGCCCACGGTCAGCAGCGAGCAGGCCGAGACCGCGCCCGTGTTCGACGAGGCCAACACCTTCGGCCCCGACAGCGCCGATTTCCGCAACCACCTGGTGCAGGCCCTGCGGGGCGAGGGCATGGACTTTCCGCTCGACGGTGAAACCCTGAACCCGGCCTGGACCGAGGCCGCCGAGATCGCCACCACCGTGCGGCCCGCGGGTCTTTCCAACGACCACTGGAACCGCCTGCGCCTGGGCGGGGGTTCGCGCAGCAGCATGCAGCGCTTCTTGCGACTGCTGCGCCAGCTCGATGGCGAGTTCAACGCCTTCGCCGGCACCACGGCGGTGGCCATGGCCCTGCGCCAGCAGCTCGCCGCCATTGCTTTGCCGCTCAAGCTGCGCGACGGTGAGACGGTCGCCCGCACGGTGGATGCCGAAACCTTCTTGCGCCAGGCGGTGCAGGTGCTGGTGCAGCGCAACGAGCAGGCCTTGCGCCCCGAAATGCCCACGCGCTGGCCCGCCTTGCCCGGCCACCAGGCGAGCGCCTTGCGGCTGGCGCTCTCGCGCGCCGTGGCCGAGCGGTTCGTGCAGCTCAACCCCGCACCCGGCCGGTTTGACGACGCAGCCGCGCAGTACGTGGTGCGCGCTTTCGTGCGCCTCAAACCCGAGTGCGGCTGCCCGGCGCGCATCGTCTGGAGCGAGGCCACCGAGCCCTTCGTGATCGCGCCGTGGTTCGACGGCTCCGGTGCGCCGCCGGTGCGCATCGACCTGCCCGACATCACCGCGCCCGGTCTGCTGGCCTCGCTCAAGCCCAACGTGTCGTTCGCCGTGCCACCTGCGTTGCAGAACCTGCTGAGCGGCAACCCGAAAGACCTGATGGAGGGCAAGAAGCCGCCCGACGGGGGCATCACGATCGGCTGGATCTGCAGCTTCAGCCTGCCCGCCATCACGATCTGCGCCTTCATCGTGCTGAGCATCTTCCTCGGCCTGCTCAACCTGATCTTCAGCTGGTTGGCCTTCATCAAGATCTGCATCCCCTATCCGAAGAAGGGCGACTGATGAACACCCCCTCGGCACCCATCGGATTTCCGTTCCTCGGTCTGCCCGACGAGTACGGCCAGCTGGGCTGGCCGGGCCTGGAAAAGAGCGTGCGCGATGGCATCCGAATCGTGCTGAGCACGCGCCCCGGCGAGCAGCTCATGCGCCCCGAATTCGGGGGCGGGCTCGACCGTTTGCTGCACGAGCCCAACACGCTGGCCACGCGCCGGCGCATCCGCGATCTGGTGCAGGGCTCGCTCACGCGCTGGGAGCCGCGCATCCTGCTCGACGCGGTGGAGGTGTGGGACCTGCCCGATGCCCCGAGCCACCTGCGGGTGGAGATCCAGTACCGGCTGGCGCGCACGGGCGCGCCGGGCCGCATGAATGTGAACGTGCAGCTGGAGACCTAGATGCCCATCATCCCGCCCAGCCTCGATGACCGCCGCTTCGATGACCTGGTTGAAGACCTGATCGCGCGCATCCCCGCGCATACGCCCGAGTGGACCAACCCGCGCCAGGGCGATCCCGGGCGCACCTTGCTGGAGCTGTTTGCCTGGCTGGGCGATGCGCTGCTCTACCGCGCCAACCTCATCCCCGAGCGCCAGCGCCTGGTGTTTCTGAAGCTGCTCGGCCAGGGCTTGCGCCCGGCCCAGCCGGCGCGCGGCATCGTGGGGCTCTCGTACGCCCAGCCCCTGGCCGAACTGCGCGCGAGTTCGCTGCTGCCGGGTGCCCGCCTCAAGGGTGCGCAACCCTTCGAGACGCTGGATGAGACCACCGTGCTGCCGGTCACCGGGGAGGCCTACATCAAACGCAAGCTCACCGACACCGAGTCGGCCCGCATGGCCGATGTGATCAGCGGCCTCTCGCGCGTGCACCGCATCAGTGGCGCGGTGCAGGGCTACGAGACGCTCGCGGTGTTTGGCGAGGGGCGTGCCGAGCCGGGCGGCCTGGATGTTTTCGAGCGATCGACCGACCGTGCCCTGTGGATCGCCTTGCTCGCACCCGCCGCGCCCGGACCGCTGGAGCAAGCGGCGGTGAACGACAGCGTGCGCGCCGCGCTGGGCGGTGGCGAAACGGGCGTGCCTTCGCTGCTCTCGTTGGGCATCGTGCCCGCGCTGCCTTTGCCGGCCTTGTTTGAAGAGGTGGGCCCGCTGGCCGAGGTGCCGGTGATCTGGGAGATGGTCACGCGCAGGTCCGGCACGCAGACGCCGGACTACCTCACCCTGGAGCCGCTGCCCGGCAGCGACACTTCGCGCGGCTTCACGCGGCCGGGCACGCTGCGCCTGCCGCTGCCTGGTCAGGACGACATCTGGGTGCCCTCCAACCAGGTGGGCGTGAACCCGCTGGCCGGCGTGGGCGACGCGCCGCCCCGGTTGGACGACGCGGCCCGCGCCGCGCGGCTGGTGGCCTGGCTGCGCGTGCGCCCGCGCCCGGGCAGCCAGGTGCAGCGCCTGCCGCTCACCTGGCTGGGCATCAACGCCGCCGAGGTCGACCAGCGCGTGACGCTGCAAGGCCAGGTGCTGGGCACCAGCACGGGCGCGGCCGACCAGACGTTTGCCTTGCCTGCCGGATCGGTGGATCCCGAGACTTTGGTGATCGAGGTGGAAGAACCCGGTGGGCGCGGCTACCAGCCGTGGCGTCGCGTGGACGACCTGGCCGCCATCAGCGCGGACCCCCTCAAGGCGCGGGAGGCCGGCGCGTTCGAGCTCGATGCCGAAGCCGGCACCTTGCGTTTTGGTGACGGCGTGCGCGGCCGCATTCCCGAGCGGCTCATGCGCGTGCGCCTGGCGCGTGGGCGCTTCGGCGGTGGGCGCGCAGGCAACCTCGCGCCCGGCAGCCTGAGCGAAATCGCGGCCACGCTGATCAACGGCCAGCGCGCCCCGGCGCTGAAGGTGCACCAGCCCCTGCCCATGGACGGTGGTGAGGACGCCGAGACCCTGCCCCAGGCCGAGCGCCGCATCCCCGCCACGCTGCGCCACCAGCAGCGCGCGGTGACGGAAGACGATTTCAAACGCCTCGCGCTGGAGACGTCCGCCGCCGACGTGGGCCGGGTCGAGGTGATGCCGCGCTTCAAACCGCGCGACCGCCGCTTCAACGTGCCCGGTGTGGTGAGTGTGGTGGTGCTGCCCTCGGCGGCGCTGGCGCCCGCGCCCAACCCCCGACCCGACAGGCCTTTCATCGAACGCGTGCACGCCCACCTCTCGTCGCGGGTGCCGCTGGCCACCGAGCTCTATGTGATCGGTTGCGAATACGTGCCGCTGGGTTTGTCGGTGGCGTTGCGCCTGCGCGAAGGTTTTGCGCGCGACAAGCTGCTGTACGAGGTGCGCGAAGCCCTGCGCCGCCTGCTGTGGCCGCTGGCCCCCGGCGGGCTCGACGGCGAAGGCTGGGCACTCGGGCGATCGGTGCGCGAGCGCGAACTGGAGGTGGAGGTCTCTCGCGTGGCCGGTGTGGCCGAGGTCACCGGCCTGCAGCTGTTTGCGCGCCAGGGCGCCGCCGGCCAGCAAGACTGGGCGCTGCTGCCACGCAACCAGGCCGGCGCCCAGCAGACGCTGAACCTGCAGCCCTGGCAACTGCCCGAGCTGTTGTCCATCGTGGTGGTGGAAGGTGGGGAGGCGCCGACGAATTTGCGAGCCCTGCCCAACCCGTTTGCACAGGCCAACGCCGTGGCTGTGCCCGTGGTGCCGGAGTTGTGCTGATGGACGCCAACGGTTCGCGCTTCTGGTCGCTGCAGGCGCCGGCCCACTGGCCCACGCTGGGGCAGGGTGGTAGCCATGTGCGCTGGCAGGCCGACTGCAGCGCGTTGAGCCTCGCGTCCGAGCGCGAACTGGAAGCCCCTCCCGACATCGCAGCCAGTCGCAGCGCGGCGTTGCTGGCGCTCAACCAAGTGCCGCGCGCGCTCGATGCCCAAGGCGTGGTGTGCAGCTGGCACGCACCCAGCCAGGCCATCGTGGTGCGCAGTGCCCACCTGAGCGATGCCGCCATTGCGCTCCCGCTGGACGCCGTGCCCACCGACCTGTGTGTGGGCGGTGACGGTGTGTTGTACGTGGCCTTGCCCGGGCGTGTGCTCATGCGCGACCTGCGCCGGCGCTGGGCCGATGTGAGCGTTGCCGAACCCGGCTTTGCACCCTGGCGTCTGACCGCCCACCCCGGTGGCGGTGTGTGGATGCTGGAGCGCGGCAGCGGACGGCTCGCACGCTTGAGCGGCTACCCCCTGCCCAGCCAGACGCCAGCCACCGACGCTTATGCCCCCGGCGTGTTCCGTGCCGATCCGGAGAACTGCCGCGCGCCCGCCCTGGCCGTGGCAAACGAAGGCTGGAGTGGCGTGGCCGAACCGCTCGCACTGGCCTGCCACACCGCCAGCGGTTTGTTGCTCATGGGCTGGAACACCGCCGGCCAGGCCTGGGTGCGGCGCTGGGATGAAGCCACCCGGACACCCGGCCCGATGCGGCCGCTGCGCGGAGCGCTGCACGCGTACGCCATCACCTGGATCGATGGCCGGCGCATCGCGCTGCGCATGCCCGGGCGGGTGGATGCCCCTGCGTTCGAAATCGATGACACCTCGACCGGTGAACTGCCCGCGCTGGGTGAAGTTTTTCCCCTCGCCAGCGACCAGCGCGAGGCCGCTTTTGTGCACCGCCCCGAGGGCATGGCGCATTACCCCGTGCGCGAAGACGCGGCCGAGCCGTTGCTACCGTTGGCCCTGCCCAACCTGGCGCGCAGCGGCACGGCCGCCAGCTTCACCACCGTGGGCGGGCAGTTGCGCGCACAACTCATCGACAGCGGCACACCCGCCACCACCTGGCACCGCGTGTTCATGGAGGCCAGCATCCCACCCAGCTGCGGTGTGGTGGTGTGGCTCGCCGCCACCAACGACCCGCAACCACCCGAACCCCAGCGGCTCGACGCCTGGCACCCGCACGCCTTTGGCCGTGATGTGCGCACCATCGATCCCGCTGCGTCCGGGCCGCACGTGCCGCACGCGGTGTGGGAGCGCGCGCCTTCTGAGTTGCCCGCGCACCCGGGCCTGGCGCCGTGGGCGCCGCAGCGCGGGCTGCGGGGCCTCTTTTCCGTGCTGGTGCAGAACGCGCGCACAGCGGTGCGCTCGCTCAGCGGGCGCTACCTCTGGGTGCGCCTGAGCCTGCATGGCAACAGTCGTGCCAGCCCCGAGGTGGTGGCGCTGCGCGCCTGGGCCAGCCGTTTCAACTACGCCGAGCAGTACCTGCCGCGCATCTACCGCGAGACCCTGTTCGGTGACGCCGCGCAACAGCCTGGCGAGCGGCTGGACAGCGTGGACGAGGGCTACGCTGCAGGACTGGATGCAGGGAGTGCGCCCGAGGTGGCGCTGCTGCTGCGCCTGGCCACCGGCGGCATCACCGTGAGCGATGGTGCGCAGGTGGTGGTGGAGCACCCCGGGCGCAGCTGGTTGCTCAAGGATGGTGGCAGCGCGCGCTGCTGGCGCCTGCTGCTCGACGGTCACGCCATCGGTGTCTACCGGCCGCAGGCTTCACCCGCCGACTTTCTGGCGCGCAGCCTGGCCAATGTGGAAGGGGTGCTCACCCAGCTGGAAGACCGCGTGGCCCACGCGCACTTGCTCACCGACCCGGTCAGCGCGCCGGCCGAACACCTGGACTGGCTGGCCAACTGGGTGGCGCTGAGCTTTGATGCGGCCCTGCCCGACGCGCGCCGCCGCGCCTGGCTGCAGGCCGCACCCGAGCTGGCGCGCTGGCACGGCACGCGCCGGGGTCTGGCGCTCGCGCTCGACGTGGCCACCGGCGGCGCCGTGAGCGGCGGCGAGGTGGTGATGCTCGAAGACTTTCGCCTGCGTCGACTGCTGGCCACGCTGCTCGGCGTGGACCTGGCCGATGAAGACGACCCGCTGCTGCCCGGCCTGCAGGTCAGCGGCAATTCGGTGGTGGGCGACACACTGGTGCTGGGTGACCAGGCGCGCGCCGAGCTCATGGCGCTGTACCGCGAAGAAGCCACCAGCGAAGGCGAAGACCAGGCCATCGCCGACTTCTACGGGCGCCTCGCGCACCGCGCCACGGTGCTGGTGCACCGCGAGGTGGACGACGTGGACCTCGGTCTCATCCGCCGCATCGTGGCGCTGGAGTCGCCCGCGCATGTGCAGGTGCGCGTGGCCACCGCGAGCTGGCCCTTCATGGTGGGCGTGGCCAGCCTGGTGGGGGTGGACACCTACCTGGCGCGCGCCGTGCCGCCCAGCCCGGTGCGTGTGCAGCGCTCGGTGCTGGGCGGGGGCGACTTTGTGCTCGGCCCGACCACGCTGGACCCGCGCCTGCGCGGCGAGGCGGCGCCGCCGCCGGTCGAAGTCGTCCGACCACTTTCCGTTCCACGCAGCAGAAAACCACGACCCCGCAAGGAGTGATCCCATGACGTCCACCGCCAACACGGCCACCACCTTCAGCACCGCCGATCCGCTCACGCGCCAGCCGCTGGGCGAGCGACCCGTGTACGCCACCGGCATGCTGCTGGACGCGCAGGATTTTCTGGACGAGCAGACCTACCACCGCGGCCAGCTGGCGCGGGCGCTCGGCGCCGTGGCCGGCAGCGGCACGCTGGCGGGCCTGCGGGTGCAGCACCGCCCCGAAACCGCCACCGGGCCCGAAGAAATCCAGGTCAACGCCGGCCTCGCCGTGGACCGGCTGGGCCGCCTCATCGAACTGCCGCGCCCGGCCTGCCTGCGCCTGCAGCGCTGGTGGGACGCCGAGGCCGCGCGCAGCACCTTGCTGCAGGCCGACTACGCCATGCCGGAGCGTTTAGTCTCGGCCCGCGCGCGAGCGGGTGCTGCGATGCCCGCCCGCGCCGTGGTGGCCGATGTGTTCCTGCGTTTTGTGGCCTGCCCGCGCGGCCTCACGCCGGCCTTTGCCAGCGGTCCGTTCGACGCGCTGAACGCGGTCAGCGTGTCGCGCTTGCGCGATGCCTACGAGCTGCACCTCGTGCCGCGCCGCAACCTCAGCGACACGGGCCTCGGTCTGCCGCTGCGCGCCGGTGCCTTCACGCTGCCGGTGGACCAGGAAACCGCCGCCGAGGCGCTGGCCCGCGAAGCCGCCATGGACGACCCGTCTTCAGACGCTGATGTGCGCCGCGCCGCGCTGCAAGACGCCGTGCTCAACGGCTACCACCGCACAGCCGATGAACTGCCGCGCGGCCCGGAGCACCCGCCCACCGTGGACGCCAGCGCGGTGTTCATCGCGCGCCTGCTGATCCCGGTGGGGCCCACGGACCCGACCGTGCGCCAGGGCAGCACCGTGCTGGTCGACAACCACAGCCGCCGCTTCTTGCCGGGTCTGGGCGTGCTCGCACGCTGGGCAGGGCTTTGAGCCCCTCATTCCATTCACTTCTTTCAACGGAGCACGCCATGAAGCCCAACACCGGCACCGCCCGCGAGTCGATCGCATCCAGCCAGGTGCAGACCCTGCGCGACGCGGGCGTGTTGATCGAAGACCACCGGCGCGGGCGACCACGTTACTTCGATGGCCGCTTTCTCGCCGCACGCGACCTGATCCGCGACCAGCAGTATTTTTTGACCCGCGAGGCCGACCTGGGCCAGGCTTCGGGCAGCGGCGTGGCCACCGGCTTGTTTGTGCAGGAAGGCGGCCAGCCCCAGACGCTGGTGGTCTCCAGCGGGCACGGTGTGACGCCCTCGGGCGAGCTCGTGCTCCTGCCGCGCAACATCGACGTGCAACTGGCCAACCTGCCGGTGGCCGAACAGCTCTCGGCGCGCTTCGGTCTGTCGCGCCTGCCGCAGCCGCCGCTGCGCAGCCGCACCGGTCTCTTCGTGCTGGCGCTGCGCCCGGTGGAGTTCACCGCCAACCCCATCGGCGCTTACCCGACCTCGATCACCGGCCAGCGCACGGTGGAAGACGGTGATGTGATCGAGGCCACGGCGGTGGTGCTGGTGCCCTGGCAGGACGATGGCGGCGCCGATGCGCTGGACGCGCGGCGCGGGCGCGCGGCGCGCGCGATCTTCACCCAGGGCAGTGCAGCCGGTGTGTCGGCCAACGTGTTGCCGCTGGCCATGATCGCGCTGCAGAACAACACCGTGGTGTGGATCGACGAAGCCATGGTGCGGCGCGAACTCGGCGCCGACCGGGGCGACTTGCCGGGCCTGGGTTTTGCACCGCGCGGCCTGCGCCTGGCCCACCTCATGCAGCACCAGGCGCACCTGGCCGACGTGGCCCCGCCCGGCAGCACGCGCGGCTTTCCGGCCATCACCCATTTCCCGGCGCTGCCGCCGGCCGGGCCCTTGCCGGCGGGCGTGATCAACGCGGTGGACTTCACGCAGAACTACTTTCCGGCCGAGGTCGACGTGGACTTCACCATCATTCCGGAGGACGAATTGCCCGCGCTGATCGAGGAGGCGCTGGCCTTGCAGCCCATCGACCTCACCGGGCCCGCCGAGTCGCTGGATTCCACCGCCGTGATGATCGTGGCGCCGGTGCCGCGCGTGGAATGGCGCGCGGTGGCCGCACGCGTGGGGCAGGGCGCCACGCTGGCGCTGCGGGTGGTCAAGCCCGCCGCGCCCAACCTGATCGCACAGCGCCGGCCGTTCGAGGTGTTGCAGAAGCTGCGCCTGCCGCGCGAGGCGCTGCAGAGCAAGACGCTGGGCCCGGCCGATGCCGAATGGCAACGCCTGGCCCGCCTGAACAACCTGTGGTTCGTGCGCCGGCGCCACCTGGCCTACCGCGACGACCTCGCCGGCAGTTACCGCGAGATCGCGGGCAACGACGAGCGGGTGATCGAGCTCAACCTCAACACGCGCATCACCCAGCTGGGGCTCACGCCGCGCTACGACGCGGTGATCCAGGTGGCCACGCCGGCCGCCGCCAGCACTGTCATCGGCCTGCTCGCGGGCAAGCGGTATCTGGAGTCGCCGGTGCTCACTGCCGCCGCCCTCGGTTTGCTCACCGACGCCATCGCCACCACCGAGCAACTCACCGGCAAACCGGCGCTGGACAAGACGCAGGTGCTGGGCGTGGCCGCCGTGCTGGGTGAGCCCGAGAAGAACGAGGCGCTGTGGGCGCTGATCCAGCGCGAGGGCAAGACGCCGATTCCGGCCGACGAACTGCTGAAGATCGCCAGCAACGCGGAGTGGAACGTGCAAGCCGTGGACCCTGTGGCACTGGAGGAATCCGTCACCAAACGCATGGATGGCCTGGGCCTGATCGACGTGTGGGCCGAGGTGTTCAAGAACTCGTCGGCCAAGGCCCTGACCGTCGAGGTGCAACTGCTCGCGAGCAAACGCTACCAAGCCTCGCCGGCGCTCACCGCCGCCGCCCTGGGGCTGCTGGTCGAACACGTGCAGCGCGATGGTTCGATCAAGGACCCCGCGCTGGTGACCGAAGTGGCCAACAGCCTGCTGGAGCCGATTGCCAGCGACGTGCTCAACAAGTACCTGCAAACCGAGCTGCGGCGGCCGCTGGACGCCGACACGCTGCGCGGGTTGGTGAAGTCGGTGGACGAGTGGCGGCCCAAGCCCGGGACCGTCACGCGTCCCACGCGCAGCGTGGCAGCACCCAAGGTCCCCGCGAAGAAGTCGCCCGCCCGCAAAAAATCCTGAGCCCACCCCCCCTTCACCCGGGAGACCCGACGTGAGCATCGAACGCATTGACCAACCGCTGCAGGGCGAGCGTGTGGTGGCCCTGTCGCCGGAAGACGCGAGCCGCGCCGCGACCGACTGGCGCCGCCGGCCCAACCTCTTCGCCGGACGCACGCTCACCGACGCCACGCTGCAAGGCCGCCAGGCCTGGCAAGCCGGGCGGCTGGGCCACCGCGCCCAGGCGCTCACCGCCGGCGTGGTGCGCGGCCTGGAGGTGTTCGCCCTGCCCGGCGCGGGCGGTGCGCGCCTGCTCATCGAACCCGGCCAGGGCCTGGCGGTGGATGGTGAAGACGTGGTGCTTGTGCGCCGCACCGAATGCCGGCTCGACGACCTGCCGGTGGTGGCGCCGCCGGCCTGGCTGCAGGTGCAGGGCGACGGACCGGGCGAGGCGCTGGAGGCGGGCGGGCGGGGGCTGGTGGACACGCGCGAGCTGCCCGATGGCATCACCCTGGCCGACCTGCGGTCCAGCGCCGGCAGTCGCTGGCCGCGCGTGGGCGTGCTGGTGTTGCAGCCGGTGCTGGTGGACACCGCCGAGTTCGACCCCAACGACCCGTGCGACCGCTGCCCCTGTGGCGAGGGCGACAACGCCGACAGCCCCGTGGCCGCGTTCGAAGACTGGCGCACGCACGACGGCGCGCGCCTGCTCTGGTACCCCTGGCCGGTGGAATGGCGTGCGCTGCCGCTGACCACGCTGCGCCTGCGCAATGCGCTGGCCCATGCGGTGTTTGATGCCGAGGCCGCGCTGCGCCATGGCGAGACCTTGCCGTGGGAAGACTGGGGCGTGCCGCTGGCGCTGGTGGGGCTGAGCGACACCGGCACCGTGCAGTGGGTCGATCGCGCCTCGGTGGTGCGCCAGGGCGGCCGTGCGCGAGAGGCGCGCCTGCAGCGTTTGACGGGGGCACTGGCGAGCGGTGCGCTGGGCGCCAACAGCCGTCTGCCTGCGTTGTGGCAGGCCCGCATCGAGCAGTTTTCGCAGCAGATGGCCGAGACCCCCGAGCCGCTGCCCGCGCCCAGCGTGCTGGCCGATCCCTACCTGCGCCTGCCGCCGTGCGGGCTCATGCCCAAGAGCGCGCTGGACCTCTCCACCGTGCTCACGCAGCAACAGCTCAGCAGCCCGTTCTTTCCGCCGGGCTTCGAGCTGGACGCGGTGCCGGTGCCGATCGAACAGCTCGACCTCGCCATGCGCGAGGCCGCGCCGCTGGCCAGCTTCGACATGTCCGCCCCCGAGCGGCTGCGCCTGCTGGTGCCGGTGACACAAGCCTCGTGGGAGCCCAGGCTGCTGCACGCCGAGGTGGTGGATCCGGCGTTTGCCGAGGCGCTGGCCGAGTTCACCGAACGCCGTGCGCGCGAACTCGGCGGGCGCCAAGGCCTGCGGCTGGAGCAGGCCCATCTGGTGCGCGCGCTCACCGGGCGGGCTCAGGTGGTGCCCGAGCTGGGCGACGACCCGCAGGCGCTGGACGAAGAAAGCCTCGCGCCCTGGGGGCCGCCCCCGGCCGGCGGTGGCCATGTGAGCACGCTGCAAGCCGGGGCACACGCCCACCTGTTTGACGGTGCGCTGCAGCCCTTCAAACCCGAGGCGGCCGATGCGCTCTACACCTGGGTCTGCCTGGACCCGGACCACCCACCGCGTTGCCTCATGCTGCAGTGGCGCGACGCCACCGGCTGGGAGCACCGCGCCTACTGGGGCGAGCCGCTGCTGACCGTGGGGCGACCGGCCACCGGCACGCACCCGTTCAAGGTGGCCGGGCATTTCCATGTTGGTCCTCTCCCACCTGCGGGTCGCTGGGAGCGCTTGTCGGTGCCGAGCGCAGCGGTGGGCTTGGCCAACGAGCCTGTCAACGGCATGTCGTTTGATGTGTTCGACGGTCGCGCAGCCTTTGGTCAAAGCGGTGCGGGCAACCGTCCCTGGTTCGGGCACGTGCTGCCCACCGGCGCGCGACAAGACGGCAGCGAGCCCTGGCTGCTGCTCTCGCACAACGACCTGTGGGCACCGTTCGAGGCCAACGACGGCTTGCAGCCCACGCAGCCCACGCTCGTGCCCGTGGGGGGTGGCCATGTCGAGGTGGCGCAGGCGGGCATCCACCAGCACTACCTGGAAGGCGCCACCGCCACGCTGGGCGCCATCGGCGCCACCGACAACCTGTTCGTCTGGGTCTACCTCGACGCCACGCGCCCACCGCGCGAACTCATGATCCAGTGGAAGGTGGGGCCCAACTGGAACACCGATGGCCGCCGCGCGTATTGGGGCGAAGACCTGATCGCCTGGGGTGTCAATAACAGCCCGAGCCGCCGCCCCAAGGGCGCCCTGCCCAGGCTGGGTGATTGGGTGCGGCTGGAGGTGCCCGCCAGCGAACTCGGCATCGGCACCGCGGCCATCAACGGCATCGCCTTCACTTTGTTCGACGGCTGCGCGGCCTTTGGCGGCTGCGGCAAGATCGCACAGGCCACCACCAACCCACCCGGTGCGCGCGCCGAGACGGTGTGGTTCTCGGGCGCCGCACCCGCCGGCGCCAGCCTGGTGGGCGTCTGGACCTGGCTGTCGGCGCTGGAGATGCTGGAGCCCACGCCGGCGGCGCGGGTGGGGCAGGCCAGTGCGGTGGCCGGTCTCATGGCCGACCCGGTGATCGCCGCCTTGTCCGACCGCGAACAGGCCCAGCTGCCGCTGCGCGGACTCGAAGGTTTCATGGCTTTCCTGCGCGCGCGCATCGACCGGGCCGACGACATCACCGATTTCGGCTTCACCCACATGCAGGTGGACCTGCACCGCATCCGCCAGATGATGATGACCACGTCGGACGCGAACCGGCTGGCCATCTCGCCCGCGCTGGCCGCGATCGCCAAGTCCGACAGTGCGATCAATGTGCAGTCGCAGATCAAGGAGTTCATCTCCAAGGTGAAGGCACCCCGAGCCGCTGGCGCCGTCGCGGCGCCCGTGTCTGCGCCGGCGCCGGCGCCCCGCGCGGTGGTGAGCGGGTTTCAGCAGATGGCGTTTGCGAGCCCGGTGCAGCAGGTGCAGCAGAAGAGCCAGATCCAGTTGCTGGTGGCGCCCAGCGCGCCCATCAACATCGTCTTTGCCAACCCGGTGCTGGGTCTGAGCGAGGTGCGCACGGCGGCCATCGCCGAGCGCCTGAAGAAGCCGCCCTCCACCGAGGCGCGCGACTACGCGTTGGCCAACCGCCAGCGCACCGTCAAGGAGTTGCTGGGTTTGCTGAAGCAGTTCACCACCGAGGACAACGGCATGCCGCCTTCGCTGTTCCACGATTTCCAGATCGGCGGCCTGCCCGACGACCCGTTTCTCAAGGGTGTGCCGGTCTCTGCCGATGGGCAGGCCCGGCGGCCTCTGAGCGACTTCGACGGCAACAGCGACCGCCTCGCCCAACTGCTGATGGCGCCGCCCATCACCGACGCCGACGAGTCCGCGCTGTTCACGCAGACCGTGGCGCTGTCGGACAACACCATTGCCATCCTGCGCAACCTCGAAGGGCGTCTGGCCGCGTACCGCAGTGCGCTCACCCGCTGCGAGCAGGCGCTGGCCGCGCTGCAGGGGCACATCCGTTCGGCCGACCTGCGCCTGCGCCAGGCCGATGACCGCCTGGCCGAAGCGCGCCACGACGTGGGCGTGGCGCGTGCGCTGCTCGAAGAAGAAAAAGCCCGGGTGGAAGCGGTGAACGCGCGACGCGCCCGTGTGCTGGCCGAAGAGGTGCAGTACCTCGCTTTCGTGCGCCCCCGCGAGACCAGCAACCTGCTGGACACGCCGCGCCGCGTGCTCGAACCCGGCCTGCTGGAGGCGCCGGTGCCCGCCTGCCTGCGCGAGCACGACGACGTGCCCGACGAGCTCGACGAGATGCTCAAGGTGCTTCGCGAAGCACCCGCGTCGCACTTCGTGGGCGCGCCGGCCATCCTGCAAAAGATCGACCGGCCCGAGCTGTTGCTGCGCACCTTGCAGAGCGCACAACTGCGCAGCACCGTGATCACCCAGCGCGTGGCGCCGACCCTCAACGCCGCGGCCGGCAAGCTCGGTGTGCACATCGGTCAGATGCTGGTGCGGCAGACGCAGGCGATCGCGGTGCGTGCCGAGGCGGTGCAGCGGCTGGACATCCAGCGCCTTTCGGTCAACTCGTGGCAGACGGTGCAGCGCGAGGCGCAGGCCGTGATCTCGCTGGGCGACATCATCGACGGCGACCACGGCAAGGGCGAGGTGGCCCGCCGGGCGAGCGAGCTCTTCGAGCGCATCGCGGGCGTGTGCGCCTGCCTGCACGCCGAGTTTTCCGGGGTGCTGCCGGCGGTGCGCCTGGAGTGGGCCGAGGTCATGTCGCAGTTCGACGAAGCCCCCAACCTGCGCAACCTGGGCGGCCTGCCGCGGTGGGCCAGCATCCCCTATGTGGACCGTCGGCAGATGCAGGCCTATGTCGACTTTCTGTTCGACCAGGTACCTCCGTCGAATGAGGTCGCGGTGGCGCTCGTCAACGATGTGGTGCGCATGGCCCTGCTGCTGGCCAGCCACGCGCCGGTGGGCCGCATCGTGGCCGGGCGGCTGCCACGGCCCGCTACGGCGGTGCGTGTGGGCAGCCGCATCCCGCTCACCGCGCTCGACAACAGCCGACTGCGCGTGGGCATGCAGGCCATGATCTACAAGGGCAACACCCTGATGGCGCGCGCCACGGTGGAAGACGTGGGGCAGGGCGAGGTGTCGGCCCGGCTGGTGCACACCAGCAGCGTGCAGATCGACCTGGACACCGATGTGCGCGTGCACTTCGACCAGGCCAAGGTGCTGAGCAGCGCCGCAGCGCGCAAGACCAGCCTGTTCAAGGTCTGACACCGAGCCGGCTCACGATGGGCGCCGCCGACCGCACCGTTCACCACCTGCGCTTGCGTGCGCCGACCGCGCAGGCGGCGGTGCACGCCACGCACCGGCTTGAAGACGCGCTGCGCTGCGCCAGTCTGCCCGATGCGGGCGAGCGCTTGCTGCTGGTGCGCCGGCTGCACCTGGGGCGGCTGCCCGAGGGCCTGTCGCCACAGAGCCTGAGCCTGTTGATCGAGCGGCGTGTGGCCGCCGTGGGGGGCGAGTGGGTGCATGGCGAGGACGAGGCACGCGCTGCGCACAGCGACACCGTGTTCTTCACCAACCGACTGGAGGCCGCGCAGGCCGCGCTGCGCCGGCGTGCCCAAGGGCGGTCGCTCGACGGCTGGTTCTGGCCCCTGGCCCTGCCGGGTGTGGCGGTGCAGGCGCCAGCGCCAGCGTTTCTTGCGCAGTTGTTCGATGGCGTGCTGCGCTGGCCCGAGGCAAGCGCCGCACTGGCTGTGTTGATCGACGGGGCGCAGGCCTCCGGGCAGGGCGCGTGGTGCGACGCCCACCTGCCACTGTCGTGGCGCGAGCGCTTCGCGCCAGCGGCTCGGCGCGCGCAGGCTGGTGGTGGGCCTGGCGGACCGCGCGGGGAAAGCTCGCCTGCGCCGTCATCCGCAGGGGGCATGCAGCCCGCCGGGCCTGACGCGCCAACGCAACCGCTCGAACCGCCGCATGCGGGCGTGTGGCCACCAACGGCCCAGGGTAACGGCCCTGCGGCGCCAGAGAATGGCCTGCAGCCCGATGCCGCAGGCCCGGACTCGCAGACCGGTGCACAAACGCCGCGTGCAGCGGTGCAACCGGCACCGACCACAACCTTTGCATCCGTTGCGGCGCCCGCCGCCCAGCCGGGCGACCCGGGCGCCCCGCCGTCCTGGGGCACAGCCGGGCACATGCGACCTGTGCGTGGGCCGCTGCCCACCGCAGACGTCCACCCTCTGCCGGCCAGCGATCCCTGGGCGGATGCCGTGGCCACCGGCGCGGGTGGTCTGTTGTTCCTGTGGCCCGTGCTGGAGCGCCTCGGCCTGGCCGCGTGGGATGCCCGGCACCCCGAGGCCTGGCTCGCACCTCGCGTGCTGGGGCTGGCCCTGCGGCGCCTGCGCGTGCCCGCCAGCGACCCGGTCTGGGCGCTCTGTGCCAGCCTGCCGCGCCCGCCGGAGCCACCACCCGAGGCCGACGAACAGGCAGCGCTGTGGCTGCGCGCCTGCTGCCGCCACCTGCGCCGCGAGCCGCGCTTCGGCCTGGCCCACCTGGTCGTTCGCCCCGCGAGGCTGCGCTGGAGCGCCACGCACATCGACCTGCATTTCCGCCCGCGCGATGCCGACTTGAGAGTGCGCCGCGCTGGCCTCGACACCGACCCGGGCTGGGTGGACGCGCTGCAGCGGGTCGTGGGCTTTCACTACGACCGCGAAGGGCCAGGCGCATGAACGCGGCGGTGCCTCCCTCGTTGATGTCGAGGCCCGCCCTGCACGAGCTGCTGCTGGGCCTGCTCGCGCCCGCCCAAGGACCACCTGAAGCCGAGGCCACCTGGCTGCGCGAGCGCGCGTGCGCCGGCTCGCCGACCGATGCCCTGGCCGACTGGTTGCGCGCGCCGCCACGCTCGGCGCAGCCGCTGCTCGATCTCGTGGCGCGTCACCGCCTGGGCGTGGTCGAGCTGATGGCGCTGGCGCTGGTGGTGGCGGCGGAAACCGACGCCATGGCGGGTCGCGTGGTCGCCTGGCTTCAGGCCCCCGCGCCGGGCAGCCGCCCTCGCCTGGGGCTGGTGGTGCGCCTCGCCGAGTGCCTGCACATCCCGCAGGCGCAGGCCCAGCTGGTGGAGGGGGCGGCACGCGCGGCGCAACTGCTGCGCATCGACAGCGCGCCGCACCACACCTTGCCCGAGGCCACGCTGCACATGCCGCTGCCGTTGGTGATGGCCTTGCAGGGTCGAGGCCAGCGCTGGCCCGGCGTGGACGACAGCGCGCGCGGCGTGGACTGGCTCACGGCCTCGGTGCGCGAAGACGCCGCCCGGCAGGCCGGGGCGCTGCTGCCGCACGGCGTGCTGGTGGTGCGCAGCCAGCACCCCGGCGAGGCGCGGGCGGCCTGCGCGGCCATGGCGCAGGCGCTCGGCCGCTCACTGGCCGTGCTCACCGGGCCGGTGCCCGACGGCCTGGGCGCCTGGGCCAGCTTCGTGCAGGCGCTGCCCGTGTTCGTGCCCGAGCTCGCGCCCGGCGAGGTGTTCGATGTGCCCGAGCTGCCCGGCCACGCGGGCCCGGTGCTGGTGGCGACCGGGGTGGACGGCAATGTGAACTGGCGCGGCGACGCACCGCCCGAGTGGCGCCTGGGCATGCCGGACGTGCGGGAGCGTCAGGCGCTGTGGCAGCAGCACCTGGGCGACGAAGGGCTGGCTTCAGAGTTGGCCGTGCTGCAACGCGGAGGCAGCTTCGGCATTGCGCACACGGCCACGCAGGCACGCCACATCGCGCGCCTGGCCGGCGGTGGCCCCGACGGAAACGATGACAGCCCGCCCACCGTGGCCCACGCCCGCCAGGCGCTGCGCGTGGGCACGCCGGGCGCGCTGGGCAGCCTGGCCGAGCTCGTGCCCGACACCATCCACGACGGCACCCTGGTGCTGGCGGCACCGCTGCGGCAAGAGCTGGAATCCCTGGCCGCGCGTTGCCGGCTGCGCGAGGGTCTGGTGGCGGGCCTGGGCCACGCTGCGCAGGCCCGCTACCGGCCCGGTGTGCGCGCGCTGTTGGTGGGCCCCTCGGGCACCGGCAAGACGCTGGCGGCCGGCTGGCTGGCCACGCGGCTGGGCCTGCCGCTGTACCGGGTCGATGTGGCGTCGGTCTCCAGCAAATACATCGGCGAGACCGAGAAGAACCTCGCCCGCCTGTTCGCGCGCGCCGAACACAGCGAGGTGGTGCTGCTGTTCGACGAGGCCGATGCGTTGTTCGGCAAACGCACCGACGTGAAGGACGCGCACGACCGCTACGCCAACTCACAGACCAACTACCTGCTGCAGCGCACGGAGTCGTTCGAGGGCATTGCGCTGCTCACGAGCAACAGCCGCGTGCGCTTCGACACCGCCTTCACGCGCCGCCTCGACGCCATCGTGGAATTCCCCGCGCCGGCGCCGCAGGAGCGCCGCCAGCTCTGGCTGGCCCACCTGGGTGAGCAGCACGGCCTGAGCGACGCGCAGCTCAACCAGCTCGCGGCCGCCTGCGACCTGGCCGGCGGTCAGGTGCGCAACGCCACGCTGCGCGCTGCCGCGTGCGCCGGGGCGCAGGCGCGTGCGCCGCAGTTCTGCGACGTGATCGACGCGGTGGCCGCCGAATACCGCAAGCTCGGGCGGCAGGTGCCCGCCGGCTTGCTGCAGGCCGGGGCCACACCATGGGGCTGAACGCGCTGGCCTCCAGCACCCGGCGCGACGCACTCGCCTCCCGCGCCACGGCCCGGCGCCGCGTGTTCGAGCCCGATGCCGCGCGTTCGCCCGAGGCGCTTGCGCGCAGCCTGCCCGAGGTCGACATCGAACCGCCCCCGGGCATGCCACGCTACCTCGAACTCGGCCCCGGCGAGCGTGCGCTGCCGCCGCCCGAGCGGGTGCCCACCGAGGTCGAGGCTGCATCGGCGGTGCCCGGGGACGAAGCCGCCACACCGGCCGCCGGGCCCCTGAGCACCGAAGCAACGGCACCGCTGGTGACGGGTCGGCTCGATGCGACCAGCGCGGAAGCCGGGGCGCCGGAGCCCGAGGTGGAGGCCGAGGCCGAAGACATCGAAGTTGTCGAAGAGGTCGATGAAAGAGAGGGCGCCGGAGAAGCCGAAACCGAGGAGGGCGCGGCCGCTGGCGAGCACGCTGTTGGCGCCGCAACGCCCGCCGGCACCCTGGCGCCCGCCGCGGCGGGCGACCTGCTGGCCATGGCGATGGACGACACCGCGCTGATCGACGAGGAATTGGCCGAGCACGAGCGCTGGGCCGGCTCGTTTGGCGGGCTCGGCACGGCGGGCAGCGACGACCGCGCCCGCTTCCTGGTGGAACAGGCCGGGGAGGGCGCCGCCTCCGGCTTCTGGGGCGGTCTGGGCATGGGTGCGGTGATGGGGGCCGCTGGCGGCGCGCTCGGTCACATCGCCGGGCGGCGTCTGGCCACGCTGGCGGTGTCGCGCGGCGCCACGGCGGTGCCGGTGCCCGGTCTGGGGCCGGCCATCGGCGGTGTGATGGCTGTTGCCGGCCTGTTCACGCGCGACTGGGGCGCCTCGTTCGACACCATCGGCCGCATCGGCACCGGCGAGGGCTACGAAGGCCTGGCCAACGACCTCGAAGGCATTGCCGAAGCGCTGGACATGGCCTGCACCTTCATGGACATCGTCGGCGGCATCTGCGGCGCGGTTGCGGTGGGCATGTGGGTGGGTGCGGTGGTCTCGGGCGGAGCACTCGCACCGCTGGCGCTCACGCTCTCGGCCATCGGCACCGGCATCAGCATCGCCACCACCGCGGTCGGTTTGATCATCAACGTGGCGGTGCGCCCGGCCGTGACGGCGCTGCGCGCACTGCACGCCTTCGAGGCGCAGGGCGACCCGGCGGCGGTGGAGGCGGCCGGCGCCTCGCTGTCGTCGGCGGCGGCGCAGCTCACGGGCGCGGCCGGCGGTGCCCTGGGCGGTCGCGCAGGAGGCCATGTGGGCACTCGCGGCGGCGCCGGCCTGTACCGCGCGGGCACCGCCGTGGCGGCGCGTCGCACCGGCGGACGCCCCGCGATGCGCGCCGCCGCCGGCCCCGGGCCGCGGGTGCATGCCGAGATGCCCGATGCACCGGGCGCTGGTTCGGTTGCGACGGTGCGGCCCGACGCGCCCAGCGTGGCGGCGCGGCCGGCCGCAGGCGACGGACCAGCCGCCGCATCACCTGCGCGCCAGCCCACAGCGCCGGACGACTTCAGCGATCTCAACGGTCTGGTCGCCGATCTCAACGCAAGTCCTGTCGTGGCAGCACGGTTGACAGACACCAGAGCCCCACTGGCCAGGCGCGCTGTGCCATGGACGCCGGAAACAGCCCGTGCGTACGCCAACCGGCAGGCGGCCGGGCACAGGGCAGCCACCGGCATGGACGGGGGAGATGTGCAGGCAGGGCACACCGCCGCTGCCCGCCACGCTACCGAAGCCGGCACACCCGAGGCCGCCTGGGACACACAACCCATGATGGATCTGCACAGCCGCCGGGACCCGGCATTGGCCGTCACCGTCACGGACATCGACCCTGTGACCAACGCGCCCCGAACCCGCACGCGCACACGCCAGACGTCGCAGGAGCTCATCATCAACGCGGCGGTGGAGCGGTCTCGGGCCGCGACGGGTGGTGTGCTCACACCGCAAGGCCACCTGGACTCGGCCGACTACGTGGCCTGGGTCACCGCCAACACGCCCTACAGGCAGGGCGATGTGGATGCGCTGCGCGGCGGGGGCTTGGCAGCGCCGGGCCGTGGGCCTGCGGTTGATCCGGCCACCGGCCGCGTGATCGCACCCGTGGCGGGCGCCGGCCCAGCCGCGTCGTCCCCCCACCGCACCGCGCCCGACGCCGCCTCTCCCACGGGAGTTCCGCCGCGCTACGCACCGCACACCGAGACCGTGCGCACGCCCGACCGCGCCGCCGCCATGGCGCAGTACCACGACCAGATCTGCACCGACCCCGGCCGCGAGTCGGGCGTGTGGCGCGGGCCGGACGGCACCTACTACGTGATGCAGGGCGACGGTGGCTCGGTGCGGCCGCCCTCGGCCAGCGGTCCGCTCTCGCTGGTCTACCACTCGCACCCGGTGACGACCGATGCCGCCTACCGCGGCATGGTGTCGCAGCCTTCCCAGGCGCGCGGGGACTTCGGTGTGCTGGCCTTCGAGCACGGCACGGGTGGACCGGCCGGGCGGCGCGTGGAATCGGAGCTGCACTTTCCCACCTACGGCCCCGACGGCACGCACTCGGGCTTTGGTGCCACGCGCTTTGCTTACGACCCCACCAGCCCGCTGCCGCTGCAGGTGACCACCACCCTGCCCGGGGGACGGCCCGCCACGCAGCGCTACGCTTCCTACGCCGACTTCGAGGCGCGCACCGGCATCCGTGCGGGCGGTGACACGCCGGCTGCGTCCACCGCCGCGCGGGTCGACGCCGATGCGCGCCTCGCGGCCGACCGCACCGCCGCCGCGCGGCGCATCGACGAAACGGCCGCAGGCCTCTCCGGCTTCGTGCCGCCCGTGGGTGCCGGCGTGGGCCGCGACGAGGCACGAACGGCGGTGGCTGAAGCCGCTGCACACCCAGGTACCGATGCGGCCGCCACCGCGGGCACGCCGGGACGCGGCCCCGCCTACGCGGTGAGCGTGGCCGGCCTTTTGCCGGGCGAGTCGATGGAGCTGCCGGTCAATCCCGCCTACCCATCGCCGCCCGGCACGCCCGAGCAGCTGGACGCGCTGCTCGACCAGGTGGACACCGCACGCGGTGCGGCCGATGCACTGGGCAACACCGAGGCTGACATGGCTGCCAACGCCGCCCTGGAAAACGAGCACGCTGCTGGTCTCGAGGAGGCCGCCGGTGTGAGCGAGGACCTGGGCGCCGAACGCGAGGCGCACGCGGGCGAGGTGGACGCCACCGCCAGCACCAACGACAACATGCTCACCCAGGCCGGCGAAGCCTGGGATTCGCTGGGCGAGAGCTCGCGCAATGCTTCCGGGCTTGCGAGCCTGATCCTCAGCCTGGATGCCTTCCGGGGCATGGCGCACCTGTTCTCTTATCTGCCCGGCAACCTGGGCGCGCGGGCCGATACCGCGCGCAACGATTCGGCGCGCCTCATCACCACGCTCAACCGCGTGCGCGACGCCGATGCCGCGCGCGGCGAAGTGGGTGCGGGGCGCGAAGCCATCGAAGGCGATGGCGAGCGGATCGAGGCCGTGTCCGGCGAGGGCGAAAGCACCGACGCCGAGATCGCTGACGGGGCGAGCGCGCTGGCCGAACTGGAGGCCGCCAACGCCGCCAGCCTGGCCGAGACCGAAGCCACGCACGCCCTGGCCAGCCGCGAGCGGCGGGCCGCTGAAGCCTCGGAATCCGAGGCACAGGGCGCGCACGACACCCTGCTGGCCGAACTGCAATCCTGGGCACAGGCCCACCAACAAGCGCGAGAAGATGCCGTGGCCCAAGCCCTGGGCACCTGCGAGACCATGGGCCTGACCGCCACGGAGATGCACGGATGAGCGACCAGACCGCACCGTTTGACGGTGTGAACCCCGAAGCCCTGGAGGTGCAGGCGCGCGAGCGGCTGGCGCGGGCCGACCTGACCGGTGCCGCCGCACTGCTGCAGCAGGCCGCACGCCGCTGGGAGGCGCTGAACGATGCCCGGCGCGCCGGCTCGTGCTGGTTGCTGGCCGCGTCCACGCTGCGCCTGGCCGGCTCGATGAACGAAGCCGCGCACGCCGTGCACTGCGCCGAACAGCTGCCGCTGCCCGATGCCTTGCGGCGCGGCGTCGACATGGAGCTGGCCGAACAGGCGCTGGCCTGCGGCGACGCGGCGCTGGCGCGTGAGCGCTTTGCGTTCGTGCTGGAGAGGCATGCACCGCACATCGACGATGCCCTGCGCGCGGTGGTGCTGCAGCGGCGCGCCGTGGCCGCCAACGCGTCGCACGACGAGCGTGCCGCGGCTGCCGATTTCTGTGCCGCCGCCGACGTGATGCACAGCGCAGGCCACCTGGCCGACGCCGAGGCCGCGCGCCTGGCCGCGGCGTCCTGTCTGTCGGCGGTGGACCCGGCCGGCGCCGAGGCCCTCTGGCGCGAGATCGACCGGCAACCACCCCTCGACGGCGCCGGTGCGGCAAGGCGTGGCCTGGTGGGTGGACACGTGGCCCTGCAGGGCCAACAACCCGCGCTGGCGCTGGCCCGCTACGGCGCGGCACGCCAGGGTGCGCTCGACGCTCGCGACGGCGCCGCGTACCTCGCGGCTTCGGTGCAATCGGCGAGCCTGCTGGAGCAGCAAGGGCAGGTGGAAGACGCCTACGCCCGCCTGGCTTCCGCCTGGGTCACGCTGGGTGACCTGCTGGGCAAGGACGCGGCCGCCTCGCTGGTGCGTCCGGCCCTGCAGGGGCTGCGCGACCGGTTGGGCGAGGCGGCATTTCAGGCGGCGCGCGAAGGGTATGCGGCGCGGCGCAGGCGGTCGGCCTGAGTGCCAGGGCGTGTTGCCCCCGCCATGCCGCATCCCGACGTGTTGCGGCCGGTCACTCCACCTTGAAATTCACCGCCTTGACGATGGGTCCCCAGTAGTCCGTGTCGCGGCGCTGCATGGCCAGCAGCTCGGCCTGGGTGGAAGACTTGGCCTCCAGTCCCATGTCGGCCAGGCCGTTCACCACTTCGGGTTTGGCAAGGGCCGCGCGAAGCGCGGCGTTGGCCTGTTGAACAACGGCGGCCGGCGTGCCGGCGGGCATGTAGAACGCGAACCACTCGTCGGTCACGATGTCCTTGTAGCCTTGTTCGACGAAGGTGGCCACCTGGGGCACGAAGCGGCTTCGCTTGGCACCGGACACCCCCAGCAGCCTCACGCGCCCGCCACCCAGGTGCGGCATGAAGTCGCCGATGGGGCCGCTGACGGATGAGATCTGGCCCGCCGTGAGGTCGAGGATCGCGGGCTGCGTGCCGCGGTAGGCCACATGGCGCATGGCGACGTTGCCGGCGCGGCTGAGCATCTCGCCCGTGAAATGGGGCGACGAGCCGGCGGCCGGCGAGCCAAAGTTGGCCTGCTCCGGATGGGTCTTCAACCAGGCCATGAATTCCGGCACGCTGGTGATGGACGCGGGCACGGCAGGACCCACACCCAGGGCGAATTCAAACGAGCAGGCCTGCGACACCGGCACCAGGTCGGCGAACGGCTCGTACGGCAGTTTTTTGTAGATGTGCGGGTAGACGGTGAGCATCGATGCCGGGGTCTGCAGCATCACGCTGCCATCGGCCGGCGATGACTTGACCGTTGAAATGGCGATCTGGCCGCCCGCGCCGGTCTTGTTGTCCACGATGACCGAGCGGGCGTAGAGGCCTCGCAGGGCTTCGGCCACGCGGCGGCAGACCGTGTCGGAAGTGCCGCCGGCGGCGAACCCGGTGACGATCTTCAGCGTGTCCACGGGCACCTGGGCCTGCAGGGCGCCGTGGCCCAGCAGGCCAGGGCCCGCGATCGCTGCGGCCGCGCTGCCCTGAATGAATTCGCGTCGTGTGGTTGACATCGGGAAGTCTCCTTGTGGAATGCGGCGCAGGGCGCCATGGGTTGGGACGGGTCAACCCCGTCAGTTGAGGGAATCTGTGAGGGCCAGCGCTGCGCGCCGGATGAGGTGGGCCACCGTGCCGTCGTGTCGGAAACCCGCCGCGTCGGCGCGCGCGGTGGTCAAGGGCGGGAGCCGGCCGAACTGGCGCTCCAGCGCCTCGTCGGGGCGGTAGCTCAGCTGGGCCGACGCGCCGGGGCTGTGGTCCTCGAAGGCCTGCACCAGCTCCTCCACGCTCAAGCGGATCGCCGGCAAGGTCCAGACGGTGTCTTCACCCAGTTGCTCGTCCGGGCACTGCGCGGCGTGCAGCAGGTTGTCGATGCAGGCCTCGAGCGACAGCAACCACAGGGTGGCCTTGGGCGACACCGGGCACACACAGGGCTGGTGGGCCACCAGTGCCCGAATGAGCTCGCTGGAGAAGGCCGAGAGTGCACCGGTGGGTGTGGGCGGGCGCGCGACCACACCCGGCAGGCGAAGCGACCGCGCTTTCACGAGACCGCGCCGCGTGCAGTCGGCCAGATGGATCTCCATCATCTGTTTCTGGGCGCCGTAGCTCAGTGTGGGGCGCAGCGGGGTGTCGTCGTCAATGAGCGGCGGCAGAGGCGCGCCGAACACCGCAATCGAGCTGGTGAACACCAGGTGCGGCACCTTGCCCGAACGGCCCAGGGCATCGACCAGGGCCAGCGTGGCGTGCACGTTCACGGCCAGGCCCAGGTCGTGTTGGGACTCGGACTGCCCGCTGGGCACGCTCGCGAGGTGGAACACCACATCGGGTTGCTCCCGCGTCACGGCGTCGATCACGGCCGGGTCGGCGATGCTGCCCGCCACGGTGTGCACCCATGCTGCGCTGGGCGCTGCGGGCAACTGCAAGTCGCACAGGGTCAAGCGCTCGATGGGGCGCCCCTGCAACCGTGCGCCCGCAGCGCCGAGGCGGCGGGACAGGGCGCGGCCGATGTAGCCATCGGCGCCGGTGATGAGGACCTTCATGCGGTGCTCCTGGGGGTGCGCGCCAGCAGGGCGCGAAGGGGTTCGCGCCACCCCAGGCTGGCGGTGGTCGGTCCCTGGGGGTGGTATTCAAGCCCCAGCCAGCCGCGGTAGTTGATTTCTTGCAATGTGTTCATGGCCTGCGACATGTCGGGGTCTTCAAAGTCGGGTGCGGTGCGTTTCGGCGCGCGGGCCACCTGCACGTGGTGAACCCAGTCTTGGCACGACCGCAGCGTGGCGCTGACATCGAGCCCTTCCCGCGCGGCGTGGAAGCAGTCGAACTGCAGGCGGACGCCGGGTTCGCGCAGCCGTTCGAGCACCGCCACGATCTGGCCGGGCTGGTGGTACGCGTAGCCGGGTGTGTCGTGGTGGTTGAGGGCTTCCAGCAGCAGCACCACGCCGGCCTGTCGCGCCTTCGGCAGGGCCCAGCGCAGGTTGTCTTCGAGCACCGCCATGGACTCACCCGAACCCGCAAGGCCCGCCCCGGGCCGGCCGGCCATCACATGCAGGCAGGGACACTGGAGGCGCTGCGCGAAGTCAAGGCTGCGTTCGATGCCGCTGCGAAAGCGGGCCTGCTCGCCCGGGACCGCCGCAAACCCCGGCTCACCCGACGGGCCGAGCGGGGTGTTGATCAGCACCATCGGCAGGCCGGCGTCGCGCAGGCGGGCACCGAGCAGGGCGGCGTCGAGATCGTGTGGAAACGGGCATTCGACGCCGTCGAATCCGTCGGCAGCGGCTGCGCCGATCCTGTCGAGTGGCGCCAGCTCCTGGTACAGGAAGCCGATGTTCGCGGCCAGCTTCATTCGGATGCCGCCAGGCGCACGATTTGCGACAGGTCTTCTTCGCCCAGGCCTTGCGCACGGGCCCGCTGAAAGCTCGCCTGCACCGCCTGGAGCACCGGGGCATGCACCCCGGCGAGCCCCGCCGCTTCGGCCACGTTGTCGACGTCCTTGAGCATGGTGGCCAGGGCACCGATGGTCGGGCCCGGTGGTGCCGTCATGCGGGGCACGAAGGTCTGGAGCAACACGGAGTCGGCCCAGCCGCCCGCGAGCGCCGTGGACAAGGCCGCTGCGTCGATGCCGTTGCCCTGCGCCAGCCGCACCGCTTCGGCAATGGCACACAGCGTGGTGGCCACGACGGTCTGGTTGCACAGCTTGGCCACCTGACCCGCACCCGAATCGCCCATGCGGGTGACGGTGCGCGCGTAGGCCTGCAGCGTGGGGGTGCAGCGCTCGATGGCGGCGGCATCACCGCCGGCCATCACGGCCAGCCGGCCGCCAGCGGCGCCGGCCACACCGCCCGAGAGGGGCGCGTCGATCCACGTGGCACCGGTCTGCGCCATCAGGCGCTGTGCGATGCTGCGCGTGGCCTTGGGTGAAATGCTGGAGTGGTCCACCACACACCGCAGCACGGTGGATTGGCTCAGGCCGGCGGGGCCGAAGGTCACGGCCTCCACCGCGGGTGCGTCCGTGAGGCACAGGATGACCAGCTCGCATTCGCGCGCGAGTTCGGCCGGGTCGGCCGCGAGGCGGGCGCCTTGTTGCACGAGTGTGGCCGCCTTGTCGGGCGAGCGGTTCCACACCGTCACGGCGTGGCCCGCCTGCAGCAGGCGGCTCACCATGGCGGCGCCCATCAGGCCGAGGCCGCAGAAGCCGATGCGCTGGGTGGCTTGCATCACGGCTCCTGTGTTTCGTAGGGCCACTCGACCGCGCCCGAGTGCGTGACCGCACCCAGACGCGCCGGGCGAACCACCAGGGCGTATTTCTCGAGCACGCCGCCCAGCCGGCTCGGCGCAGGCGGCGTCCAGCGGGCCCGGCGGGCGGCCAGTACGCTCGCGTCCACCACCAGTTCGATCAGGCCGGCGGCGGCGTCGATGCGGATGGTGTCTCCGTCTTGCACCAGCGCGATGGGGCCGCCGAGCGCGGCCTCGGGGCCCGCATAGCCGATGCACAAGCCCCGGGTGGCGCCCGAGAAGCGCCCGTCGGTCAGCAGGGCCACCGCTTCGCCCATGCCCTGGCCGTACAGCGCGGCGGTCACGCTCAGCATCTCGCGCATGCCCGGTCCGCCCTGCGGACCCTCATTGCGGATCACCAGCACCTCGCCGGGCTGGTAGGTGCGCTCCGCGACCGTGCGCATGCAGTCGCCTTCGCTCTCGAACACCCGCGCCGGGCCGGTGAACTGCAGGGAGCGCAAGCCGGCCACCTTCAGCAGGGCGCCATCGGGGCACAGGTTGCCCCGCAGCACGGTGACGCCGCCGGTGGGCTGAATGGCCTGAGCGCTGGCGCGCACCACCGTGCCATCGGCGTCCGGCCATCGCGCCAGCGCATCCGACAGGCGCTCGCCCTCCAGCGTCAACACATCGCCGTGGATGTGGCCCGACTGGAGCAGCGCCTTCAGCACCATGGGCACGCCGCCCACCTCGTGCAGGTCCAGCGCGAGGTACTTGCCTCCGGGCTGCAGGTCGGCAATGAGTGGCGTGCGCTGGAACACCGTGGCCACATCGTCGAGCGTGAAGTCGATGCCGGCCTCGTGTGCGATGGCCGGAATGTGCAGCGCCGCGTTGGTGGAGCCGCCGGTGGCCGCCACCGCAGCGCATGCGTTTTCCAGGCTCTTGCGGTTGACCAGATCGCGCGGCAGAGGACCGCCCTCGGCGATGGTGCGCATGACGCGCTCGCCGGCGCGCTGCGCAATGGCCAGCCGCTCGCTGTACACCGCCGGCATCATGGACGAGCCCAGCGGCGACAAGCCCAGCGCCTCGCCCACCATGGCCATGGTGTTGGCGGTGAACTGCCCGGGGCAGGAGCCCGCCGTGGGCGTGCAGGTGCGTTCGATGGTCTGCAGGTTTTCGCGCGACATCGCACCCGTCTGCACGGCGCCCACCGATTCGATCGCCGTCAGGATGGTGGCTTGCGCACCCAGCGCGCGCCCGGGCATGGTGGCGCCGCCGAACACAAAGACCGCCGGCACATTGAGCCGCACGATGGCCATCATCATGGCGGGCAGTGTCTTGTCGCAGCCCGCGAAGGCCACCAGGCCGTCGTAGGCGTGGCCGCGCACCGCCACCTCCACGCTGTCGGCAATGACTTCCCGCGACACCAGGCTCATGCGCATGCCGGCGTGGTTCATCGAGGTGCCGTCCGACACCGACACCGTGGTGAACGTCACCGGCACACCGCCACCCGCCGCCACCCCGAGCCGGGCCCGATCGGCCTGCGGCGCCAGGCCCATGGAACACGGCGTGTTTTCGCCCTGGGTGCTGACGATACCGACGATGGATTTTTCGAGCGCCGCGTCATCAAAGCCGGTGGCGCGCAGAAACGCGCGGTGCGGTGCGCGGGCCACGCCTTCGGTGACGGCGCGCGAACGGTGTTTGTGCAGAGAGGGTTTTTGAGGCTGTGTCACGGGCTGGATCTGTTGAGTCGATTGAAGGCTGTTGAAGTCAGGTGAGTAGGTGCCGGCGGGTCATGCCGCCATGCCCAGCATGTGGGGCAGCATGCGCAGGCGGTCGAAGGCCCAGGCAATGTCGTGTTCCATGGCCTGCCGCGCGGCCGGGGTGTTGCCATCGACGATGGCTTGCAGGATCTGTTCGTGCAGCTCCGGGTCTGGGCCCTGCGCCTCGTGCATGAGCTCGCGAGCCGCCCTGAGGTACGGACCCGACTGAAGCCAGAGGCTTTCGACGATGGAGAACAGCGTGGGCGAATCCGCCGCCTGGTAGATCGTGAAATGGAAGGCCTGGTTGTGCACCAGACCCTGGTCGATCGTGGACGGACTTTTCAGCGCCTTGGCAATCTTGCGGGCGAGCTGCTTGAGCAAGTCGATGTCGGCACGCCGCAGCCGCGGCACCGCCCATTCGGTGAGCGCACCTTCCACCAGCACCCGGCTGCGGCGAATGTCGTCGAGCCGCTCGATGCTCAACAACGGCACCTGCATCGACCGGCTGCGGTTGCGCTCCACGGCGCGCTGCTCGGCCAGCCGCTGCAGTGCCGCGCGCACGGGCATGGTGCTGGTGTTCATGGCCAGCGCGAGTTCTTCAATGCCCAGGTTCTGGCCCGCAGCAAAGTCGCCGCGCATCAGCTGGTCGCGCAGCGCCCGGTAGACCGCTTCGTTGATGGGAACAGGGGAGAGAAGCGGCATGGCGTGCGGCAGTTTCGAGTTGTGATCTTTGATCAAAGATCAGAAGAGCCGTACGTTACCGCCGCCAGTTCCAGCCGCAACAGGGGGTTATCCCTGATCGGTGCGCCGAGGTGAGTGGGCGCTGCGCGCCTTGCGAGTGAGCTGGGGGCAGTGACGGTTTGAGACTGAGGCTGTGTGAAAACGCTTGAATTGGCCGATGTGATCACTTAAGGTTCGACAACGCGACTTTAGGTGGGCGATATGAAGCGATTCATCGAGGGCGAGGAGCGCAGTCAAGTCACGCTGCTGCCGGAGTGCTTGGA
>JAJNQE010000079.1 GCA_021154985.1 Hydrogenophaga sp.
CGTCCACGCATGCCTCCCCCGCTCCATCCCCACCTACATCCTCACCGGCGACACCTCCCCACAGCGCATCCTCGAAGCCTCCCAACTCGGCTTCCCTCTCCTGCACAAACCCATCGACGCCCACACCCTGCGCACCATCCTGGAGGCCTGATCAGTCGATCAGCGCGGCGACCCGGGTGCGCAGACTGTCCAGCGTGACATCGGCAGGCACCATGGCCGCCCCCGCGCGCAGCCCGACGCGGCTGAACACGCCACGGCGAAACGGCCGCACCATGGCCACCGCCTCACCGTTGCGCACCTCCACGCGGCTGAAGTAAGACCCCCACAGGTTGCTCAAGCCCAGCGGAATCACGGCAGGCTGCAGGCCCTCGCTGGCGGCCATCTCCAGGATCTTCAGCACACCGCCCTTGAACGGCTGCAATCGGCCATCGCGCGTGATGCCACCTTCGGGAAAGATTGCCAGCAACTCGTCGTCGCGCAGCACCGCCACCGCCGCCTCGAACGCAGCCTCGTAAGCCTGCGCATCTTCCTTCTGCGGCGCGATCGGAATCGCCTTGGCCAGTTTGAACAGCCAGCCCAGCAGCGGCACCTTGAAGATGCGGTGATCCATCAGGAAACGGATCGGCCGCGGGCTCGCGGCCATGAGCAGCACCGCGTCGACAAAGCTCACGTGGTTGCACACCAGCAGCGCCGCGCCCTGCGTGGGAATGTGTTCGTCGCCCTGCACCTTGAAGCGGTAAACCAGCCGCGACGCGACCCAGGCCACAAAACGCAACAGGTATTCTGGCACCAGCATGAAGATGTAGAACGCCACCACCGCGTTGGCCAGGCCCACCAGCAAGAACATCTGCGGGATGGTGAAGCCCATGGAGAGCAAGGCCCCGGCGATGACGGCGCTGGCGATCATGAACAGCGCGTTGAGGATGTTGTTGGCCGCGATGATGCGGGCGCGGTGCGTGGGCTGGCTGCGCATCTGGATCAGCGCGTACATGGGCACGCTGTAGAGGCCGGCAAACAGGCTGAGGAGCGCCAGATCCACCAGCACACGCCAGTGAGCCGCATCGGCCACGAACGCGGCCAGACCCAGACCGTTGGCAGGCGGCAAGCCGCGGGTGGCGAAGTACAGATCGACGGAAAACACGCTCATGCCGATGGCTCCCAGCGGCACCAGACCGATCTCCACCTGCCGGCGCGACAGCACCTCGCACAGGAGCGAGCCGGTGGCAATGCCCACGGAGAACACCACCAGCAACAGCGAGGCAACTTGCTCGTCGCCGTGCAGCACGTCTTTTGCGAACGCGGGGAACATGCTCAGGAACACGGCACCGAAGAACCACATCCAGCTGATGCCCAGCACCGAGCGAAACACCACCGTGTTGCCGTGTGCGAGCTTGAGATTGCGCCAGGTTTCGGTGAGGGGGTTCCAGTTGATCGTCAGGCCGGGGTCCATCGCTGGCGACACCGGGATGTGGTGCGCCGTCCACCGGCCCAACACCGCCAGCGCCACACACGTGAAGCCCACGTGGTGGGCGCCGATCTCCGGCACCGCAATGATCAGGCCACCGGCCACGTTGCCCAGCAGGATGGCCACGAAGGTGCCCATCTCCACCACCCCGTTGCCGCCGGTGAGCTCGCGCTCGCTCAGGTGCTGCGGCAGGTACGCAAACTTCACCGGACCGAACACGGCGGACTGAAGCCCCATGAGAAATATGCTCACCAGCAGCAGCGGAATGTTCTGCACGAAAAACCCCCACGCCGCCAGCGCCATGATCAGCACCTCGGCGCGCTTGAGCCACACGATCAGCAGCCTGCGGTCCAGCTTGTCGGCGAGCTGCCCGCTGGTGGCGGAGAACAGCAGGAAGGGCAGGATGAACAGTGCGCCGATCACGAGCCCGGCCAGATCGGCCGGCAACCAGCTCACTTGCAACTGGTAGGTCACCAACACGGTGAAGGAGAACTTGAACAGGTTGTCGTTGGCCGCGCCGAGAAACTGCGTCCAGAAGAAAGGTGCGAAACGGCGCTGGGCCAGCAGGGCAAACTGACCGCCCTCGTGGGGCTGCGATGGGGACACGGACATGGCTGATTTCTCCAAAGGTTGTCGGGCAGGCCTCAGCCCATCGCCGCAGGATGGACGGGCGCATTGTCACCGAGCGGGCACCGCCGCAGCCCCACCAGTATCGGCAACGCAGCGCAGGCTGCGGCCACGTGCTTGAGGCTGTGGCCCGAGACCCCGTGGCCCGTGGCATGAAACACGGCTTCGTCACCCACCTCCAGCAGTTTGGCCAGGGCGTTCAACACCACCAGGGCGACCAGCGACACGCCGATGGCACCCGGAGCGCTCTCGCGGGTCGTCGCCCACACCACCAACCCCATGCCGCCGAACTGCACCACCGCCCACGGCAGCACATTGCCCTGCAGGTGGGGCAAGACCGCCGACACCAGGGCCAGCACCAGCACGAGAGGCAAAAAACCCTGCGCCTCGCGCTGGCCGACACGCTCGGCCACGGCAAGGGTCAGCACGCCGGCAAAGGCCACCGCCATGCCCAGGCGATCGATCACCAACGAGCCAGCGTCGGGCGCCCAGTGGTAGGCGGCCGAGCCAAGGCCCGACAGCACCAGGCCGGCAAAGACGACGCGCAAGGCGTTCGCGGTGCCCGGTGGCAGCGCGCGTCGCCGCAAGAGCCCAACGCCGGCAGCGCCCGCCAGCACCAGCGGCAGGTTGCTCAACACATCGAGCGTGTTGGGCACACCCCACCAGCTGCGGGCATCCACAAACGGATGACCATGGGCGTGCAGTGCCGCGTGGCCGTGGGGGTTAAGCGGGAGGTTCAGCAACGAAATCCAGTTGGGGCCGAACAGCCATGCCATGACCCACAAGGCCAGCAGGCCCCAGGCCACCGCGGTGAACGCGGTCGGGGAAGAAGAACGGTGAATCGGCAAGAGGGGCGAGGACGGGATCATGGGTCGGACTCCGGTGGAACAGCCCCGGGCGGGCTGGCGGGAGTGTCAGCGGGCGGCGGCCAAAAAGTCTCGAATTTGGATACAGTGCTGAGCCCAACCGAATCAGGTATCTATTTTCAATACCCAACGAGACAACCACTGTGAGCACCACCACCGACCTTGTCAGCGCCCTCAAGCAGGAACTGAAGGCCGCACGCATGACCTACGCCGACCTGGCGCAGGCCATGGGCATGGCCGAATCGAGTGTGAAACGCATGCTGGCCAAGGGCGACATGTCGCTATCAAAGGTGGACGCGATCTGTCGCGCCATGCGGCTGGACTTCGCCGATCTCGCGCGCCGTGTGGCCGATGCGCAACCGCTCCTGCGCGAAATGACGCAGGAACAGGAGCGCGCGGTGGTGGCCGACAAAAAACTGCTGCTGGTGGCCATCTGCGTGTTGAGCCAGTGGACGCTGGAGCAGATCACTGCGCAGTACCGGTTGACCGAGGCCGACTGCGTGAAGTGCCTGGCACAACTCGACCGCATCGGCATCATCGAACTGCGCCCACTCAACCGCTACCGCCTCAAGCTGGCCAAGACCTTCCGCTGGCGCCCGCACGGCCCGGTGATGAACTACTTTCGCGACCACGCCCTGCTCGACTACTTTCGCGGCGGCTTCGACGGCACGGGCGAGGGCCTGATGCTGGTGCACGGCTCGGTGAGCCGCACGCTGGCCCCCATGTTCATGGAGCGCCTGCAGCGCGTGGCCCAGGACTTTGCGCAGCAGCACCAGACCGACCAGAAGCTGGCCGAGAAAGACCGCGAGGGTTACACCCTGGTGCTGGCCATGCGCAGTTGGGAATTCGAAGCCTTCGGGCAACTGCGGCGCTGACCCGGCACCACGGCGCGGCCCGGCTGGCATGATGTCGGGCTTTGCTCGACCGCCTGAATGCAGGACACCATGAATCCGAACGCCTCCGAACCCACCGACGCTGCAGCGGCGGCACCCACCCCATCCGAATCCGGCGGCCGCCCAGCGGGCCGCGGTGGACGCAACCGCCGCGGCCCGGCGCCCCAGCGCGCGCAGCGAGGTGGTGGCAACCCACCCGCCGGCGCTCCCCATCCCATGCTGGACCAACTGGCCGCGCTGTACCCGGCGCTGTTCGGTGCCGAGTTTCTGCCCATGAAACGAGGCATCTTCCAGGACCTGCTCGAAGCCCACCCCGATGTGCTGGACAAGGACGGCCTGAAAGCCGCACTGGCCCTGCACACGCGCTCGACCCGCTACCTCACCGCGGTGGCCAGCGGCCAGCCGCGCTGCGACCTGAACGGCCAGGCGGTGGAAGACCTCGCGCCCGAGCATGTGCACCATGCGCTGGTGGAGGTGTTTCGCCGCCGCCAGGGCCGCGCGCCGCAAGACCTGCGGCCCAAACTGCGCCAGCGCATCGAGCAGGCGTTTGAAGCCTCGGGCCTGGGCGCCGAGGCCTACGCCGCGCTGGTGCAGACACGCGACGAAGCGGTGAATGCGCTGACGCAGGAAGCGCTGGACGCGGTGGTGGCGCGCGCCGCCAAAGACGCCGCGCTGCTGCGCGCGTTTGAAGCGAGCGGCAAAACGGTGGACGAGTTCGCCGACATGTACGGCATGGGCGGCGCCGACGCGAACCGCACGCTGGAGCGGGCCCGCGCCCGGGCGGCCAAACCCGTCTGAAGATCAGGCCGCAGGCATCGTGAAGACGGTGAGCACGCCGGTGTAGCCGTACAGCCGGTGGTGCGCGATCTCGCCACCGGCGAAAAACCCCACCAGCGGCACATCGCCCAGCGCGCGCCGCACCACCTGCAGCTCGGCGCTCGGGCTGCCGAAATGCGGGCCGCCCCGGCCAGCGCAGCTCACGTAGATGGCGCCCGCGATGCGCCGCGCCGGGTGCGGCGCGGCCTCTGCCTCGGCGGCAGTCAAGGCGTTCGCCATCGACAGGCTGAGCTCTTCGGGCTCCAGCTCTTCGCGCACTTCAGAGCACACCCGGATCAGGTCGGCCCGCGCGGCCTGCACGTTGCGTTCGCAAAATGCCAGCCGCGTGCCCTCGGGCGCCGCATCGCCAATGGCCACACCCCGGCGGCCCGGGTCCAGGCCGATCAGGTGGCGCACCATCACCTCCGCACCGAACTGGCCGCGCAATTGCGGTCCGGTGGCCGGCAGCTCAACATCCACATCAGGGTGCGGCTGCGTGAGGCCCACCAGCGTGGCGCGCAGTCGCGGCATGGCCCGCTCGGGTTGTTCCAGCGAAATGTCGAGCTCGCGCAGCAACACGTCCAGTGCCGGCTCTCCGTCGAGCTTGAGCACCAGGTTGCCGTCGGACTCGGTGACGGTGCGCTCCTTGTCCACCGGTTGCGCGCCCTGCGTGACGCGCGAGACGATGCCCACGTCGGGCCCGAAGGCCACGCCGCTCAAGCCTCCGTGAAACACGCCGCTGGCGGCACCCTGGCCGCGCAGGTTGCCTGCGCTGCCAAGCGAGAACTGCACGCTGGCGGTCCGGCTGCCCGCCAGCCCGCCGAACACGTAGCCGCTGCCGGTGCGGTCCGCCACCTCGGCGATCAACTCATTGAGCTCGGGCGTGCCGCCGTCGGCATGCACCAGCGCGGTGTGGGCCACAAAACCGCCCGGTCCGGCGGCCCGCCCGCTGGCCGCCAGCGGCGCCACGCCGCTGAACACGCGGTACTGGTCGGGGCTCAGGTCGCACAGCATCACGGACATGGCGGGTTCGTCGAAGTACTCCACGTTGTTGGCCGATACCCCCACGCCCACGGTGCCGGCCCAGTCGGTCACCTCGGGCAGCTCGGCGCTCAGGTGCTCCAGGATGGCCTGCGCGTCGGTGGCGTAGTGGTCGGTGATGTAGAGCAGGGCCAGCGACGGCGTCTTCGCGTGGTCGGGCAGGGCCATCTGGCCGCGCAGCTGCGCCAGCACCAGGGCGGCGGCCATGCGCCATTGGGGGTGGGTGGCGTGGGCGTGGGGAAAGAGTTTCATCGGGAGTCGACCCGCCAGCGGCGAACAGGTTCAGCGTCGGCGGGTGGTTTTGGCGGCTGCGGTCTTGCGGGCAGCGGATTTTGCGGGGGTGGCCTTGCGGGCTCCGCCTTTTTTGGCGGCGGCTTTGGGCTTGGCCGCAGCCGGCTGCAGCGCGGCAAAGCCGGGGAAAAATGCGGTCGGCAGGGTCCAGTCGCCAGCGGCCATGGGTTGCGCAGATGGTGCTCGTGCCGACGCCTGGGCGGCGGGCTTTCGGGTGGGCGCCTTCCTGGCGGCGGGCCGGGGCGCCGCCTTTTTCGCGGGCGCGGTGACGGCCCGAGCGGCCGCACGGCCCATGCCGGCAGCGGTGCCCACGTTGCGCGCCACCGAGCCGCCGATGCTGCGCGCCGCCTTGCCGGCCATGCCGGTGGCGGCTTTCACGGCGTGGTCGGTCAGCCCCGTGGCCACCTGGCGCGTGGTGTCCAGCGCGGTTTGTTTGGCCACGTCCTTCATGGCGTTGCTGGCGATCTGCTGGAACTGCTGCGAGATCGCGCCCCACCACTGCATCGGGTCGACCACACCACCCGCGGCCGGCGGTGTGGCGGGGGCGGTTTTGCGTGCCTTGCTGCGCGGCGCCGGCCTGGGGGCGGCCTCTTCGGGCTCGGGCGCCTCCTCGGGTTCGGCCACCGCCGCAGGGCCGTGGGTGCGCGGCGGGATCTCGAGCCCGGCGAACTGGGTCGGCGCCGCGGCGGGCACTGCGCCGGTGAAGCCGGCCAACGCGTCGGCCGCCTTGATCTTGAGGGCGTTGGCCACATCGCCCATGCTGAAGTTCATGCTCTTCAAGGTGGAGAGCGTCATCTTCTGCACTTCAAGCGCCTGGATGGTGGCACCCAGCGCCTTGGAATTCTGGTCGAGCCAGAAATGCACCGCCTTGAGTTCCTCGATGCGTTTTTCCAGGTCTTCGACGTTGAAGGTGGGCGCCACCCAGCTGCCCAGGTTCGGCAATTGCGGGATGTTCTGCCCGATGCCCTGCGCCACCCCACCAGCGGCCTGGCCTGCAAGGTTTTGCAGGAACTCGAAGCCGGGCACGAACTTGCCGAAACCACTGTTGGGCACGTCGCTCATGGGTGTCTCCTTTTGGGGGTCTGGGGCGACTGCCGTGCTGCCGGTGCTCAGCCGTCCACGCCGTAGCGGGGGGCTCGACGTTCACGCAAGGATGCCACACCTTCGCGCACGTCGGGACCGGCAAAACCCATGAATTCCAGCGCCAGCGAGGTGTCGAACGCAGGCCCGGCCTGGCGCAGCCAGTTGTTGAGCGAGTACTTGGTCCAGCGGATCGCGGTCTGGCTGCCACTGGCCAGCCGGTCGGCCACCTCGAAGGCCTTGTCCAGCAGCGCCGCGTCGTCCACCGCGAGCGACACCAGGCCGATGCGTTCGGCCTCCTCACCACTGATGGGATCGCACAGCATGAGGTAGTACTTGGCCTTGGCCAGGCCGCACAACAGCGGCCAGACAATGGCCGCGTGGTCGCCGGCGGCCACGCCCAGGCGGGTGTGGCCGTCGACGATCTTGGCGCTTTTCGCCGCGATCGAAATGTCGGCCAGCAGGCCCGCCACCAGACCCGCGCCCACCGCCGGACCGTGCATGGCGCTGACGATGGGTTTGTCGCAGTTGATCACGTTGTAGACCAGGTCGCGCGCCTCTTTCCACACACGGGTGCGCACCTCGAAGTCGGACGCCATGTCCTGCACCAGCGCAAGGTCACCTCCGCCCGAGAACCCCATGCCGCTGCCGCGCAAGACCGCGCAGCGCACGCTGTCGTCGCGCCCCACATCGCGCCAGATCTCGCTGAGCTCCCAATGGCCGTCGTGGCCGGCGGTGGGCAACTTGCCGTTGCCGCCCGGGCCGTCGGCCCGCATGCGGATGTCGAGCACGCTGGGCACGCCACCGACGGCGGGTCCGCGTCGGGTGATGTCCAGGGTCTGGTATTGGGTGTAGTCCACCGGCGTCATGTGCTGTCTCCTCTGGGTCTTCGGGGGGGTGTTCGGTTGTCCGGTCATTGTGCTTGACCTGCGTCAATGCACCGCACCGGGTACAGGACGACGATGAGCCCACAAGGAGATCTTCATGACACCCCGGATTTCAGACACCTTTTCGCTGCAACTCACCAACTTGCGCAGCCAGTTGCTGGAGCGCCTGCGCGCAGAGCGGGGCGGCACCCTGGGCCGCGCCGATGCGGCGGCCGACGCCCGCGCGGTGGAGAGCGACGACCACGCCAAAGCCGCCGAACTGCGCGATCTCACCATCGCACTGGAAGAGCGCGAATCGGCCGAGCTCGTTGCCATCGACCGCGCGTTGCAGCGCATTGCCGATGGCAGCTATGGCTTGTGCCTTCGGTGCGGCCATTCCATCCCGACGGCACGCCTGCACGCCCAGCCCACGGCCGAGCGCTGTGTGGCGTGCCAGACCCTGGCCGAGTGAGCCGCGCGGGGGACACGGTGGGTATGCTCACGGCATGAGCACCGACGCCCCCCTCCGCACCCGAAGCCTGTTTCACTTCGCCTTCCACGTGACCGACCTCGACGAGGCCCGCCGCTTTTACGGCGGTGTGCTCGGCTGCCCCGAAGGGCGCAGCACCGACACCTGGGTCGACTTCGATTTCTTCAGCCACCAGATTTCGCTGCACCTGGGCGAGCCCTTCAAGACCACGCGCACCGGGCGGGTGGGCGAGCACCTTGTGCCCATGCCGCACTTCGGTCTGGTCTTGTTGCTGCCCGAGTGGAAGGCGCTGGCCGAGCGCCTTCAGCAAGCCGGTGTCGCGTTCGTGCTGCCGCCGCAGGTGCGCTTTGAAGGGCAACCCGGTGAGCAATGGACGATGTTCTTCTGCGACCCCTTTGGCAACCCGATCGAGGTCAAGGGGTTTGCTTCGCTGGCGCAGGTGTACGCCAGCTAGTCACCTCCGTTCGGGCTGAGCCTGTCGAAGCCTTCTTTCGACAGTTCGCGCGAGCCCTTCGACAAGCTCAGGGCGAACGGGGTGTGCCTCAGTTCTGCAAAGGGGCGATCTTCTGGTCGATCGCACCGAAGATCGACTGCCCATCCTTGCCCTTCATCTCGATGCGGATGGTGTCGCCGAACTTCATGAAAGCGGTCGACGGTTGGCCGTCCAGGATGGTTTCAATGGCGCGCTTCTCGGCGATGCAGCTGTAGCCCTTGGGCCACTCCTTGCGGCCGTCGACCTCCACGCTCTTGTTGCTCACGGTGCCGCTGCCCACGATGGAGCCGGCGCGCACGTTGCGTGTCTTGCAGATGTGGGCAATCAGTTGGCCGAAGTGGAAGGTCATCTCGGGACCGGCTTCGCACATGCCGACCTTGCGGCCGTTCCAGGTGCTCTGCAGCGTGAGGTGCACGCGGCCGCCCTGCCAGGCGTCGCCCAGTTCGTCGGGCGTGATCGCCACCGGGCTGAAGGCGGTGGCCGGTTTGCTCTGGAAGAAGCCGAAGCCCTTGGCCAGCTCGGCCGGGATCAGGTTGCGCAGCGACACGTCGTTGGCCAGCATCAGGAGGCGGATGCCGTCGAGCGCCTGCTCGGGCGTGGCGCTCATGGGCACGTCGCCGGTGACCACCGCAATTTCAGCCTCAAAGTCGATGCCGAAGTCTTCACTGGGCACCACCACATCGTCACACGGGCCAATGAAGTCGTCGCTGCCGCCCTGGTACATCAGCGGATCGGCGTAGAACGACTGCGGCACCTCGCTGCTGCGCGCTGCGCGCACCAGCTCCACATGGTTGATGTAGGCCGAGCCATCGGCCCACTGGTAGGCGCGCGGCAGCGGGGCCATGCACTGGGCCGGATCGAACGGAAACGCGTGGCGCGCCTTGCCCTGGTTGAGGGTGACGTAGAGGTCGTGCAGCTGGGGACTGATGAAGTTCCAGTCGTCCAGCGCCTGCTGCAATTTGTGCGCGATGCCGGTCGCATAATGCGCCGTGCTCAGGTCGCGAGAGACCACGACGAGCTGCCCGTCGCGTGAGCCGTCTTTGTAGGTGGCGAGTTTCATGAGAGTCTCCTGTGGTGGCGCCGATGATTACGTTTAGTGAAATGAATTAACCTATCCGTAAGCGCAGGATTCTAAGCGATGTGCCTGGATCCCGGGCTGCTTCAACCGGACACACATCGCGTTGAACCTGTCAGCCCGCCGATCGTCCTACCTGTTCAACGCCACCCCATGTCCATTTCCCCACGCAATGCCCCACCCTCTCCCGTCGTCGCCATCGCAGACGAGGACGAGCCGCAGCGCGCGGGCATCCAGTCGGTGGAGGTGGGCTTCGAGCTGCTCAACGCCCTGTCGGAAGCGCCCGGCGCGCTGATGCTGCGCGATTTGGCGGCCGCCGCCGGCATGAGCGCGGCCAAGGCACACCGCTACCTGGTGAGTTTCCAGCGCATGGGCCTGGTGGTTCAGGACCCGGTGAGCACACGCTACGACCTCGGCCCCGCCGCCCTGCGGCTGGGCCTGGCCAGTCTGTCGCGCATCGACGCGGTGAAGCTGGCGCGCGAGCGCATGGACGCGCTGATCGCCGAGACCGGCCACACGCTGGCGATTGCCGTGTGGGGCAACCAGGGCCCGACCATGGTCCACTGGATCGAAGCGCCACAAACCGTGCCGGTCACGTTGCGCCTGGGCGACGTGATGCCGCTGCTCACCTCGGCCACTGGCCGGTGCTTTGCAGCGTTCATGGGCAGCGAGGGACGCGACGCCCAGCGTATCGGCCCCATGGTCCGCGACGAGTTGGCCCGCCTGAAGAAACTCCCGCGCAGCGGCCTGGCACTGGTGGATGTGCCGCACAACCTGCAAGAGGTGCAGGCACTCATGAGCGAAACGCGCCACCGCGGCCTGGCGCGTGTGGTGCACAGCCTGCTGCCCGGCGTGGGCGGCTTCTGCGCGCCGGTGTTCGACGCTCAGGGCCGCCTGGCCATGGGGCTGGTGGTGCTGGGCTCGGTGGCCACGCTGGACACCGAGTGGACGAGCGCCCCGGCCGCCGCCGTGCTCAGGAGCGCCCGGCAGCTCAGCGCCGACCTCGGCCACCGTCCCTCCCCGCCGAGTTCATGACCCCGACCCGCCCTCCCGCAGCGGCACCGCGCTGGCCCACCCTGGTCGCGCTGACCGCAGCCGTGGCGGGCGTGCATCTGGCGCTGTTGCTGGGTCCTGTGGCGTGGGCCCCGGTCACCGCTGCAACCAACACGGCGCCTGTCGCAGCGCCTGCGAACCCGCCGACCGATACCGGCAGCGATGTCACGACGGCAACAGGCGCCTCCAGCCTGCCCATGGCGTTGGTCAGCACCGTGCGCTGGATCGTGCCGCCCCCCGCTGTGCAACCCACCACGGCCCACTCAACACCGCCCGCGCCACCGAAGGCGGTCCGGGCCGGCCCCACCACACCGCCACGCGAGACCCGGGCAGCGCCCGCGCGGGTGCTTGTCGAATCGGTCCCGGACGAGGACGAGAACACCTCGGGCGCGGAGCCGGACAACGCCAACGCCCTGCCCACCGAGACCGTGGCACTGGCCGAGTCTGCCTCGACCGAACCCACATCAGAACCCGCACCAGAACCTGCACCAGAACCCGACGAGGCCGCGACCAACGACCCCGCTTCGCCCCCCGAGCAGGCAGTGCTGGCCGCAGCACCCCCCCAACAACGCGCCACCCCCGCCACCCCCGCCACCCTTCCACCCGCGCAGCCGCCCACCAGCACCCGGCTGGACTACGCCGTCACCGGCCGCATCAAGGGCATCGCCTACAACGCCGAAGGTGCGCTGGACTGGACCGTGGCCGAGGGACGCTACAGCGCCCGCATGGAAATGAAGGTGTTTCTGCTCGGCAGCCGGGTGCAGACCAGCACCGGGCGGGTGGGCCCAGCCGGCCTGAGCCCCGAGCGTTTCGCGGACAAGAGCCGCAGCGAAAAAGCCGCCCATTTCGACGCGGCACAGCAACGCATCCGCTTCAGCAACAACGCACCCGAAGCCGTGTTGTTGCCGGGTGCACAAGACCGGCTGAGCCTGTTTCTGCAGCTCGCCGGTCTGCTGCAGGCCAGGCCAACGGCCTACGCGACCGGGCAAACCATCGAAATGCCGGTGGTCGGCACCGGAGACGCCGACGTCTGGCGATTTGTGGTGGGCGACGAGGTCACGCTCACGCTGCCGGCCGGCGAGATGCGCGCCCGGCAGATCAAACGCCTGCCACGCAAGGAGTTCGACAGCACGGTGGAGATGTGGCTGGCGCCCGATCTGCAACACCTGCCGGTGCGCCTGCGGGTGACGCAGGCCAACGGCGACGTGGCCGACCAGCAGCTCAGCCGCAGGCCGTAGTCCTTTGGCCTCATTTGTGCCGCAAAACACACGCATCTTGAAATGGCACGGAACGTTGCCACGTAAAGAGCACTCAGATCTTCAAGATGGCCCGGATTTGCCGATATAAGTGATACCGCAAGCCAGCTTTCGCAACACAAGGAATTTCAGTCATGAACATGCTCTACGACTCGGATGCCTTCGCTGTGGTCCACATCCTGGCCAACGCACCCGCCGAGGGTGAAGACACCACCGCACAAGGCCCGCAAATGCCGCGCCACGGCTTCGAGATCGTGGACAAACGATCGGGCAAAGAGGTGTACCTCGACGGCTCCTGGGCCGAAATGTTCCAGATCCAGATCACCGCCTGGCAGCAGAGCACCCCTTCGCAAGAAGAGGTGGAAGACACGCTGGAAGGGTATGCCGAGCTGGCGCAGATGCCGGTGGTGATGCACTAGAAGAGCTCCCCCCGCGCCGCGCCTGCGGCGCGTCACCCCTCAGTGGCAACATCTGCGGCCCGGCAAAGCCGGTTCCGCGATGTTCTGGTCGGTTGCCCCCCGATCCACGGCCCGGTTTTCACCGGGCTTTTTCACGTCTGGCTTTCACGTGTGGCGATAACGCCAGCGGTACACCGGCTCGGCCAGCACCAGCACCGCCACCAGGCGGCAGACCTGGAAGGCGGTGACCACGGGCACGCCGAGTTGCAACACCTTTGCGGTGATGGCCATCTCGGCGATGCCACCAGGCGCCGTGCCCAGCAGCAGGGTGGCCGGGTGCAGGCCGGTGACCTGGGACAAGGCCCAGCCGAACAGCGCACAGATGCCCATCATGAAAAAGCTGGCGAAGGCCACCGAGGCCAGCCAGCGCGGAGCCGTGTGCACAAAAGCCGGCGTGAAACGCACGCCCAGGCTCACGCCGATGACCAGCTGCGCTGCATTGGACAGCGGCTGCGGGATGGCCGACAGGTTCACGCCCGCGAGCGTGATGACCATGGTCACCACCAGAGCGCCCATGAACCACGGGTTGGCGCGGCCCAGCCACTGCATGAACAGCGCCCCCACCAGCGTGAGGCCGGCGAGCACCAGCAGTCCGGTGGCTTGCACATCGCGCGCGCCCAGCGTGAGCGTGTCCAGCCCGGTCACGCCCCAGAACTGCAGCGCAAACGGAATGGTGAGGGTGACCAGCAGCACCCGCAGGCTGTGTGCGGCGGCCACCAGGTCGGTGCGGGCGCCCTGGCGCTCGGCGATCAGCGTCATCTCCGACGCCCCGCCGATGGCGCCGGCAAAGTAGGTGGTGCTGAGCAACTGCGAGGGCGTGAGGTGGGCCAGATGCGCCGCATGCAACCTGCGCAACCAGGCGCCGAACCCCAGGCCCAGCAGCAAGGCCCACGCGATGCCCAGCGCAATCGCCCACCACAGGCTGGCCACCAGTGCGCCCACAGCGGGCGTGAAATACAAGCCCAGTGCGGTGCCGATCACCCACTGGCCGGTGTTGCGAAACGGCGCCCAGCTCTCGGTGGGCGCGCCCAGCACCGACACCAGCGACGTTGCCAGCAGCGGGCCGATCATCCAGGGAATGGGGGTGCGCAGCCACACACACACAAGCGCGGCAGCCAGGGCGAGCAGGAGGGTGAGGACAACACGCGGCCACGACGATGGGCCGACAGCAGGCAAGGAAGGCACTCGGTTACTGGTGTGATGCACCCGCCACGCGCGGCAGGCCACGTAGTATCGGCGCATGAACTGTCGAACCGCTGTCACCCTCGCTGTGTGTGTGGCCCTGCTGGGCGCTTGCGCGCATCCAACGCACCCTTCCGCACCATCCCTGCTGGAGCGCGTGATGCCCACGCCGGTGCTGCTGCTGGGTGAACAGCACGACGCCCCCGAGCACCAGGCGCTGCAGCGCGACGTGGTGCAAGCGCTGGCGGCGCGCGGCCAGCTGGGTGCACTGGTGATGGAAATGGCCGAACAAGGCCGCCAGACCACCGGCCTGCCGGCGGACGCCAGCGAAGCGCGCGTGCGCGAGGCCCTGAACTGGACCGACCAGGGTGGCTGGCCCTGGCCGGTGTACAGCGCGGTGGTGATGGCGGCGGTGCGCGCCGGCGTACCGGTGCTGGGAGGCGACCTGCCGCGCAGCCAGATGCGCACCGCCATGGCCACCGATGCGCTGGAGGGCCGCATCGGCAGCGCGGTCTTGCAGGAACAGCGCCAGGGCATCCGCGAGGGCCACTGCGACCTGCTGCCCGAGAGCCAGATCGCGCCGATGACCCGCATCCAGCTCGCGCGCGACGACACCATGGCACGCACCGTGGCGGCGGCTGTGGCCAAGGCCGGCGCGGGCAAGACCGTGGTGCTGGTGGCCGGCAACGGCCATGTGCGCCGCGACCTGGGCGTGCCCTTGTACCTGCCGAAAGAGCTGGCGTACCGCGTGGTGATAGCGCAGGCCGGCACCTCCAGAACAGTGCCACCGGCCGACGTGGTGTGGCCCACACCCGCACAACCCCCGCGCGATCACTGCGCTGAACTGCGACAGCAGTTCAAGCGCTGAAATGCAGGCTCAGGCCGCCCGCCTGATCGCGTCGGCCAACGTGCTGACCATGGTTTCGATCTGCGATTTCTCGACGATGTAGGGCGGCGCGAACACGAGGTTCTCGCCCGCGTTGCGCACCA
>JAJNQE010000114.1 GCA_021154985.1 Hydrogenophaga sp.
CCACTCACGCCCGAGATCACGTTGAACTGGCCGCGCGGGATGTTCACGCTCAGGTTCTTGAGGTTGTGCTCCTTGGCGTTGACGATGCGGATGCAATTGGCTCCCTCCCCCCTTGGGGGAGGGTTGGGGTGGGGGCTTTCGCCGAGCAAACCGCGCCCACGTGCCCCCACCCCGGCCCTCCCCCCGGAGGGGAGGGAGTCGGAGACTGCGTGCACCTCGCCCATGGACAGCGCGTACTCGCGCAGCGCCTTGGCGGTGTGGCTGCTGGCGTGCTCGCGCACCTGCTCGGGCGGGCCTTCGGCCACCACCAGGCCACCGGCGTCACCGCCTTCGGGGCCGAGGTCGATCAGCCAGTCGGCGGCACGGATCACGTCCAGGTTGTGCTCGATCACCACCAGCGAATGGCCGGCGTCGAGCAGCTTGCGCAAGGAGCGCATGAGCTTGGCGATGTCGTCGAAATGCAGGCCGGTGGTGGGCTCGTCGAACAGGAACAGCGTGCCCTTGCGGGAGAGCGGCTGGCGGCTGGCGCTGGCGCTCTTGGCGGCCTCGGCCAGAAAGCCCGCGAGCTTGAGGCGCTGCGCCTCGCCGCCCGACAACGTGGGCACGGGCTGGCCGAGCTTCACGTACTCCAGACCCACATCCACGATGGGTTGCAGTACGCGGATGACTTCACGGTCGGCCTTGAAGAGCTCGGCGGCTTCGCTCACCGTGAGGTCGAGCACGTCGGCCACGTTCAGGCTCACCGTTCGTCCTGAGCCTGTCGAAGGACGTTCGATGCGCACCTCCAAGATCTCGGGCCGGTAGCGCTTGCCGTCGCAGTCGGGGCAACGCAGGTACACGTCGCTCAGGAACTGCATCTCCACGTGCTCGAAGCCCGAGCCGCCGCAGGTGGGGCAGCGCCCGTCGCCGCTGTTGAAGCTGAACTTGGCGGGGGTGTAGCTGCGCTGGCGCGAGAGCGGTGCGTCGGCGAACAGCGCACGGATGGCGTCCCACGCGCCCACGTAACTCACCGGGTTGGAGCGCGCGGTCTTGCCGATGGGCGACTGGTCGACGAACACGACTTCGCCGAGCTGCTCGGCGCCGAGCAACCGGTCGTGTACGCCGGGGGTGTCGGTGGACTTGCCGAAGTGGCGCAACAGCGCGGGCGCCAACACGTCCTGGATCAGGCTGGACTTGCCCGAACCCGAGACACCGGTGACGACCACCAGGCGCTGCAGCGGGAACTCGACCGACACGTCCTTCAGGTTGTGCTCTTTCGCACCTTCCAGAATGAGGCGCGGCGTGCTGTCGGTCACCGCGCGCTTGAAGCCCATGCCGATGGTCTTGCGCGCGCCGAGGTAGGCGCCGGTGAGCGTGTCGGCCGAGCGGATCTGTTCGGGCGTGCCGTCGAACACGATCTGCCCGCCGCGCTCGCCCGGGCCGGGGCCCATGTCGATCAGGCGGTCGGCTGCGAGCATGACGGCCGGGTCGTGCTCCACCACCACCAGCGTGTTGCCGGCATCGCGCAGGCGCAGCATGGCGTCGTTGATGCGCGCCATGTCGCGCGGGTGCAGGCCGATGCTGGGCTCGTCCAGCACGAACAGCGTGTTCACCAGCGAGGTGCCCAGCGCCGTGGGGAGGTTGATGCGCTGCACCTCCCCGCCGCTGAGCGTGCGGCTCTGGCGGTCCAGCGTGAGGTAGCCGATGCCGACCTCGCAGAGGTAGCGGATGCGGGTGTTGATTTCGTCGAGGAGGAGTTTGAGGGCTTGTGCCTGCCCGGTGTTTGACTCCTTCCCCCCCTGGGGGAAGGTGGGGATGGGGGCTTGTTGGCCTGCAGGCCCCCACCCCTGCCCTCCCCCAGCGGGGGAGGGAGCGAGAGAAGCGAAAAACACCCGCAGCTTGTCCAGCGGCATCAGCATCAAATCGTGCAGGCACAGGCCCGGCAGCGCCTCCACTTGCGCGCGGCTCCACTTCACGCCGTGCGGCAGGTAGCGTCTTGACGCGGGGAGCACCGCGTCCGCCGGCGCCTTCGTGCCGAGGCGCCAGAGCAGGCTGTCCGTCTTCAGGCGCGCACCGCCGCAACTCGGGCACTCGGTGTAACTGCGGTACTTCGACAAGAGCACGCGGATGTGCATCTTGTAGGCCTTGCTCTCCAGGTACTCGAAGAAGCGGTCCACGCCGTACCAGTGCTGGTTCCACTTGCCGTTCCATTGCGGCGAACCGGCCTTGACCCAATGCTTCTGCTCGTCGGTGAGCTTGGCCCAAGGCGTGTCGCGCGGAATACCGGCGGCTTCAGCGTGCCGCATCATGTCGTCCTGCGCCTCTTTCCAGGCCGGTGTCTGGAACACCTTGATTGCCCCTGCACGCAAGGTGAGCTTGTCGTTCGGAATCACCAGCCCGTAGTCCACCCCGATCACCCGCCCGAACCCCCGGCAGGCCTCGCACGCCCCCACCGCCGAGTTGAACGAAAACATCGACGGCGTGGGTTCGCTGTAGCGGATGTCGCTCTCGGGGCAATGCAAGCCCGTGCTGAAACGCCAGATCTCGGGCTCGGCCGCCCCAGCCGATTGGGGGTCAGATTCCAATTTCAGCGCGTACACCATCAGTTTGCCGCCACCGCGCTTCAGGCCCACCTCGATGGCTTCCATCACCCGCGCGGGCTCGGCACTGCTCATGCGGAAGCGGTCCGCCACCACGTCGAGCACCTTGATCGACTCCATGGGCGCGGCCTTGGCCTTGCCTTTGGTTTTGGCCTTCTCGTCCACAGCGGGCGCGGCGCGCTGCACCAAGCGTTCGGCCTGCACACGCGTGTAGCCGCTGGCCGAGAGCCATTGCTCGATTTCTTCGGGCGTGGTGCTGGCCGGCAGCTCCACCGGAAACGTGACGACGAGGCGTGGGTCGCCCTGTGCCGCCGCTCGCGCGCTCAGCTCGGCGCAGATCGACTCCGGCGAGTCGTGGCGCACCAGCACCGCCGTGTCCCGGTCGAACAGCTCGGCACCGCGCGCGAACAGCAGCTTGAGGTGGTCGTTGAGCTCGGTCATGGTGCCCACGGTGGAGCGAGAGGAGCGCACCGGGTTGGTCTGGTCGATCGCAATGGCCGGTGGCACGCCTTCCACCCGGTCCACGGCCGGCTTGTCCATGCGGTCGAGGAACTGCCGCGCGTAAGCGCTGAAGGTCTCCACGTAGCGGCGCTGGCCCTCGGCGAACAGGGTGTCGAAGACCAGGCTGGACTTGCCCGAACCACTGGGCCCGGTGACCACCGTGAGCTCGCCGGTGCGGATGTCCAGGTCGATGTTTTTCAGGTTGTGCTGGCGCGCACCTCGGATGCGGATCAGGCCAGTACCACCTTCCGTCGGTCGGTCACGCCCCTCATCGTCGGACGCGGGTTGAATCGCGCCCGCAGGCAACTCGGCGGGCAAAAAGGCATCGGACATGCAGAGGCTCCAGAGGGGGACGCGAAGATTCTACGGAGCACCGCGACATACCCCCTGGCGTGTACGTCATAACCACAATTTCCCGCCCGACCCGGCTGCCTAGACTGAGTCCTCTTTTCGAGACAAGAACCATGCAACAACCATCCACCCTCTGGCCCCTGCGCCTCACCACCCTCGGCCTGGCGGGCCTCATGGCCTTCTCTGCACCCGCCTGGGCCCAACTGCGCATCGGCAACCCGTCCGGCATCACCGGCTCGGTGGCAGCCGGTGTGAAGGAAAACATCGACGGCGCCAAGCTGTACTTCGACGCGGTGAACGCGCGCGGCGGCATCAACGGCCAGAAGATCGAACTGATTTCGGTGGACGACAAGTTCGACCCCAAGGTCACGGTGGAGGTGTCGCGCCAGTTGATCACCGAACAAAAGGTGCTGGCCCTGTTCCTGAACCGCGGCACGCCGCATTCACAAGCCCTGCTGCCCATGCTCGCCGAGTTCAAGGTGCCGCTGGTGGGCCCGAGCACCGGCGCCATGGTGCTGCACGAACCGGTGAACCCCTGGGTGTTCAACGTTCGCGCCACCTACCAGCGCGAAGCCGCCAAGGCCATCGAACACCTGGCCAGCATCGGCATGACGCGCATTGCGCTGCTGGAGACCGACGACTCGTTCGGCGCCGATTCGGCCGCAGGTGCGCTCAAAGGCTTTGCCACGGTGAAGCAGACGCCGGTGCTGCAAGAGAAGTTTCCGCGCGACAAACCCGACTTCACCGAGCTCGCACAGCGCGTGGTCAAGAGCAACGCCCAGGCGGTGATGGTGATCGGCTCGGCCGGCAACGCGGCCAACGGCATGAAGGCCATCCGGGCCGCGGGCTCGCGGGCGCAGCTGGTCACGCTGTCCAACAACGCCTCGGAAGGCTTCATCAAGCTGCTGGGCGAACACGCGCGCGGCGTGATCGTCACACAGGTGTTCCCCAACGAACGCTCGGTGGCCTTTCCTCTGATCAAGGAAGCGCAGGACCTGGCCAAGGCCAAAGGCCTGGAGGGCGTGTCGCCCGCCATGATGGAAGGCTTCGCGGCGGCCAAGGTGGTTGCAGAAGGACTGCGGCGCGCTGGCGCCAACCCCACGCCAGCGGCCTTGCGCGACGCGCTGGAAGGCATGCGCAACTACGACATCGGCGGCCTGCAGATCAGCTACAGCGCCACCGACCACACCGGCCTGGATTTCTCCGATTTGTCCATCGTGAACGCCAGCGGCAAGTTCATGCGTTGACGTCAGGACTTCACGATCAGCACGGGCACCTTGGCGTGGGTCAGCACCTTCTGCGCCACGCTGCCCAGAATGAGTGCTTTCACGCCCTGGCGGCCGTGTGAGCCCATCACGATCAGGTCGCAGCCTTCGGCCTCGGCCGTTTCGATGATCCCCTCGTAGACCACGTTGCGCTCGATGGTGTCGCCGGCAAACGGCACACCGTCTGCAGCGCAGGCCATGCGGGCAGCGTCCAGTGCCACGCTGGCCGCGGCCTTGGCTTCGGTCAGGTAGGCCTGCAGGCCGATGGCCGAGGCATCGCCGATGCCGATGTAGGGGAAGGGGTCGATCACATACACGCCGATGACTTGCGCTCCCTGGCTCTTGGCCAGGCCCACGGCCGCGCGGGTGGCGAACACGCTGAGGTCGGAACCGTCGGTGGGCAGCAGGATTTTCTTGAACATGGTCGCTCTCCTTGGCAAAGGTGGATGAACCGGGCCGCACTGTGCGGCACCGCTTCATCGTAGGAGCGCCCCGACCCCGGAGGCTTGCGTCAGATCAAACCAGGGCCGGTTCTTTCTCGGGCATGGCGGGCCGCACGTCCACCGCACAGTACTTCAGTTCGGCGATCTTGCCCACCGGGTCCAGCGCCGGGTTGGTGAGCAGGTTGGCCGCGGCTTCCGCGTAGGCAAACGGAATGAAGGCCGTGTCCAGCGGCATGCCGTCGTCGAGCCGCACCGGCAACGCCACCTGGCCCCGGCGCGAACGCACCTGCGCCAGCGCGCCAGCCTGGAGCCCCAGGCGCTGCGCGGTGGTGCTGTGCAGGCTCACCACCGGGCTGGGCTCGATCGCATCGAGCACGCCGCTGCGCCGCGTCATGCTGCCGGTGTGCCAGTGCTCCAGCTGGCGCCCGGTGATCAGCACCATGGGGAACAAGGCGTCGGGCAGCTCGGCCGGCGGTGTGACGCGGGCGCCCACCAGCGTGGCGCGACCGGTTGTGGTGGGGAAGCCGTCGGTGAACACCACCAGGTGGCCGGGGTCTTCTTCCGAGGTCACCGGATAGGTCACCGCCCCTTCACGCTGCAGCCGCACCCACGAGAGCCCGGCGATGCTGGGCATCATGGCGCGCATCTCTTCAAACACGGCGCCGATGCCGCTGCCCGCGTCCGCTGTGGCGGTGCCGTCGGCGGCCACGTTGTAGGTCCAGCCCAGCCCCAGGCGGCGCGCCAGCTGTTCGGTGATCCAGGCGTCGGCCATGGCCTCGCCAGGCGCGCGCACGGCCTTGCGGCCGAGTTGCACGCAACGGTCGGTGTTGGTCACGCTGCCGGTTTTCTCGGGCCAGGCGGTGGCGGGCAGCACCACGTCGGCCAGGCTTGCGGTTTCGGTCAGAAAGATGTCCTGCACCACCAGGTGGTCGAGTCCGGCCAGCGCTTCGCGCGCGTGGCTGGCGTCGGGGTCGCTCATGGCCGGGTTCTCGCCCTGGACCAGCATGGCGCGGATCTCGCGGCGGTGTGCGGCATCGATGATTTCCACCACGGTGAGGCCGGCCTCGCTGCGCAGCGTGCCGGGCGGCAGGTTCCACAGGCGCTCGGCGTTCTCGCGGGTGTGCGGGTCGCTCACCTTCTGGTAGTCGGGCAGCACCATGGGGATCAGGCCCGCGTCGCTTGCGCCCTGCACGTTGTTCTGCCCGCGCAGCGGATGCAGCCCGGTGCCGGGGCGACCGATCTGCCCGGTGATGAGCGAGAGCGCGATCAGGCAGCGCGCGTTGTCGGTGCCGTGGGTGTGCTGGCTGATGCCCATGCCCCACAGGATCATGGCGTTCTTCGCGGTGGCATAGGCGCGCGCCACTTCGCGCAGCGTGGCGGCATCGATGCCGCAGACTGGCGCCATGGCCTCGGGCGAGAAGTCCACGAGATGCTGTTTGAGCTGGGCAAAGTCCAGCGTGTGCGCTTCGATGTAGGCCGGATCGGTGAGGCCTTCGAACACGATGGTGTGCAGCAGCGCGTTGAGCAAGGCCACGTCGGTGCCCGACTGGAAGCCCAGGTGCTTCCAGCTGTGGCGCGCGAGCTCGGTGCGGCGCGGATCGGCCAGCACCAGCGTCATGCCGCGCGTCACCGCGTTCTTGATCCAGGTGGCGCCCACCGGGTGGTTCTGCGCCGGGTTGGCGCCGATCAGCAGCACGAAGTCGGCGTGCTCCACGTCGCGCAGCGGGTTGGTGACCACGGCCGAGCCAAGGCCTTCCATGAGCGCGGCCACGCTCGATGCGTGGCACAGGCGCGTGCAGTGGTCGACGTTGTGCGTGTCGAAGGCGGTGCGGATCAGCTTCTGGAACAGGTAGGCCTCTTCGTTCGTGCCCTTGGCCGAACCGAAGCCCGCCACCGGGCCCTGGCGCCCGCGTGCGGTGGTGCTGGCCATGGCCTGCTTGAAGCCGTTCGCAGCCACGTCCAGCGCTTCGTCCCAGCTGGCTTCGCGAAACAGTTCTCTCCAGTCGCGGCGCATCACCGACTGCGGATCTTTCGGCGCATCGGCGCGGCGGATCAGCGGGCGGGTGAGGCGCTCGAGGCTGTGGGCGTAGTCAAAGCCGAAGCGACCCTTCACGCACAGGCGGCCTTCGTTGGCCGGACCCGCGATGCCTTCGACGTGTTCGATCTTCTCGTCGGACACGTGGTACGTCAGTTGACAACCCACGCCGCAGAACGGGCAGACCGAATCGACCTGCTTCTGCGACGGTTTCGTGTAGGCGCCGTTGGCCGGAGCAATGGCACCCGTGGGGCAGGCCTGCACACACTCGCCGCAGGCGACACAGGTGCTCGCACCCATGGGGTCGTTCTGGTCGAACACGATCTGCGCATGGCCACCGCGAAACGCGAGACCCAGCACGTCGTTGCCCTGCGTTTCGCGGCAGGCGCGGATGCAGCGGGTGCACTGGATGCAGGCGTCGAGGTTGACAGCCATCGCCGGATGACTCAGGTCTTGCACCGCGGCGGCACGGACCGGGAAACGCCCGGCCTGTGCACCCGCGATCTCGGCCCAATGCGCCAGCTCGCTGTCGTGTTTGAGCGCGGTGGTGTCCGGTGCGTCCGACAGCAACAGCTCCAGCACCGTCTTCTGTGCTGCTGCGGCGCGCGGGCTGTCGGTGGTGACCACCATGCCCGGTGTGGGTGCGCGGCAGCACGAGGGCGCCAGCACGCGCTCGCCCTCGATCTCCACCACGCAGGCGCGGCAGTTGCCCGGGCTGCGCAAGCCGTCCTTGTGGCACAGGTGCGGCACCGCCACGCCCGCGCGCTGCGCGGCTTTGAGCAGGGTCTCGCCGGGCGCGGCTTCCACCGCGCGGCCGTTGAGGGTGAACGCGATCGGGGCCGCGTTCTGTGGCAGGTCGTTGGTCTTCATGCGCCCACCTCGTGAGGAAAGAAGCGCAGCACGCTGTCCACCGGGTTGGGTGCCGCCTGACCCAGGCCACAGATGCTGGCGTCGCGCATCACCTGCGAGAGTTCGCCCAGCAAGGCCGCGTCCCACACCGGGGCCTGGATCAGGTCCACCGCCTTGGTGGTGCCGGCGCGGCAGGGTGTGCACTGGCCACAGGACTCGTGTTCGAAAAAGCGCATGAGGTTCAGCGCGGCGTCGCGCGCCTTGTCGTGCTGACCCAGCACCACCACCGCCATGGAGCCGATGAACGCGCCGTGTTCGGCCAGGGTGTCGAAGTCCAGCGGCACGTCGGCCAAGGCCGCCGGGAGGATGCCGCCCGACGCCCCACCGGGCAGGTAGGCGTACAGCGTGTGGCCCTCGGCCATGCCGCCCGCGTGTTCGTCAATCAGTTCGCGCAGCGTGATGCCAGCCGGCGCCAGGTACACACCGGGTTGTTTCACGCGGCCCGACACCGAGAAACGCCGCAGGCCGTTGCGCCCGGCGCGGCCATGCGAGGTCAGCCACGCGCCGCCGTGGGCCAGGATCTCGGGCAGCCACCACAGGGTCTCGGGGTTGTGCGCCAGCGTGGGCCGGCCGAACACGCCGTGCAGCGCGACGATGGGCGGCTTCAGGCGCGGCAGGCCGCGCTTGCCTTCCACCGACTCGATGAGCGCCGACTCTTCACCGCAGATGTAGGCACCCGCGCCGCGCCGCAGTTCGATCGAGGGCGGCGTGTAGCCCGGGTGCTGCGCCCTCAGCCCTTGCAGACGCACCTGCAGCGCTTCGAGTTCGCGCTGCATCAGCACGCGCGCGTCGTGGTACTCGTCGCGCAGGTACATCCACACGCGGTCGATTCCGACCACCTGCGCGGCGATCAGCAGGCCTTCCAGCACCTGCGGTGCGCCGGCCTGCGTACTGGTGAGCACATGGCCGTCCTTGAAGGTGCCGACCTCGCCCTCGTCGATGTTCACCACCATGTGGCGCGGGCCAGGCTGCGCGCGCACGGTCTCCCATTTGCGCCACGCCGGAAAACCGGCGCCGCCCAGGCCACGCAGGTTGGAGGCCTTGAGTTCGGCCAGCACCTGCTCGGCGCTGAGCTCGCCCGAGAGCAAGCGCTGCAGCTGTTTCAACTCGGAGGCTTCAGGCACCGGCAGTTCGCGCGGGCCGGTGTCGCCGCTGGCCAGCAAGGCCTGCACCGCGTCCACCGTGGCGTGCGGCAACTGACGCTGGCCCACACAGGCGGCCGGCGCGCGGTGGCACTGGCCGATGCAGGGCGCGGTCTGCACGCGCACCGAGCTGTCGTGCGCCAGCGCCGTTTTCAGATCGCTCGTCAGCGTGGCGCTGCCGGCCATGGCGCACGAAAGGCTGTCGCAAACCCGAACCACGGTGGCAGGCACGGCCGCGTCGTCGTCCACGATCTCGAAGTGGTGGTAGAAGCTCGCGACCTCGAACACCTCGACCTGGCTGAGCTTGAGCATTTCGGCGAGCGCGGCCAGGTCGCCGTGGCGCAGTGCGCCCTCGCCGTCCTGCAGGCGGTGCAGGTGTTCGATCAGCAGGTCGGCCCGCGGCGCCAGGCCAGCGCACAAAGCAGCCACCCGCTCGCGCGCCTGTGGCGACGTCTGGCGGCCTTTGGGCGTGTGGCGCGGTGGGCCTCGGCGAGCGCCCTGCGTCGACTCAACGGGGCGGATGGGGATCACGGTGGTCATGCGTGCAGCCTAGCACCGCCACCGGGTTTTAATATGTTCTTCCTTGCATAAACACGGACCCTCCGCCATGCTGCGCATCACCCTGCAACCCCGCTGGCAAGTGAGCCAGGACGACGGACCCGCGCTGGACGCCAACACCCTGCTGCAGCTGCTGGCGGCGGTGCAGGCATCGGGCAGCATTTCACAGGCGGGGCGCGAACTGGGCCTGTCGTACCGCCACGCCTGGGGCCTGCTGCAGCAGGCCGAGGCGCTGTTTGGCCAGCCGCTGCTGGTGCGCGGTCGGGGCCGAGGGTCGGCGCTGACCGAGTTGGGCGAAAAACTCATCTGGGCCGACGCCCGCATCGGCGCGCGGCTGCAGCCGCTGCTGGAGTCGCTGGCGTCGGAACTCGAAGGCGAGCTCGGCCGCGTGCAGCGCCGCCAGCGCGCGGTGCCGCGCCTGCACGCCAGCCACGGGTTTGCCGTGGCCGCCCTGCGCGAACAACTCGCTGCGCGCCAGATCCCGGTGGAACTGCGTTACCGCAACAGCCTGGAAGCCGTGGCCGCGCTCGCGCAAGGCGACTGCGAACTGGCGGGTTTTCATGTGCCGCTGGGTGAGTTCCAGGCCGCCGCCGCGCAGCGCTACCTGCCCTGGCTCAAGCGCGACCAGCACCGCCTGGTGCACCTGGCGGTGCGCACGCAAGGTCTGTTTTGTGCACCCGGCAACCCCAAGGCCATCCAGGGTCTGCAAGACCTCACCCGGCGCGGCCTGCGCTTCGTCAACCGCCCGGAAGGTTCGGGCACGCGCGTGCTGACCGACCTGCTGCTGCAGCGCCACGGCATCGATGCGCGCGCGGTGACCGGCTTCGACAACACCGAGCTCACCCATGCCGGTGTGGCCGCCTATGTGGCCAGCGGCATGGCCGATGTGGGCATTGGCGTGCAGACGGCGGCCCACCGCTTTGGCCTGCACTTCATTCCCCTGCTGAAAGAGCGCTACTTCTTCGCCCTGCCGCCCGACGCGCTGGACCGCGCGGAACTGCGACCGGTGCTCACCGTGCTGCGCTCGCCGGCCTTTCGCTCGCGCGTGGCCGCGCTGCAGGGCTACGAGGCGGCGAACACCGGACAGGTGATGGCCCTGAGCGAAGCCTTCACCGAATGACTCAGCCCGTCACCACCCCAGCGCGCTCCAGCATGGCGTGCAGCAGCACGTTGCAGCCGGCGGTGATGTGTGCGGGCTGGGCGTCTTCGATCTCGTTGTGGCTGATGCCGTCCTTGCAGGGAATGAAGATCATGCCGGCCGGGGCCAGTTGCCCGGCGTAAATGGCGTCGTGCCCCGCGCCCGAGACCACCGGCATGTGGCTCAGGCCCAGCTGCTCGGCCGCGCGCTGCACGGCCTGTACACAGCCGGCGTCGAACGGCTGCGCCGCGTAGCTCGACACCTGCTCGATGCTGATGGCCATGCCGGTCTCGGCGCCCAGGCGCGCGGCCAGGGCGCGCACCTCGGCCACTTGCTGGTCCACCAGCGCGTCGGTGCTGTTGCGCAGGTCGATGGAAAACTTCACCTGCCCCGGGATCACGTTGCGGCTGTTGGGATGCACCTGCACCATGCCCACGGTGCCGCGCCCGTGCGGTCCGTGGCGCAGCGCCGAAGCCACCACCTCCTGCATGAGCACCGTGGCCACCTGCAAAGCGTCGCGCCGCAGCGCCATGGGTGTCGGGCCGGCGTGGGCTTCCATGCCGCTCACGGTGCAGTCGAACCAGCGGATGCCGAGCACGCCGTGCACCACGCCGATGGTGACGTCGGCGTCTTCGAGCACCGGGCCTTGTTCGATGTGCGCTTCGAAATACGCGCCGATGGGGTGGTCCCCAGGCTCTCGCCGATGTAGCCGATGCGCTCCAGCTCTTCGCGCACCGTCTTGCCGTCGGTGTCGCGCGCGGCGTAGGCGTGCTCCAGCGTGAAGGCCTTGGCGAACACGCCCGAGCCCATCATCACCGGCACAAAACGCGAGCCCTCTTCGTTGGTCCAGAACGCGACCTCGATCGGCGCCTCGGTCTGGATGCCGTGGTCGTTGAGCGTGCGCACCACCTCGATGCCGGCGAGCACGCCGTAGTTGCCGTCGAACTTGCCGCCGGTGGGCTGGGTGTCGATGTGGCTGCCGGTCATGACCGGGGGCAGCGCCGGGTTGCTTCCGGGCCGGCGCATGAACACGTTGCCGATCTTGTCCACCGTGACGCTCATGCCCGCCTCGCGCGCCCAGCGCGTCACCAGGTCACGGCCCTGGCGGTCCAGGTCGGTCAGGGCGATACGGCACACGCCGCCCTTGGGCGTGGCACCGATCTGCGCCAGTTCCATCAGCGAGGCCCAGAGGCGGTCGCCATCGATGCGCAGGCGGGCGGTGTCGGGGGGTGTGGCGAGCGTGGTCATGGCAGTTCGGTCTCCGGCTGGGGGGTGTCCCGGTAAGCGGCAAAGGCATCGCGCAGGCGCCGCCCGCGCACGGGGGTGTCGACCAGCGAGCGTTCGAGCTCCACCAGGTGTTTGCGCATCTCGGCGGCGGCGGGCGCGCTGCCGCGCAGCAGCGCGTCGATCAGATCCACATGGCGGTGCGCCACACAGACCTGCCCGCCGTCCACCTTGAAGCGCGCCATCAGCAGCGAGGTGGTGGGCAGCAGGCCGTTGAGCAGGCGGCCAAACACGGGGTTGCCGTGCATGCGCGTGAGCGCGTGGTGAAACTCGCCCGACATGCGGATGGCTTCGGCCCGGTCGCCGCGCTGGTCGGCGGCCTGTTCGGCCTGCGCCACCGCACGCAATTCGGCCAGTTGTTCGGGCGTCAACCGGCCACCGAGGCGGCGCGCCACCTCGCATTCCACGATGCGCCGGGCCTCGAACACATGCACCGCGTCCTCCAGACTGGGCAGCGGCACGCGCGCGCCGCGGTTGTGGCGCAGCTCGATCACCTGGTCTTGCGCCAGCCGCTGCAGGGCCTGGCGCACCACCGTGCGAGAGACCTTGAATTCGGTGGCCAGTTCGGCCTCGCGCAACCATTCGCCGGGTGCGAGCCGGTGTTCCAGCACGGCGAGGTAAATGGCCTCGTACACCCGGTCGGTGGCGGTGCCGTCGGGTTCGGTGGGCGGGGGCGACAGGGGCAGCTCGGTGTTCATGGGTCAACATTGGATCAGGCTTGGCCGACCGGTGCCCTTGGGGGTCTATCCCCGGGTGATGCGCTCGGCCAGGCGCACCAGGCTGCGGTCGCTGCCGCGCGGGCCCAGCAGCGAAATGCCCAAGGGCGCCCCGGCGCGGCGCGCCAGCGGCAGGCTGAGCTGCGGAAAACCCGACAGGCCCGCCACACACAGCAGGCGGATGGCGCGGTTGCGGTAGTCCTCCAGCGCGCTCTCGGGATCGACCACGCGGGGCGCGATGTCGGGCATGGTGGGTAGCACCAACACGCCGTCGTCGCCCAGCAACTGCGTCAGCTGGGCGGTGAAGCGCTCGCGGAAGGCGCGGCCCTCGGCGGCCTGGGCGTCGGTCACCTGGGCACTCCACTCGAAGCGCTGCGCCACACCCGGGCCCAGCGGTGG
>JAJNQE010000138.1 GCA_021154985.1 Hydrogenophaga sp.
GTACTCGCGCTCCTGGTGCATGCGGATGGTGCCGAAGCTGCCGTTGTTGAGCAGCAGCACGATGCTCTTCGCGCCGTGCTGCACGGCGGTGGCCAGCTCCTGGCCGTTCATGAGGAAGTCGCCGTCGCCCGCGATGGTGAACGCCGTGCGCCCGGTGAGGATGGCCGCGCCAATGCCGGCCGGCACGCCGTAGCCCATGGCGCCGTTGGTGGGCGCGAGCTGCGTCTTGTGGCCCTTGACCAGGCCGTGGTAGCGGAAGAAGCGGTGCAACCAGCTCGCAAAATTGCCCGCGCCGTTGGTGAGCACGGCGTCCGCGGGCAGGTGTTTCTGCAGGGTGTGGATGATGGCCGGCATGTCGATGGTGCCGGGCAGCGTGATGCCACCGTTGGCCGGATCGATGTTGGCCAGATAGTCGGCGTGGCAGGCCTGCGCCCAGTCGCTCCAGGGCACAGTGGGTGGGGCTGTGAGCACCTCCAGGCTGCGGGCCGCCGCGTTCATGGTGGCATTGATCGCCAGCGTGGGCTGGTACACGCGCCCCAGTTCTTCGGCGCTGGCGTGGATGTGTACCAGCTTCTGCTTCGGCACCGGGGCTTCGATCAGCGTGTAGCCGCCGGTGGTGGACTCGCCCAGGCGCGGGCCGATGGCGATCAGCAGATCGCTCTCGCGCACCCGCGCGGCCAGCGCGGGGTTGATGCCCAGGCCCACGTCGCCGGCGTACAGCACGTGGTGGTTGTCGAAGGTGTCTTGAAAACGGAAGGCGTTGGCCACCGGCAGCTGCCAGTTTTCGGCAAAGCGCTGCAGCGCAGCCGCCGATTGCGGCGTCCAGCCACCACCGCCCGCAATCACCAGCGGCCGCTCGCTCGCCAGCAGCAGGGTGCGCAACTCGCGCAGCGCGCCCGGGTCGCTCCAGGCCTGCACGGCCTCCACGCGCGGCAAGGGCTCGGCGTCCACCGTCTGCGTGAGCATGTCTTCGGGCAACACCAGCACCACCGGGCCGGGCCGCCCGTTCATGGCCGTGGCAAAGGCACGCGCCACGTATTCAGGAATGCGGCGCGCGTCGTCGATGCGCTCCACGCGTTTGGCCATGCCCTTGGTGGACGGGCCGAAGAACGACGAGTAATCGACCTCCTGGAAAGCCTCGCGGTCGCGCGCGTCGCTGGCCACGTCGCCGATGAACAGCACCATGGGCGTGCTGTCCTGGAATGCGGTGTGCAGGCCGATGGAGGCGTTGGTGGCGCCCGGCCCGCGCGTCACGAAACACACACCGGGCCGGCCCGTGAGCTTGCCCTGGGCGTCGGCCATGAAGGCCGCGCCGCCTTCTTGCCGGTTGGTGACGAAACGGATGCGGTCGGCGTGGGCGTGAAAACCGTCGAGCACCGCCAGGTAACTCTCACCCGGCACCCCGAAGGCGTGGGTCACGCCCTGGTTGATCAGGCACTGCACAAGAAGATGACCAGCGATCTGGGGCATTCGATTGACTTTATTAACTGATTGGTGAATTATTCGGCCATGAGCACCACGTCCACACCCATCGCCGAAGAGCGCCTGCGCGACGCTGATCGTTCGCAGAATACCATCCTGAATGCGGCCCGCGACGAGTTCGCCGAGCACGGTCTGGGGGGTGCCCGAGTCGACCGCATCGCCGAGCGCGCAGGCCTGAACAAGCGCCTGATCTACTACTACTTCGAGGACAAGGAAAAGCTCTTTCAGGCGGTGCTGGAGCAGGCCTACCGGCACATCCGCGAAGAAGAAAAGAAGCTCAACCTGGAGCACCTCAAGCCCGAAACCGCACTGCGCCGGCTGGTGGAGTTCACCTGGAACTACTACCTGGAGCACCCGGAGTTCCTCACCCTGCTCAACAGCGCCAACCTGCACCGTGCGCGGCACCTGGCGCAGTCGCAGCGGGCGCGCCAGCTGAACTCGCCGCTGATCGCCACGCTGGGCGACATTCTCGAGCGCGGGCGGGCCGAAGGCACCTTTCGCGGCGGCATCGATCCGCTGCAACTCTACGTGTCGATCGCAGGGCTCTCGTACTTCTACCTGTCGAACAACCACACGCTCTCGGCGATCTTCGGGCGCGACCTCATGACGCCCAAGGCGCACAGCGAACGGCTCTCCCACATGTGCGAAGTGATCCTAGGGTATGTCCTGATGAATTGACCGGTCGCGCGGCTTGACGCCTCGCGGAGCAGTTTCGACTATTAACTGCTCGGTGAATTAACCCCAGGAGACAAACCATGCACACCGCTCTCGTCCGCCCCTTGCTCGTCGCCTCCCTGCTGGCCGTGGCCTCGGCCAGTGCCCTTGCCCAGTGGAAGCCCGACCGCCCGATCACGCTGATCGTGCCGTGGGCACCGGGCGGCTCGACCGATCAGGTGTCCCGCGTCACGGCGGCCGAGCTGGAGAAGCACCTGGGCCAGAAAATCGTGATCATGAACCAACCCGGCGCTTCGGGCTCGGTGGGCACCAAGAACGCCATGGCGGCCCCTGCCGACGGCTACACCTGGACCGCCGGTGGCGCCAAGGACCTGGGCACCTACAAGGTGCTGGGCATGCTCGACACCTCGGCCAGTGACTGGAACCTGTACCTGAACGTGGCCCACATCGCGGTGGTGGGCGTGAACGCCGACACACCCTACAAGACCATGGCCGAACTGCTCGCCGCCATGAAGGCCAAGCCCGGCGCGGTGTCGGTTGCCACGGCCGGCGTGAACTCCAGCGGTCACTCGGCCATCGAGGCGATCGCGCGCGCGGCCGGCGTCACCTACAAGCACGTGACCTACGATGGTGGCGCGCCCGCCGCCGTGGCCGCGGCCTCGGGCGAGACCCAAGTGACCACGCAGCTCGCCGCCGAGCAGACCGACATGATCCGCGCCAAGAAGATCCGCCCGCTGGCGGTCGTGGGCGACAAATCGATCGAGATCGAGGGCTTCGGCACGATCCCGCCGCTGTCGCAGTTCATCCCCGGCTTCAAGGACCCGATCAATTACTTCGGCATCTTCGTGCCCAAGGCCGCGCCGCCCGAAGTGGCGGCCACGCTCAACAAAATCTGGGCCACCGAGATGGTGAAAAGCGATGCGCTGAAGAAGTACGCACAGGCGCGCGGCGCCATGTTCGCGCCGATGTCGGGTGATGAGGCGCAGAAGGCGGTGTTCCCAGCCATCCAGTCCTACGCCTGGACGCAGCAGGCGGCTGGCAAGGCCAAGGTGTCCCCAGACACCGTCGGTATCCCCAAGCCCTGATCGCCTCAGACCGGTACACACGACATGACCGAGGGTGGAAAAACCGCCCGTTCCGATCTCTGGGGCGGTGCGGGTTGGGTGGTGTTCGGCCTGCTGATCGT
>JAJNQE010000142.1 GCA_021154985.1 Hydrogenophaga sp.
CCTTGATCGCGTCTTCCGCGTCCAGCAGCTTGTGGCGGGCCATGCGCAGGTTTTCGTTGATGCGCTCGCGCAGCTCCACCACCTTGCCTTCGGTCTGGTGGGCTGTGGCCGTCATCAGCTCTTCGGCGTCGGCGATGACGCGCTGCAGATCGGCAACCAGCTTCTCTTTGTTGGCCAGGGTCTCTTGGGCGTTCTTGGGCATGAATAGGCTCCTTTCAAAAAGCCATCCTAACAAACCCTCACCCGTACCCGGCGCTACGTTTCGTTACCGCACCTGCACGCTGCGGAACCTGCGACAGCCCAACAAAAAAGGGCGGCCTGTGCCGCCCCTTCCGCGCGTCCCCATCCGGGGTCAGGCGGTCTTGGCCAAATCCGCGTTGCGCAAACGGATGTGCAATTCGCGCAGCTGCTTCTCGTCCACCAGGCTGGGGGCCTGGGTCAGCAGGCACTGGGCGCGCTGCGTCTTGGGGAAGGCGATCACGTCGCGGATGGACTCGGCGCCGGTCATGAGCGTGACGATGCGGTCCAGGCCAAAGGCCAGGCCACCGTGCGGCGGCGCGCCGTACTGCAGCGCGTCGAGCAGGAAGCCGAACTTGACCTGCGCTTCCTCAGGCGTGATCTTGAGTGCGTCAAACACCTTCTGCTGCACCGCAGCGGTGTGAATACGCACCGAGCCGCCGCCGATTTCCCAGCCGTTGAGTACCATGTCGTAGCCCTTGGCGATGCACTTCTCGGGCGCGGTGACCATCCAGTCCTCGTGGCCGTCTTTCGGCGCGGTGAATGGGTGGTGCACAGCGGTCCAGCGGTCGGCTTCCTCGTCGTGCTCGAACATCGGGAAGTCGACCACCCACATCGGGGCCCAGCGGTTCTCGAACAAGCCGTTCTTCTTGCCCAGCTCGCTGTGGCCGATCTTCAGGCGCAGGGCACCGATGGCGTCGTTGACGATCTTGGCCTTGTCGGCGCCGAAGAAAAGGATGTCGCCGTTCTGTGCGCCGGTGCGGGTCAGGATCTCGGCAATCGCCTTGTCGTGCAGGTTCTTGACGATGGGCGACTGCAGGCCGTCCTTGCCCTTGGCCAGTTCATTGACCTTGATCCAGGCCAGGCCCTTGGCGCCGTAGATCTTGACGAACTCGGTGTAGGCATCGATCTCGCTGCGCGGCATTTCGGCACCGCCGCGCACGCACAGGGCCACCACGCGGCCACCCTTCATCTGCGCCGGCGCGCTGAAGACCTTGAAATCCACGTCGGCCATCACGTCGGTGAGTTCGGTGAACTCCATCTTCACGCGCAGGTCGGGCTTGTCAGAGCCGAAGCGGTGCATGGCTTCGCTGTAAGCCATCACCGGGAACTCGCCCAGATCCACGCCCAGCGTGTTCTGGAACACCGTTTTGATCATGCCCTGGAACATGTCGCGGATGTCTTCTTCGGTCAGGAACGAAGTCTCGATGTCGATCTGCGTGAACTCGGGCTGGCGGTCGGCGCGCAGGTCCTCGTCGCGGAAGCACTTGGTGATCTGGTAGTAGCGGTCGAAGCCGGCCACCATGAGCAACTGCTTGAACAGCTGGGGCGACTGCGGCAGAGCGAAAAAGTGACCATCGTGCACGCGGCTGGGCACCAAATAGTCGCGCGCGCCTTCGGGCGTGCTCTTGGTGAGCATGGGCGTCTCGATGTCGATGAAGCCGTTGGCGTCGAGGAACTTGCGCACTTCCATGGCCACGCGGTAGCGCAGCATCAGGTTGTTCTGCATGTAGGGGCGGCGCAAATCCAGCACGCGGTGCGTGAGGCGCGTGGTCTCGGAGAGGTTGTCGTCGTCGAGCTGGAACGGCGGTGTGACCGACGCGTTGAGCACCTTCAGTTCGTGGCACAGCACCTCGATCTGGCCGCTCTTGAGCTTGTCGTTGGTCGTTCCGGCGGGGCGGGCGCGCACCAGGCCGGTGACCTGCACGCAGAACTCGTTGCGCACGCCCTCGGCGGTGCCGAACATCTCGGCGCGGTCGGGATCGCAGACCACCTGCACATAACCTTCGCGATCGCGCAGGTCGATGAAGATCACGCCACCGTGATCGCGGCGGCGGTTGACCCAGCCGCACAACTTCACGGTTTCGCCCATTTGGGCCTCGGTCACCAGACCGCAGTAGTGGGTACGCATCGCCATTTCGCTTCTTCTTTCAACAGGTTCGCAGGCGGGCCTGCGGGGGAACATCAGGAGGACTTCTCGATGGCGCCGTCAGCGCCCACCTTGAGGTGCGGATTTTTGTGTCCACCCGGCGCGATCACGCCCATGGACACGATGTAGGTCAGCGCTTCGTCCACGCTCATCTGCAGCTCCACGCAGGCGCTCTTGCGCACCATCACGAAGTAGCCACCGGTGGGGTTGGGGGTGGTGGGCACGTACACGCTGTGGAATTCGTTGGCCTCATCGCTGCGCCCGGGCTGGGCCTGCAGGTGGTGCAACACATCGCCGGTGGGAGAACCGGTGAGGAAGCCGATGGTCCACATGCCTTCGTGGGGCCACTCGATCAGCAAGGCCTTGCGGAACGCGTTGCCCTTCTCGGAAAACAGCGTGTCCGACACCTGCTTGACGCCCGAGTAGATGGAGCGCACCACCGGGATGCGGTGCAAGAGCGCGTGCCACCAACTCACCAGCTTGTTGCCGATGATGTTGGACGCCAGCGCGCCGATGGAGAGCACCACCACCAGCGCAAAGACCACGCCCAGGCCGGGAATGTGAACGCCGAGGAACTGGTCCGGCTGCCAACTGGTGGGCAGGATGCGCAAGGTCTGGTCGAGCGTGCTGACCACCCACTCCAATACCCAGAGCGTGATGATCAGAGGCACCAGCACCAGCAGGCCCGAGAACAACCATTTGCGCAAAGCAGGCATGGGGCGGTCAGGTGCCCGACGGTGTGGTCGGGGTGGCTGGCGCCGGCGCAGCGGCGGGAGCCGCAGCAGGGGCGGGCGCGGGAGCCGCAGCGGCCTCACCGGCCGGCTTCGCAGGTGCTGCGGTGCTGGCGCTGTCGGCAGCGGGCGTTGCGGCAGGCTTGTTGCCCTCGCGGAAATCGGTAACGTACCAGCCCGAGCCCTTGAGCTGGAAACCGGCAGCGGTCAGCTGTTTCTTGAAGCTGGCCTGGCCGCACGATGGGCAGACGGTGAGCGGATCGTCGGACATTTTCTGCAGCACGTCCTTGGCATGACCGCAGGACTCGCACTTGTAGGCATAGATGGGCATGGCGTGAACCTGATGAAGAGGGGAGCGTCCCAGCGAGGCAGCCACCGGGCGGGTGCACTGCATTCCCTGGCTGGGAGCGGAACAAAACCCGTCATTATAAATTGAGGGGGTGTCCGGCGCGTGGCCGGATGTCGATCCCGGGCGCCGCACGGGCGCCGGGCTCACCAGAGGCGCACGCGCACCAGCACCTGCATCACGATCAGGCCGAGCAGAAATCCCAACCCGCCGTACAGAATGGCCTGCAGCAGGCGGTTGGTGCGCCGCTGCTCGGTCAGCAGGCTGTCAAGCTCGCGCCTCAGCTCGTGCGGTTTGTGCTGCAGGTAGTCGTTGAGCAGGCGCGGCAGGGCGGGCAGCAGCTTGGCGTACTGGGGAGCCTCGGCCTTGAGCTGCTGCAGCAGTTTCTGTGGCCCCACCTGCTCCACCATCCACTTTTCCAGGAAAGGCTTGGCGGTGTTCCACAGGTCCAGTTCGGGATCGAGGTCGCGGCCCAGCCCTTCGATGTTGAGCAAGGTTTTCTGCAGCAACACCAGTTGCGGCTGGATCTCGACCTGAAAGCGGCGCGAGGTCTGGAACAGGCGCATGAGCACCATGCCGAGCGAGATTTCCTTCAGCGGACGATCGAAGTAGGGTTCACACACCGCCCGGATGGCCGACTCCAGCTCGTCCACCCGCGTCTCGGCAGGCACCCAGCCCGACTCGATGTGCAGCTCGGCCACGCGCTTGTAGTCGCGGCGGAAGAACGCCGTGAAGTTCTGCGCGAGGTATTCCTTGTCGAACTCGGTGAGCGTGCCGACGATGCCGAAATCGAGCGAGATGTAGCGCCCGAAGGTGGCCGGCGCCGTGCTCACCTGAATGTTGCCCGGGTGCATGTCGGCATGAAAGAAACCGTCGCGAAACACCTGGGTGAAAAACAGCGTGACGCCGTCGCGCGCGAGCTTCGGAATGTCGACACCGAGCTTGCGCAGCTCGTCCACCCGGTTGATCGGCAGCCCGACCATGCGCTCCATCACCATCACCTCGGTGTGGCAGTGGTCCCAGAACATCTCGGGAATCAGCACCAGATCGAGGCCCTGCATGTTGCGGCGCAGCTGGGCCGCGTTCGAGGCCTCTCGCAACAGATCGAGCTCGTCGTGCAAGTACTTGTCGAACTCGCCCACCACTTCGCGCGGCTTGAGGCGCTTGCCATCGGCCGACAGGCGCTCCACCCAGCCCGCCATCATGCGCATGAGGCTGAGGTCCTTGTCGATCACGGCCGCCATGTTGGGTCGAAGCACCTTCACCGCCACCTCGCGCCCGCCGTGGCGACCGTCGCGCAGGGTCGCAAAGTGCACCTGGGCGATGGACGCGCTGGCCACCGGCACCTGCTCGAAGTGGCTGAACACGTCGGTCAGGGGCTTGCCGAACGCGCGCTCGATGCAGGCCACCGCCACGTCGCTCGGGAAGGGGGGCACCCGGTCCTGCAGACGAGCCAGCTCGTCGGCAATGTCGGGCGGCAGCAGGTCGCGCCGGGTCGAGAGCACCTGGCCGAATTTCACGAAGATCGGGCCCAGCCGCTCCAGCGCCTCGCGCAGCCGTTCTCCGCGCGGGGCATCCAGGTTGCGGCCCAGGGAGACGATGCGGGTGAGCAGGCGGATGCCGGGTCGCTGAAAACTGGAGAGCACCAGCTCGTCCAGTCCGTAGCGCAACACCACCCAGACGATGAAGGCGCCGCGAAAGAGCCGCGTCATGCGCGGGGTCCGCCGTCGCGCGGCGGCACGCCGGCGTCCGACGAGGGTGCGGTGGTGAAGGGATTCTTCGGCGGAAAACCCTCGGGCAAACGGTCCACAAACGACTTGATGGCTTGCGAAGCGGAGCGCGCAAACCGTGCGATGGTGTTCGCGGTGGCATCGCCCACGACGCGGGACAGGTCTTCCTCCACGTCCCAGCGCACGTTGTCCACCAGCCAGGCCACTTCGGCCGCCAGTTGCACGTCGCCCTGGATGTCGACGCCCGGCTTCTGGCCAGCCAGCACGCTCTGCGCGAGCTCCAGCGGCGAGGTTTGGGTGAGCGTGACGCTGAGTTCAGGCTTGGCGCCGGGCGCGCAGCGCTCCAGCAAACCCGCCGCCGTGGGTGCCAGGGTGAGGTGGAAGTCGCCCCACTGCACACGAACCGGCTTGCCTTTCTGGCGGCGCAGGCGGTCTTGCGCGGCGCTCTCCTGCATCAACACGTGGTTGAGGAACAGCACGAGACGGTTCTGCAACTCGTCGACCACCCACTCGGGCGGCCGGATCGAACCCAGCAAGGACTGCAGGAAATTCAGAGGCGAAGCGCCGGATGGGCCCTGGCCAGACGAAAAAACGGGTGGTTCATTTTTCATGACCACCCGATTTTGACGGATAAAACCCGGCTCGCATCGCGACCGGCCATTGCCCCGCCGAGGGCCGGGCACTGCGCTCGATGGCCGCGCTTACTGCAAGGCCTGAACACCCGCCACCAGCCAGCCACCCGAGCCGGTCTTGGAGCGCGTGATGTTCCAGACTTCGCGGAAAGGGTTGGGACCGGAGGACATGTCTTCCCGGATCATGCCGGAGAACTCCACGCTGGCCATGTAGGCGTCGTCCAGCTCCTCGATGCCCAGCAACTGCGCGTCCAGCATGACCACCTCGGTCTTGTTGACGCTGGCACCGCTGGTGGCCTCGCGTTCGGCCAGCTGGCTGCGGATCTGCTCCAGCATGCCGTCGGTCATCATGGCGCGCAGGCTCGGGATGTCGGAGCGGTCCCACGCGTCTTGCAGGCTCACGAAGTTGGTCTTGGAAGCCTTGAGAAAGCCCTCCACATCAAAGCCCGTGGGCACGCCCCAGCCCTGGTTGCCCGCCAGGGCCGAACCGATCAACGAACCCCCGGCAGCGGGCTCGTGGGCGGTGTCGAGCGAAGCGGGGCCGCTGCGCTCCCAGGGCCGGGCCGAAGCGTCGTTGCCCACGTTCTTCGGTGAATAGCTGCGCGGCGTGGCCGGGTCGAACTGGGAGTTGCCCGACTGGGTGAGCGGGCCACCCGCGCTCTGGTAGGCCAGGTTGCCAGCGCCGCTGGACGCTGCGCGGCGGCGCATCACCATGCCGATGACCGCCATGACCACCGCAGCCAGCAGGGCAAACAGCAGGAACTGCGCAAAACCCTCTCCAAAACCCAGGGCAGAGGCCAGCCAGGCCAGACCGAGACCGGCAGCAAGACCGCCGAGCATGGCACCCCACGGACGCTTGGGCGCTGCCGCTGCCGCCGGGCTGGCGGTGGCGGGACGGGCGGCTGCATTTTGTGCAGGCGCCTGGGGCGCTGCCTGCGGCTGCGTGGGCGCGGTGCTGCGCTGCGTCACGTTGCCCGACTGCTTGCCGAACGACATGCCACCGCCGAGGCGTTTGGCCCAGACGTCTTGTGAACCGAGCGCCATGGCGCACACCAGCATCACCGACCACAACGTGTTCATGTCCCTGTCTCCTTCAATCAAAAATCGGCATGGCGCTCAGCACTTGATGCCCACATGCAGCGCCACCACACCAGCGCTGAGGTTGTGCACGTCCACGTGGCCAAAGCCCACGCCTCGCATCATCTGCCGCAACGCCTCTTGCCCCGGATGCATGCGGATGGACTCGGCGAGGTAGCGGTAACTGTCCTCATCGTTGGCCACCAGCTTGCCCAGTTTGGGCAGCACGTTGAACGAGTACCAGTCATAAGCTTTTTCAAGCGGCTTCGCCACCCGGGAAAACTCCAGCACCAGCAGCTTGCCCCCCGGCTTGAGTGTGCGGTGCATCTCGGTCAGGGCGTTTTCCTTGTTCGTCATGTTGCGCAGACCGAAGGCCACCGACACGAAATCGAACGATTCACTCGCGAACGGGAGCTTCTCCGCGTCGCACACCAGGGTCGGGAGCACCACCCCCATGTCGAGCAGGCGCGTGCGGCCTTCGCGCAACATCGCCTCGTTGATGTCGGTGTGAACCACCCGCCCTGTCGGGCCCACTTTTCTGGCAAAAGCCAGCGACAGGTCGCCCGTGCCGCCCGCGATGTCGAGCACCTGCTGGCCCGGCTGCGGGTTGGCCACGGTGAGCGTGTAGCGTTTCCAGAGGCGGTGCAGGCCGGCCGACATGAGGTCGTTCATCACGTCGTACTTGGGCGCGACCGAGTCGAACACGCTGCGCACGCGAGACGCCTTCTCGCGCTCGTCAACCGTCTTGAAACCGAAATGGGTGTCTGCCATGGCGGGCCTTCAGTGGCTGCCGCAGGCGTGGCCGCCCTTGTCCAACATGGGTGCATCGCGCTCCATGCCCGCAGCCGCCAGCCGCGCGGTGTAGTCGGCCCACAGATCGGCCTGCTTGGAACCCAGAAAGTACAGCAGGTCCCAGGAAAAGATGCCCGAACTGTGGCCGTCGGAGAACGTGGGCTGCACGGCGTAGTTGCCCACCGGCTCCAGCGCGACGATGCCCACTTCGCGTTTGCCGGTCTGCAGCACTTCCTGTCCCGGGCCATGGCCCTGCACTTCCGCCGAGGGCGAGTACACGCGCATCAGCTCGAACGGAATCTTGAATTCCTGTCCGTCCGAAAAGCCGATTTCGAGCACGCGCGACTGCTGGTGCAGCGTGATGGATTGCGGCGAGGGGGTGTTCTTGTCGAGTCCGGCCATGGGTGTTGTCTCTTGTGTGTTGTGAGGTCAGACCAGCACGCGTTCGATGCCACCGTCGTTGGCCTGGGCCACGTAGGTGGGCAACCAGTCTTCGCCCAGGATCTGGCGCGCCATCTCGACGACGATGTAGTCGGCCTCCAACAGGCCGTTGTTGAGGTCGTCGCCATAGCGGCTGAGGCCTTGCAGGCAGCTCGGGCACGAGGTGAGGATCTTCACGTTGTCCTGCGCTCCCACGGTGCCGGCGGCGCGCAGGGCGGCTTCGCCCTTTTGCAGCTCTTCTTCCTTGCGGAAGCGGATCTGGGTGGAGATGTCGGGCCGGGTCACGCCCAGCGTGCCCGACTCGCCGCAGCAGCGCTTGCTCTCGAGCACGTTGTCGCCCACCAGCGCCTTCACCGTCTTCATCGGCTCCTGCAGCTTCATTGGGCTGTGGCAGGGGTCGTGGTAGAGGTAGCCACCCTGGCCGGTGGGCAGCGTGATGCCCTTTTCCAGCAGGTACTCGTGGATGTCGATGATGCGGCAGCCGGGGAAGATCTTCTCGAATTCGTAGCCCTGGAGCTGGTCGTAGCAAGTGCCGCAGCTCACCACCACCGTCTTGATGTCCAGGTAGTTCAGCGTGTTGGCCACGCGGTGGAACAGCACGCGGTTGTCGGTGATGATCTTCTCGGCCTTGTCGAACTGACCGCTGCCGCGCTGCGGGTAACCACAGCACAGATAGCCCGGCGGCAACACCGTCTGAACACCCGCGTGCCACAGCATGGCCTGGGTGGCCAGACCCACCTGGCTGAACAGGCGCTCGGAGCCGCAGCCCGGGAAATAGAACACCGCCTCGGTTTCGGCCGTGGTGCCCGCCGGGTTGCGAATGATGGGCACGTAGTCCTTGTCTTCAATGTCCAGCAAGGCGCGCGCAGTCTTCTTGGGCAAGCCACCGGGCATCTTCTTGTTGATGAAGTGGATCACCTGCTCCTTGATGGGAGCCGCGCCCAGCGTGGCCGGCGGTGCGCTGGTCTGCTTGCGCGCAACCTTCTTCAAGAGCTGGTTGGCCAGGCGCTGGGCCTTGAAGCCCACGTCCACCATGGCCGAGCGCATGAACTTGATGGTCTCGGGGTTGGTGGCGTTCAGGAAGAACATGGCCGCGGCATTGCCCGGACGGAAACTCTTCTGGCCCATCTTGCGCAACAGGTTGCGCATGTTCATGGTCACGTCGCCAAAGTCGATCTTCACCGGGCAGGGCGAGAGGCACTTGTGGCACACCGTGCAGTGGTCGGCCACGTCTTCGAACTCTTCCCAGTGCTTGATGCTGATGCCGCGGCGCGTCTGCTCTTCATAGAGAAAAGCCTCGACCAGCAGCGAGGTGGCCAGGATCTTGTTGCGCGGGCTGTAGAGCAGGTTGGCGCGCGGCACGTGCGTGGCGCAAACCGGCTTGCACTTGCCGCAGCGCAGGCAGTCTTTCACCGAATCGGCAATGGCGCCGATGTCGCTCTGCTGCATGATCAAGGACTCATGCCCCATGAGGCCGAAGCTGGGTGTGTAGGCGTGGGTGAGGTCGGCGCTGCGCGCACCATCGGCCGACGCACGCAGCAGCTTGCCTTTGTTGAAGCGGCCTTCGGGATCGACCTTGGCCTTGTAGTCGGCAAAGGGCTGCAACTCGGCGTCGGTCAGGTACTCCAGCTTGGTGATGCCGATGCCGTGCTCGCCCGAGATCACGCCGTCCAGGCTGCGCGCCAGCACCATGATGCGGGCCACCGCTTCGTGAGCCGTCTGCAGCATCTCGTAGTCGTCGCTGTTCACCGGCAGGTTGGTGTGCACGTTGCCGTCGCCCGCATGCATGTGCAGCGCGGCCCACACGCGGCCCTTGAGCACGCGTTTGTGGATGGCGGCGCATTCCGCCAGCACAGCGCCGAAGGCTGCTCCGGTGAAGATCTGCTGCAGCGGCGCACGCAGCTGGGTTTTCCAGCTGGCGCGCAAGCGGTGGTCCTGCAGTTGCGGGAACAGGCTGTCCACATTGGCGAGCCAGCCGGCCCACAGCGCGCGCACCTCGCGCACCAGCACCAGGGCCTGCTGCACGCGGTCTTCGAGCAGTTCGGCGCTGGGGATGTCGTTGGCGTCGTCGGTCTTGCCCAAGGGTAACTGGCCCTTGGCAAAAAAGGCCTCCAGCGCATCGGCCAGCTTGATCTTGTTGCGCAGCGACAGCTCGATGTTGATGCGCTCGATGCCTTCGGTGTACTCGCCCATGCGCGGCAGCGGGATCACCACGTCTTCGTTGATCTTGAAGGCAGTGGTGTGTTAAATAGCTTTTAAATTAAGTAGCTAGGCGTAGAACACTAAAGTAGTAGATAAAAATATAGCTT
>JAJNQE010000146.1 GCA_021154985.1 Hydrogenophaga sp.
GGGCAGCGTGACCCAACCCGCAGCCAGTGGCAGTGGCAGCGTGGCTGCCCGCCATACGTTCCAGATGGTGGCGCCAGCGTCGAGCAGCCGACCGACAAGTTCGGGGTTGTTTTCCTGAACGTCGATGCTGGCGACGACCGACCAATGGAGGCCGTTGCGCAGATCGAGCAGGTGGTTCCAGGTCGAGACATCCGCGCAGACCAGTCCCACATCGCTGTCGGCCAGGCGCGAGGCCAGCGCCGGCATGGCTTCGGCCGGATCATGAAGTTCCAGCTTGGCGCCCGTGTTCAATGCCAGTCCCATCAGCGCCAGGGCATGCGCGGGATGGGGCGACACGGCAAGGATCGCATCGCCCTGAAGCAGTTTCACTTCGGCCGCCATCGCGGCGCACACCTGGTTGACCAACCGGCTGTCAAAGGATGCGATGGCGTCGGGTGCATACAGGCATGTGCCTGGGTCCGGCTGGAGGGCGCTGCTCGATACATCCAGCCCGGCGATGCAGGCGAGCGGAAGCACCGTGGTGTCGGTCGGCGCGCTGGCCCCGGATGGCAGCAGCACACAGCGGTGGCCGAGCTTCAGCAAGGCCAGGGCTGCCACCAGTTGCGCAACGGGGTCGCCAGTTGCCACTGCGTAGGCCGAGCCCCCGGGCTGACCCGAGGAGGCCTGCTCACGGATGCGTTGAGCGGTGTCGTCCACGCGCCGCAACAACGTGGCGGCTTCCAGAGAGACGCCATGGTGGCGCAGCAGCGTCGACGCGGGCGCCGATGTGGCAAGCGCTTGCAGGCGCTGCACGATGTCGTTCGAAGGCACGGTGCTCGCGCCCGGGATCTCTGCCACGGCCTGCTCCGCGTCGATCATCGCGAGCATGTGCGCCACGGTGGCGTCGGGTTTCTGCGCCATGGCGTTGAGCATGGCCATGAAGCGATCCCGCAAGGACTGGGCGGTGCCTGGAAGGTAGAGGTGTGTGTCGTACTGGATGCCGCCCTCGATGCCCGACGGAATTTCCACCAGCCAGAGGTTGAGGTCTTCGGTCGCACCCTTGTGCTTGATGCGGATGCGCTCGTGCTGGAGCGGCCCCCAGTTCGAGGGGCGGCTGCGGGCGTCCTGGAACGAGAACATGCACTGGTACAGGCGGGCGTGCACGCCGGGCTGTTCGGCTTCGAGGGCATGGGCGATACGCTCGAAGGGCACGTCCTGGTGGGCAAAGGCGTCCACGACCGCCGCACGCACCCGGCGGATCCAGTCAAGCCAGTTCAGCGAGGTGTCCACCGGCAATCGCACCGGCAACATGTTGTTGAAGAACCCCATGATCGGATCGAGCTCGGGTGTCGGGCGACCCCGCACCGGCAGGCCGATGGTCGGCTCGGACTCCCGCAGCAAGCGCGACACAAGCACGGCATACACCGACAGGGCCACGATGCTGAGCGTCGAGCCGGTGCGCTTGGCCACATCTCGCACGCGGTCGGCCTCGTCGACCGAGAGGTGCATGAATTCGGTGGCACCCTCGCGCAGCGCGCCGGGTTGGCGGGCGAGGTCGGTCAAGGGCTCGTGCACCGGCTTGCCCAGGAACTGCTGCTTCCAGTAGGCCAGCTGATCCTGGATCTCCTCGCTCTCCAGCCAGCGCGCGTGCCAGTCGGCAAAGTCGCCGTAGGTCAGGGCCAGTGGCGGCAGTGGTGACGGACGGCCCTCCAGGAAGGCCTGGTACAGCGCGTTCATCTCGTCGTAGAGCAGGTCGAACGACCAGCCGTCCCAGACCACGTGGTGCGTCATGAAGAACAGCACGTGCTGGTCGTCGGCCAGACGGAACAGGCGCGCCTTGAACAGGGGCGCTTCACTCAGCGAAAACGGTTGTGCCGCAAGTGCCCACAAGCGCTCTTGAAGCGCGGCTTCCCGTTCGGTTGGCGGATAGCTGCTCAGGTCCTCCAGGGGCAGCAGGCTGAAGGCCGGCAGGTCGATGTTGGCTTGAACATGGGCATGCGCCGAGGGCACGATGGCGCTGTGCAACGCGGGCTGGCGCTTCACGATCTCCTGGAACGCCCTGTCGAACGCCTGCAGATCCATGTGGCCCAGGAGGCGGTGGGCGGAGGGGGCGTTGTAGACGGTGCGGCCTGGCTGCATGGCCTCGATGAAGCGGATGCGCTCCTGCATGAGCGTGAGCGGTGCCTGGCGCTGGTCCGCGCGGTGCACCAGTGGCTCGCGGGTGGGGGTCGTGTTGCCGCGCTGCTGATCGATCAGGCCGGCCAGTTTTTCGGCGGTGGTCGACTCGAACAGCACGCGCAGGTTGAGTTGCAGGCCAAACGCCTTGTTGATCTGCCCCATCAGCTTGGCGGCGAGCAGGGAGTGGCCACCCAGGGCAAAGAAGTCTTCGTCGACACCGACAGTGGGCAGCTTGAGCACCGCCTGCATGGCTTCGAGCACCGCTTTTTCGGTGTCGTTGCGGGCCGGCTTCACCGCACCCGTGTGGACCGATGGGGCTGGCCCGGTGGGCGCGGGCAAGGCTTTGCGGTCGATCTTGCCGTTGGGCAAGAGGGGCATGCTTTCCAGCAGCACGATCTGCTGCGGCAGCATGTAGTCGGGCAGTCCGCCGCGCAGTGCTTCGCGCAGGGCGCTGGGGTCTGGCTGCTGGCCGGCGTGGGGCACGGCGTAGCCGATCAGGCGCACATCGCCTGGGCTGTCCTCGCGCGCCATCACCACGGTGCGGGCGATACCGGGCAGGGCGGCGAGCCGCGCCTCGATCTCGCCCAGTTCGATGCGGTAGCCGCGGATCTTGACCTGGAAGTCCAGCCGGCCCAGGTGCTCCAGCGTGCCGTCTTCGCGCCAGCGTGCGAGGTCACCGGTGCGGTAGATGCGCGCTCCGGGCGTGGTGTCGAACGGGTCGGCCACGAACTTCTCGGCGGTGAGTTCGGGGCGTTTGAAGTAGCCGGTGGCCACGCCAGCGCCGCCGATGCACAGCTCGCCTTCCTGGCCGATGGCCACGGGCTTCATCTGCTCGTCCAGCACCCAGACCTGGGTGTTGTCGATGGGATGGCCGATGGTGATCTTCTGTTGGGCGTCGGTGATGCGGCACAACGTGGACCACACCGTGGTCTCGGTGGGGCCGTACATGTTCCAGAGTTCCACACCGGCGTCGAGCAGGCGTTCGGCCAGCGATGGGGGCAGCGGTTCGCCACCGCACAAGGCGCGGAAGCCGGCCGGCGCGCGCCAACCCGCGTCGAGCAGCATGTGCCAGGTGGTGGGCGTGGCTTGCATCACGTTGATGCACTGTTCGGTGACCAGTCGCGCGAGCACTTCGCCATCCATGGCGTCTTCGCGCTGGGCCAGCACCACGCTGGCGCCGACGGTCAGCGGCAGGAAGAGTTCCAGCACGGCGATGTCAAACGACAGGGTGGTCACGGCCAGCAGGCGATCACCTGCCCGAAGGCCGGGTTCGCGGCGCATGCTGGCGAGGAAGTTGCACACCGCGTTCTGCGGCAGCACCACGCCCTTGGGCTTGCCGGTGGAACCTGAGGTGTAGATCACGTACATGGGCGCGTCGTCCGCCCAGTCGGTCTGGCGGGGCAAGGCGCTGTCAGGCGCAGACGCGATGGCCGCCGCATCATCGTCGATGCGGATTTGCTGCTCGCGGGGCACGCCCGAGAGCTGGGCATTGGCCGCGTCGGTGATGACCAGACGCACGCCAGCGTCCTCGGCCATGTAGTGCAGGCGGTCCTTGGGGAAGCCGGGGTCGAGCGGAACATAAGCCGCGCCGGTTTTGAGGATGCCGAGCAGGGCCGGGAGCAGATCAGGTCCGCGCGTGAGGCACACGCCCACCCGCATGCCCGCGCCGATGCCGCGCGAACGCAGCAATTGACCAAATCGGTTGGCGCGCGATTCCAGCGCGGCGTAGCTCAGGTTGACGCCGTACACCACCAAGGCCACGGCGTCCGGTGTGGCGGCGGCTTGCCGAGCGACCCACTGTTCTACTCGGGCATGCGGCTCCTGCGGTGTGGTGGTGGCGCTGTTCCATGCGATCAGGCGCGGATCGACTGTGGGCCCTTGGCGCGCGGCCGGGGTGGCCGCTGGCACCACGCTGGTCAGCACGGGCAAGTTGCCGGCGGGGTGTTGTGCGAAGTGCGTGATTTCGGCAAGAAGACCATCAATGAGTTCTTGCGCGCGTTGCGGACTGAAGTACTCGCTGCTGTGGTGCAGGTCGAGCGTGAGCGCGTCCTCCTGTTCGTAGAAGTTGAAGAACAGCTCGCTCAGGGTGCCGCGTTTGCGCCCCTCGTGCATGGTGGCGTGCAGCGGTGCGTAGGCCGAGAGGTCGACCTTGGGGTTGAGGTTGAAATAGATGCCAGTCAGCGGAGGACGGTCGCCGGCACTGCGTATGCCGAGCGCGCGTGCCACGGTGCCTTGGGTCATGAGCGGGTATTCGAGCGCGTCCATCAGGCACGAGCGCACGCGTTTGAGCACCGCTTCGATGCTTTCGCCGGTGGAACACCCCAGGCGCAGCGGCAGGTCGAGCACACCGTCGGCCATGATCGGCCCTCTGCGTTGCAGGCTCTGGCTGGCATAGGGAATGCTGACCACGAAATCGTTCTGGCCACTGCGCTTGTGCAGCATGCGGGTGACTGCCGTGAGCAGCACCTGGAACAGCGTGGCTCCGGACTGCTTGGCTTGCGCGCGCAGGCGGCTGAACAGCTCGCCGTCCAGTCGTATGCGAAGCGTGTCGGCGGCATAGGTACGGTGGCCTTGAGGCATTCGGTCGCCCAGATTCAGCGGCGCGGGCGGGTTCTGCAGTTGCTGTTGCCAGAAGCGCAGGGCTTCCTGGCCGTCCGGTCCTTCGAAACGGGCTTGCTCTTCTTCGGCAAAGTCCAGTGGCGACTCGGCCGGCTTGAACGCCGGCGCCATCCCCATGCTGCGCGCCTTGTAGGCCGTGGCGAGCTCGGCGTTGAACACGCTGGAAGCCCAGCCGTCAAACACCAGATGGCTGGCCACCACGTGCACGACGGTGCGGCCGTCGGCCAAGGTCAACTGGCTGACCGCTGCCAGTGGCGCGCGATCCAGCGGGAAGTCTTTCAAGCTGGCCTGCGTGCAGAAGTCGTCCAGGGCCTGGTCACTGTCTGGCAGATGGCTCAGGTCGACCTCGGCGATGGGGACGGTCACACTGGATGCGACCCGCTGGCGCGGTTCTTCCAGATCGAACTGGATGCGGAAGGCTTCGTGCCGCGTGAGCACATCGTTCAGCGCGGACTTCAACGCGCTGCGGTCCACGCCGCCTTGCAGACTGACGCAGAACGACTCATTCAGCGCCAGGCGTGCCGACGGGTCGAAACCACCCGCAAGCCAGCGCTCGGTCTGGCCAGGGGAGAGTTGGGCGTCCGTGCCGATGCGGGTGCCACCCTCTGGGCCGGAGGGCGGCGGTGGGCTGCCATCCTTGGGCGTGATGAAGCCCAGGCCCATGAGTTCGTCCATGGCGTCGGTGAACACCTGGAAGATGCGGTCGGTGTGCGCGTCGGTCATGCCTTCGGTGACGAAGTGGCCGAACTGCTCATAGACGTGCAGGCCGTGGTAGCGGATCAGGTAGTAGAAGAGGCTGATGTGCTTCTGGTTCTCGTCCCATTGCAGGCGCCACAGCGAGGCGCAATGTACCGCCTTGACCGGTGCGCCGCGCACCGCGAAAGCGGTGTTGAGACGATCGATCAGGCGCTGCGTGCGGTCGTTCAGGTTGCGGTAGAACTCGCGTCCACCGGCCTTGATGTGCTGCAGCGTGGCGCGGGCGGCGGCCAGCGCGAGCGGGTGGCGCACGAAGGTGCCGGCGAAGTAGGTGACGCCCGCTTCGGGGTAGGAGTCGTCGCCGTATTGCCAGTGGCCGCCATCGAGCGCATCGAGCCAGTTGGCGTTGCCTGCGATGGCCGCAAACGGCAGGCCGCCGCCGATGACCTTGCCGTAGGTGGCGATGTC
>JAJNQE010000148.1 GCA_021154985.1 Hydrogenophaga sp.
CGCATGCAACTCAACATCACCGTCTATTCCAAGTCCGCCTGCCCGCAATGCGAGTCGGCCAAGATGCTGCTCAAGTCCCGCTCGCTGGGGTTTGAAGAGATCAAGATTGAAGACGAGACCGAGCGTCTCGCGTTCTATGAGCGCTGCGGTCCGTCGGTGCGGCAGATGCCGCAGATCTTCATCAACGACCATCGCGTGGGGGGCCTGTCGGGTTTGCAGGCGGCGCTGGCGCAGCTGGGCCAATAGCCCAGCCGTTCAGATGGCCACGAGCTGGCGCACGCCTTTGGCCTGCATCTCGCTGCCAGGTCCGCTGGCAATGACTTCGCCGCGCTCCATCACCACGTAGCGGTCGGCCAGGGCTTCGGCGAAGTCGTAGTACTGCTCCACCAACACGATGGCCATGTTGCCGCGGTCGGCCAGCATGCGGATGACGCGGCCGATGTCCTTGATGATGTTGGGCTGGATGCCCTCGGTGGGCTCGTCCAGGATCAACAGCTTCGGGCCGGCGGCGAGCGCCCGCGCAATGGCCAACTGCTGTTGCTGACCGCCCGAGAGGTCGCCGCCCCGGCGGCCCAGCATCTGCTTGAGCACCGGGAACAGCTCGAACAACTCGGCTGGTATCGGCGTGTTGCCCTTCTTGTAGGCCAAACCCATGAGCAGGTTTTCCTGCACGGTGAGGCGGCCGAAGATCTCGCGCCCCTGCGGCACAAACCCCATGCCCATGCGGGCGCGCTCGTAGGGCGTGGCCTGGGCAATGGGCACACCGTCCAGCATGATGCTGCCGCTCTTGATGGGCACCAGACCCATGAGCGATTTGAGCAGCGTGGTCTTGCCCACGCCGTTGCGTCCCAGCACCACCGTGACCTGGCCGAGTTCGGCGGAGAGGCTCACGTTGCGCAGGATGTGGCTGCCGCCGTAGTACTGGTTGACGTCTTTGATTTCGAGCAGGCTCATGGTGATCTCACCTTCCCAAATAGACTTCGATGACACGCTCGTCGGCCTGCACCTGATCCAGCGTGCCCTCGGCCAGCACCGCGCCGTCGCACAGCACCGTGACCTTCTCCGAAATCGTGCGGATGAAGCTCATGTCGTGCTCCACCACCACCAGCGAATGTTTGCCCTTGAGCGTGAGGAAGAGCTGCGCCGTGCGTTCGGTTTCCTCGTCCGTCATGCCGGCCACGGGTTCGTCCAACAGCAGGAGCTTGGGGTCCTGCATCAGCAGCATGCCGATCTCCAGCCACTGCTTCTGCCCGTGGCTCAGGTTGCCCGCCAGGCGCGCCGCGCTGTCCGCGAGGTGAATGGTCTGCAGCACCTCGCCCAGGCGGTCTTTCTCCGCACCGGTGAGGCGAAACACCAGGGAGCGTCGCACGCCTTTGTCGGTCGCCAGCGCGAGTTCGAGATTTTCAAACACGGTGAGGTGTTCGAACACCGTGGGCTTCTGGAACTTGCGCCCGATGCCCAGCGCGGCAATCTCGGCTTCGCGGTAGCGCAGCAGGTCGATGGTGCTGCCGAAGAACACGTGGCCCGAATCCGGCCGCGTCTTGCCGGTGATGATGTCCATCATCGTGGTCTTGCCCGCGCCGTTGGGCCCGATGATGCAGCGCAGTTCGCCGGGCGCAATGTCCAGGCTGAGGTTGTTGATGGCCTTGAAGCCATCGAAGCTGACGTTCACACCTTCCAGATACAGGATGCGGCCGTGCGTGGTGTCTACCTCGCCGGGCGTCACCAGTCGCGAGAAACCCGCCGCGCGGCCGCCCGATTCGGTGTTGCCCTGCACGCTGGCTGGTGCGATTTTTTGAAAGCGCTGCGCGCCCTCCTCCATCAGATCGGGCGTCATGCTTGTTCTCCCTTGGCGCCACGAAGCTTCTTGACCAGACCCACCACGCCATGCGGCATGAAGAGCGTGACCACGATGAACAGCACACCCAGGCAATACAGCCAGTACTCGGGAAAGCTCACCGTGAGCCAGCTCTTGGCGCCGTTGACGATGAACGCACCGACGATGGGTCCGATGAGCGTGGCGCGGCCACCCACCGCCGCCCAGATCGCGATCTCGATGCTGTTGGCCGTGCTCATCTCGCCGGGGTTGATGATGCCCACCTGCGGCACATAGAGCGCGCCGGCAATGCCGCACATCACCGCCGAGATGGTCCAGATGGTGAGCTTGTAGGGCAGCGGGTTGTAGCCACAGAACATGACGCGGCTCTCGGCGTCGCGCACCGCCTGCAGCACGCGACCGAACTTGCTGTTGACCAGCCAGCGCGCCCACAGAAAGAAACCCAGCAGCGTGAGGCCGGTGATCACGAACAGCGTCATGCGCATGTTGGGGGTGGCCAGCGGAATGCCGAGGATGCGCTTGAAATCGGTGAAGCCGTTGTTGCCGCCAAAACCGGTTTCGTTGCGGAAGAAGAGCAGCAGCGCAGCGAAGGTGAGGGCCTGCGTGATGATGGAGAAATACACACCCTTGATGCGCGAGCGGAAGGCGAAGTAACCGAACACAAACGCCACCAAGCCCGGCACCAGCACGATCAGCAGCAGCGTGGCGATGAAGCTGTCGGAGAGCGCCCAGTGCCAGGGCAGTTCTTTCCAGTCGAGGAAGACCATGAAGTCGGGGAGCTCGCTTTTGTAGTTGCCGTCCAGCCCGATCTGGCGCATGAGGTACATGCCCATCACATACCCGCCCAGCGCAAAGAACAGGCCATGGCCGAGGCTCAGGATGCCGGTGTAGCCCCAGATCAGGTCCATGGCCAGCGCGCAGATGGCGTAGCACATGATCTTGCCGAGCAGGCCGACCATGTAGTCGCTCAGGTGGAAGGCGCTGCCTTCGGGCACAAACAGGTTGAGCAGCGGCGCGACAGCGCACACCACGAGCAAAGCGACGACGAAGGCGCTCCACCCGGCGCGGGTGAGCAGGGGGCCGGGTGCCGGCAAAACAGTGCTGGCGTCGGTGCTCATGCCGCCTCCCTGCCTTTCATGGCAAAGATGCCCTGGGGTCTTTTCTGGATGAAGACGATGATGAAGACCAGCACCGCGATCTTGGCCAGCACGGCGCCGGCCCAACCTTCGATGAACTTGTTGAGCAGGCCCAGGCCGAGCGCGGCATACACCGTGCCCGCAATCTGCCCAACGCCGCCGAGCACCACCACCATGAACGAGTCCACGATGTAGCTCTGGCCGAGGTCGGGGCCCACGTTGCCGATCTGGCTGAGTGCGCAGCCCGCGAGACCCGCGATGCCCGAGCCGAGTGCAAACGCATAGGTGTCGATGCGCGCGGTGTTCACGCCCATGCACGATGCAATGGGCCGGTTTTGGGTGACGCCGCGCACGAACAAACCGAGACGCGTTTTCGTGATCATGAGCGTCACGCCCACGAGCACGGCCACCGCAAAGCCGATGATGATGATGCGGTTCCAGGGCAGGTTGAGGTTGCCCAGCAAGGTCACACCACCGCTCATCCAGCTCGGGTTTTCCACGCCCACGTTTTGCGCGCCAAAGATGCTGCGCACCGCCTGCATCAGCACCAGGCTGATGCCCCAGGTGGCCAGCAGCGTCTCCAATGGGCGGCCGTAGAGAAAACGGATCACCGAACGCTCCATGGCTGCGCCGACCAGCGCCGACGTGGCAAACGCCACCGGCAAAGCCGCGAGCAGGTACCAGTCGAAATACTCGGGCAGCGACTGCCGAAAGAACACCTGCACCAGCCAGGTGGCGTAGGCGCCGATCATGATGAGTTCGCCGTGGGCCATGTTGATCACGCCCATGAGCCCGTAGGTGATGGCAAGGCCGAGTGCGGCCAGCAGCAGGATGCTGCCCAGGCTGATACCGGTGAAGGCCTGCGCAAGCGTGTTGCCCAGGGCAAGCATGCGGTCGATGCCCTGGAGCGAATCGGCCAGCGCGGCTTTCACACCAGCGTCGGTCTCTTTCTCCATCTGTTGCAGCAGCAGCGGTCGCACGATGGGTTGTTTGGCTTCGCCCAGCTTCTGCGCGGCGGCCAGGCTCTGCGCAGCATCTTCACTGGCCAGCAACACCGCGGCCTGTGCGAGTTCCAGGCTCTGGCGCGCCTGCGGATCGAGTTGACCCGCCAGGGCCTTGTCGATCAACGCCAGCTGGCTGATGTCGGGTTCTTCAAACGCACTGCGCTGCAGGGTGCGCGCGGCCTCGCGCTGGCGCTCGGGCGGCGCACCCACCACTTCCATGCCGGCCAGCGCGCTTTCCATGGCGCTGCGCAGGCGGTTGTTGATCATGATGTCGCCCGCGTCGTCGGGCAACGGCAGCTTTTCGCCGGTCACGGCGTCCACGGCGCCATCGTCCACCACGATGAACACCCGCTCGCCCTGCACGCGCACGGCTTCTTCGGACATGGCCTTTATCAGCGCAGAAGCTTTTTCATCAGGCTCGGCAGCGAGCTTGTTCAGGGTGTCGATGCGCACATCGGTGTCACCGTCCACCAGAGCCAGGGCGTCGGCCGGTGTGAGGGCGTGGGCGGCACCTGCGCCCATCCAGATCGCCAAACACAGCCCCAGCAAACGGAGCCAACGAATCTTCATGTGAAATCCTCAGCCGACAAAAGCGATCACAGCGGCGCGCAGGCCCACTACCCAAGGGCATCGAGGGTCCGGCTCCGCCGGCCCAAGATGCCGTCCCCCCTCCCAGCGCCACAGGCGCGCCAGAGAGGGGGGAAGCCGCGTCAGCGGCGCAGGGGGGTGCTCTTTACTTCTTCATTTCAGGGACATTTTTCTTGCCCTTGTTTTCCGCGATGTAGTCGCTCCATGGATCGGCCACCACGGGGCCTGGCGTCTTCCACACCACGTTGAACTGGCCATCGGCCTTGATCTCGCCGATGAACACCGGCTTGTGCAGGTGGTGGTTTTCCTTGTCCATGGTGCTGGTGAAGCCACCCGGCGCCTTGAAGGTCTGGCCGGCCATGGCGGCGATCACCTTGTCGGTGTCGGTGGACTTGGCCTTGGTCACGGCCTGCGCCCACATGTTCACGCCGATGTAGGTGGCTTCCATCGGGTCGTTGGTGAGCGGCTTGTCCTTGTGGCCGGGGATGTTCTTGGCCTTGGCGTAAGCGGCCCACTTCTTCACGAACTCGGTGTTGGCCGGGCTCTTGATGCTCATGAAGTAGTTCCAGGCGGCCAGGTGGCCCACCAGCGGCTTGGTGTCCACGCCGCGCAGCTCTTCCTCACCCACCGAGAAGGCCACCACAGGCACGTCTTTGGCGCTCAGGCCGGCGTTGCCCAGTTCTTTGTAGAAGGGCACGTTGGAGTCACCGTTGATGGTGGAGACCACGGCCGTCTTCTTGCCTTCGGAGGAGAACTTCTTGATCTTGGCAATGATGGTCTGGTAGTCGGAGTGACCGAACGGGGTGTACTCCTCCATGATGTCGGCATCGGCCACGCCCTTGGCTTTCAAGAAGGCGCGCAGGATCTTGTTGGTGGTGCGGGGGTACACGTAGTCGGTGCCCAGCAGCACGAAGCGCTTGGCCGAACCACCGTCCTTGCTCATCAGGTATTCCACCGCGGGAATGGCCTGCTGGTTGGGCGCGGCACCTGTGTAGAACACGTTCTTGCTCAGCTCTTCGCCTTCGTATTGCACGGGGTAGAACAGCAGGCCGTTGGCCTCTTCCACCACCGGCAGCACCGACTTGCGCGACACCGAGGTCCAGCAGCCGAAGATCACGGCGGCCTTGTCCTGCGTGAGCAGTTGTTTGGTCTTCTCGGCGAACAGCGGCCAGTTGGAAGCCGGGTCCACCACCACGGGTTCGAGCTTCTTGCCCAGCAGACCGCCCTTGGCGTTGATCTCGTCAATGGCCATCAGCACCGTGTCCTTGAGAACGGTTTCCGAAATGGCCATGGTGCCCGAGAGGCTGTGCAGAACGCCGACCTTGATGGTCTCCTGGGCGTGGGCGCTCAGACCGGTGAAGCCGAGCGTGGCGACCGTGGCGGCAGCGGCCAGGGTCTTGAGGGTGAAACGGCGAGCGTTGGCAGTGGTGGGGGTGGTCGACATGGCGCTTCTCCTGTGTTCCTGGGGTCCCGTGAGGGGTTGGTGTTGGCGCCGCCGGCTGCCCTCTTCGGGCTTGGCTCAGCGGACAACTGGACTCTAGGGAACAGGCTTGAGGGCGTATGTACGCCGGGTGGCGTATGTGTGTGTGGGGGGGACGCAAACGTTACGCGATGCGGACCCACTTCGCCCCACGCCCCTTGCCTGTGGGGGCAATCAGGCCCTCTGATTTCATCGTGCGCAGCACCAGTCGCACCATGTCACGGCTGACGCCGGGACAGGCGTCTTCGAGCTCCGAGATGGAAAACGGCAATGTGCGCTTGAGCACTTCGGCACGCACACGATCGCTTTTCGCGCCACGCCCATGTTCGATCCGGCCCACGCGCTCTTCAAATTCTTTGTACGCCCGCAGCAAAGCACCCCAGAAGTAGCCGAGCCATGGCGCGATGTCGTGCCGACCTTCATGCCAGCCGTGGGAGCTGGCCTCCAAGGTTTCGTAGTAGTTCTCCTTGCTCTCTTCAAAGATGCGTTCGAGGCTGATGTAGCGGCCCACCGCGCAGTCAAAGTGGTAGAGCAGTTGCAGAGTGAGCAGGCGTGCGGTGCGTCCGTTGCCGTCGGCAAAGGGATGGATGCACAAGAAGTCCAGCACCACCAAGGGCACCAGCACCAGCGGGTCGGCCAAGTGTTGGTCCAGTGCATGGCGGTAGCGACCAACCAGATCGATCATGGCCATTGGCGTGAGGTGTGCTGGAACGGGACGGAAGCGAATGCGGGTGCTGCCGTCGGGGTGCCGCTCGACAATGTCGTTGTTCGTGGCCTTCCACACGCCGCCGGGCTGGGGCATGTAGCGATAGAGCATGCCGTGAAGCTGCTGTACCGTACCTTCGTTGAACGGCATGTGTTCGCCGCTCTCGTGTACAAGGGCGAGCGCGTCGCGGTAACCAGCCACCTCTTGTTCACTGCGGCTTTTGGGCGCAGCATCTTTGAGCACCAGCGCCTTCAGGCGACTGGGCGCCACCTCGATGCCTTCAAGCCGGTTGGACGATTCAGTGGACTCAACCACGGCCACTTGCCGCAAACCGCTCAACACCTCGGGTGACTGCGCCACGTACAACTGCTGCTTGCCACGGTATTCACCCAGCGCACGCAGTGTGCCCAGTTGCTGCGCATCGAAGCGGAGGCTTGTGAGGTAGTCGAGCTCGAGAGATTGCATGGCTGGAAGGGCTGGAAATGGGGTATCGAGCCAAATTATGGGGTAATTTTGAAATTAATTACCCCATTTAAACCAACAATACCCCATTTACCGCCTCATCCGCAAGCTTGCCGGGAGCGACGGTGCACGGCCTGCTCGATACGCACCAGCCCAAGCGGCAACTCGCCGGCCAACCGCCTTTCAGCCCGCCGGCACCAGAAAGTCCTTGCTGATGCGCCCGCCCAGTTCGTTCACCCGGTCCAGGAACTGGGTGAGGAAGGCATGCAGGCCGGTGGCCAGGATTTCGTCGATGCGGGCGTACTGCAGGTCGGCCTTGAGCTTGCCGGCGCGGCGCAGGGTCTCGGCTGAGAGGTCGTTGGAGACCACGGTGAGGTTGTTGACCACCTCGTTCAGGCTGGCGGCCAGGCTGCGCGGCATGTCGGCGCGCAAGATGAGCAGCTCGGCCACGCGCTCGGGCGAGATCACGTCGCGGTAGACCTTGCGGTAGACCTCGAAGCCGCTCACGCTGCGCAGGATGGCGCTCCAGTGGTAGAAGTCGTATTCCTGATCGAGCTCGCTGGCGGCGCCGAAGAAGTCGCTGTGCACGGCGTGGAACTTCACGTCGAGCAGGCGCGCCGTGTTGTCGGCCCGCTCCAGGAAGGTGCCCATGCGGTAGAAGTGGAACGCTTCGTCTTGCAGCATGGTGCCGATGGCCACACCGCGCGAGAGGTGCGAACGGAACTTGACCCACTCGAAGAATTCGCTCGGGTCGCGCTCGAAGTTCTTGCTCTTGATCATGCGGCCGAGTTCCAGCCAGGTCTGGTTTTGGGTTTCCCAGAGTTCGGTGGTGAGCGCGCCGCGCACGGCCCGGGCGTTTTCACGCGCGGCCTTCAGGCAGGTGGCGATGCTGGACGGGTTGGACTCGTCGCGCACCATGAAGTCGAGCACGTTGCGCGGCGTGATTTCCTTGCCGTATTTCATGGTGTAGGTGGGCATGAGCTCGCTGATGATCAGCAAACCCTCCCAGCCCACCTGCGCCACAGCAGCGCTTTGGGGCAGCAGCGAGGTCTGGTAGTTCACGTCGAGCATGCGGGCGGTGTTCTCCGCGCGCTCGGTGTAGCGGGACATCCAGAAGAGGTGGTCGGCGGTGCGTGACAGCATGTTGGGTCCCTATAGTCAGACGGGGTCAGAGCTGAAGATCTGACTCCAAGTCAATTCGATGTTCAGTCTTCCAATACCCAGGTGTCTTTCGTGCCCCCGCCTTGTGACGAGTTGACAACCAAAGACCCGTCTTTCAGAGCCACGCGCGTGAGGCCACCGGGCACCATCTGCACCTCTTTGCCGCTGAGCACAAAGGGGCGCAAATCAATGTGGCGCGGGGCCACGCCGCTTTGCACATACGTGGGGCAGGTCGAGAGCGAGAGCGTGGGCTGGGCGATGTAGCCGCCGGGGTTGGCGGCCACGGCCTTGCGGAAATCCTCGATCTCGGCCTGGGTGGAGGCCGGGCCCACCAGCATGCCGTAGCCGCCGGCGCCGTGCACCTCTTTCACCACCAGGTCCTTCATGTTGGCCATCATGTACTTGAGGTCTTCGGGCTCGCGCCCCATGAAGGTGGGCACGTTGTTCAGGATGGGTTTCTGGCCGAGGTAGAACTCGATCATCTTGGGCACATAGGGGTAGATCGACTTGTCGTCGGCCACGCCGGTGCCCACCGCGTTGCAGATGGCCACATTGCCGCTGCGGTACACACCCAGCAGGCCCTCGCAGCCCAGCGTGGAGGTGGGGCGGAACACAGAGGGGTCGAGAAAGTCGTCGTCCACGCGGCGGTAAATCACGTCGACCCGCTTGGGGCCGCGCGTGGTGCGCATGTAGACGAAGTTGTCCTTCACAAACAGGTCCTGCCCTTCGACCAGTTCGATGCCCATTTGCTGCGCGAGGAAGGCGTGTTCGAAGTAGGCGCTGTTGTACATGCCGGGCGTGAGCACCACCACCGTGGGCTCGGCCGTGGTGGCCGGGCTCACCGCGCGCAGGGTTTCCAGCAGCAGGTCGGGGTAATGGGCCACCGGGGCCACTCGGTTGGAGCCGAAGAGTTCGGGGAAGAGCCGCATCATCATCTTGCGGTCTTCAAGCATGTAGCTCACGCCGCTGGGCACGCGCAGGTTGTCCTCCAACACGTAGTACTCGCCCACGCCGTCGGCGTTGGGCGCGCGCACGATGTCGACACCGGCGATGTGCGAGTAGATGTTGTGCGGCACGTCCACGCCCATCATCTCGGGGCGGAACTGCGCGTTCTGGAAAATCTGGTCGGCCGGCACGATGCCGGCCTTGATGATTTCCTGGTCGTGGTAGACGTCGTGGATGAAGCGGTTGAGCGCCGTCACACGCTGCACCAGGCCCTCTTCCATGCTGTGCCACTCGTGCGCCGGGATGATGCGGGGAATCAGGTCGAACGGGATCAGGCGCTCGGTGCCCGAGCCGTCCTCGTCTTTGGCGCCGTACACCGCAAAGGTGATGCCGACACGCCGGAAGATCATTTCAGCCTCCTCCCGGCGGGCCGCCATCACCTCTTCGGGCTGCTGCGCCAGCCAGCGGGCGTAGTTCTCGTAATGGGCCCGGACCTCGCTGGGCGAGGCATTCATTTCGTCAAACATCGGTCTGCTCATGGGCTTTTTTCTCCTGACCACAGCATAGCAAGGAGTGGGCCAGCAAACGGTGAATCAAGGCTCCACCGGTGTGCCGGGGGCCGGATTCCGACCTTCGTGGTGCCAGTAACGCCGGCTGTCCAAGCGGTGGCATCGCACCGAGTCGGGCTCGGCGCTGCGCCAGGTGGCCGCGCCGCAGTCCGGTGAATTCACCCAGCGCACGCCGCGCTGCTGGTAACGCTCCAGCACGGCGGGCGCCGGGTGGCCGAAGCGGTTGCGGTAACCCGACTGCACCAGCACCCAGCGCGGCTGCAAGGTGTTGAGCAGCACCGGGCTGCTGGAGGTGAGGCTGCCATGGTGCGGCGCGAGCAGCACGGTGGCGCGGTCATCGGGCCGGGCCAGGGCCAGTTGCACCTCGCGCGCGGCGTCGATGTCGCCACCGAGCCAAGCGCTGTGGCGTGCGCTGGCCACGCGCAACACGCACGACATGGCGTTGCTGCTCAGCAGGCCCTCGCCTTCGGGGCCGTAGTCGTCGGGCAGCGGGCGCAGCACCTCGAAGTCCACGCCGTCCCAGCTCCAGCGCTGACCCGCCACGCAGCGCTCGGCCGCCTCGGCGCTGAACGACGACAGCCAGTGGGCCTGCGGGTGCGCCGCGCGCACCGCCTCGGCACCCCCGGCGTGGTCGCTGTCGCGGTGGCTCACCACCACCGCGTCAAGCCGCTCGCCCAAGGCACGCAGCAGCGGCAGCACCACGCGGTCACCCGCATCGCTGTCGGGCCCGTAGCGCGGGCCGGTGTCGAACAGCAGGCTGTGCGCCGCCGTGCGCAGCAGCACCGCACTGCCCTGCCCCACGTCCAGCGCGATCAGCTCGAACTCTCCCGGCGCCGGGCGCGGTGGTGCGTACAGCAGCGCGGGTGCCAGCAGCAGCAAGCCGGCTGAGCGCAGCACCCAGGGCAGGCGCAGCACCAGCAGCGCGCCGCCGGCCACCGCCGCCAGTGCCAGGGACCAGGGCGCCGCCGGGCGATAGACCGCAGCCCAACTGGCCTGCCCCACCCACTGCAGCCCTGAAGCCATGCCTTGCACCACCCAGGCCGCAGCGTCCCACAACGGCGGCAAGACCACGCCCAGCAGGGCCAGCGGCGTGATGAGCAGCGTGACCACCGGAATGGCCACCAGGTTGGCCAGCAAGCCCACCACCGAAAACTGCCCGAACAGCAGCAGCGTGAGCGGCGCCAGGGCGACGGTGACAACACCTTGCTCGCGCAGCAGCCCTGCGAACGAGCGGCCCGCACGCTGGAGCAGCCCGCCGGAAAGTGAGCGCCGGGCGCGCCCGGGATCGGTGGCAAACAGGATGCCCACCGCCACAAAACTGAGCCAGAAACCCGGCTGCATGAGCGCCCACGGGTCCAGCTGCAACACGGCCGACATGGCCAGCAACCACACCACCGGCCATGGCCAGTGCCGCACACCCAGCCGCAGCGCCACCACCACGGCCAGCATGATCACGGTGCGCTGGGCCGGCACACCCCAGCCCGAAAACAGGGCGTAAGCCGCCGCCAGCGCCACGCCACCCAGGCTGGCCACCACCGGCACGGGCAGCGCCAGCAAGGCCTGCGGCCACACCGGGGCCAGCCGCCGCCAGCCCCAGGCCAGCAGCGCGGTGGCGAGCCAGGCAAACATGGTCACGTGAAGGCCCGAGATCGACATGAGGTGGGCCACACCGGTGGTGCGAAACAGCGCCCAGTCCTCGCGGTCGATGGCGGACTGGTCGCCCACCACCAGCGCGGCCAGCACGCCGGCGGCGCGCGGGTCGTCCACGCGCTCGTCGATGCGTTCGCTCACCCGCTGGCGAAGGCTGTCCAGCGGATGGAGCCACGTGGAACCCAGCCGCTCGGGCACCGGGTCGCGCGGCCCGCTCTTCACGTGGCCCGTGGCCTGGATGCCGCGCTCCCAGAGCCAGTGTTCGCGGTCGAAACCATGCGGGTTCGACAGGCCGTGCGGGCTGCGCAGGCGCACCGTGAACCGCCAGCGCTCACCCGCCCGCACGCCCGGGCCCCGGCTGGTCATGTCCCACAAGGCGTCAGCGGCGGCGGGGCCGAAACCGCTGGTCCAGCCCAGCTGGATGCGCCCGGGCAATGCCACCGGCTGCCCGGCGCGCGTGGCCGATTCCACCGCCACGTCAAACCGCTCGCCCTGTGCCGTGCGTTGCGGCAACGAGGCCACGCGACCGACGAGCTCGATGTCGACGCCTTGCAGGGCCGGGTTCAGGGCGTGGCTGGCGAAGTGCGCGGCGCGTGCGCCGGTGAGACCGAAGCCGAGCAGGCACCCCATCAACAAGGCCAGGCCGGCGGCGACCCGACGGGCCGCGAAGCGCGACCCCAGCGCGAGGGCCAGTCCGGCGCACACCATGCAGGCATACCCCCACAGCGCCCACACAGCGGGCTGCTGCAACTGCAGCGCCACGCCCAGCACCCAGCCCGACAGCGCCGCCAGCCACACGGCACGCATGGTCAGCGGGGCGGGCTCTGCGCCTCGGCCAGCGCGCGGCTGGCCGAGGTGTCATCGTTCTTTGGCGCAAGACTTGCTAGGATGGGTCTCAGCGCCCACGACACCCACGTTGCGCGACGTTTCATTGTTTCCTCCCCGTTGAAAGCCCTCACATGGCCATTCATGTTGCTCTGAGCCACATCACGCATTATCGATACGACCGGCTCGTCAAACTCGGCCCCCAGGTGGTGCGTTTGCGGCCCGCGCCGCACAGCCGCACCAAGGTTCTGTCGTACTCCCAACGCATCAAGCCCGAAGGCCATTTCATCAACTGGCAGCAGGACCCGTTTGCCAACTACCAGGCCCGCCTGGTCTTCCCCGAGCCCACCACCGAGTTCAAGGTCACGATCGACCTGGTGGTGGAAATGGCGGTCTACAACCCGTTCGACTTTTTCCTGGAGCCGCGCGCGGAGAACTTCCCGTTCAGCTATGACGAAGAACAGAAAAAGGAGCTCGCGCCCTACCTCGTCACCGCGCCCATGACGCCGCTGCTCAAGGCGTATCTCGCCACGATTGACCGCAAGGAACGCCGCACCATCGACTTTCTGGTCGATGTGAACCAGAAGCTGCAGAACGCGATCTCGTACACCATCCGCATGGAGCCGGGCGTGCAGGCGCCCGAAGAAACGCTCAAGCTGGGCAGCGGCTCCTGCCGCGACACCGGCTGGCTGCTGGTGCAGATCCTGCGCCACATGGGCCTGGCCGCGCGCTTTGTGTCGGGCTACCTAATTCAGCTCAAAAGCGACGTTAAATCGGTCGACGGCCCCAACGGTCCCGAGCAGGACTTCACCGACCTGCACGCCTGGTGCGAGGTCTTCCTGCCCGGTGCCGGCTGGATCGGCCTGGACCCCACTTCCGGCCTGCTCGCCGGTGAGGGGCACATTCCGCTGGCCTGCACACCCCAGCCTTCAAGCGCCGCGCCGGTGGAAGGCGCCATGGACAAATGCGAGGTGGAGTTCAGCCACCACATGGGCGTGACCCGCGTCTACGAGTCGCCCCGCGTCACCCTGCCCTACACCGACGACCAATGGGCCGGTGTGGTGGCCCTGGGCGAGAAGGTGGACGTGGACCTGAAGAAACACGACGTGCGCCTGACCATGGGCGGTGAGCCCACGTTTGTAGCCACCAGCGACCGCGATGCGGGCGAATGGAACACCGACGCGCTCGGCCCAACCAAACGCGGCTACGCCACCGAACTGCTGGACCGCCTGCGGGTGGAATACGGCGCCGGTGGATTCGTGCACATGGGCCAGGGCAAGTGGTACCCGGGCGAGCAGCTGCCGCGCTGGGCGCTCTCCCTGTTCTGGCGCGCCGATGGCGAAACCATCTGGAACAACCCCGCGCTGCTGGCCGACGAGCGCGACGAAAAACACTACACCGCCGACGACGCGCGCCGTTTCACGCAGGCCTTGGCCCGCAAGCTCGGCCTGTCCACGCAGTACATCACCCCCGGGTTTGAAGACACCTGGTACTACCTCTGGCGCGAACGCCGCCTGCCGGTGAACGTGGACCCGTTCGATGCCAAGCTCGACGACGAACTGGAGCGCGCGCGCCTGCGCCGCGTGTTCACCCAAGGCCTGGAAGCCACCGTGGGCTATGTGCTGCCGCTGCAGGCCTCGGGGCCGGAAGGCGCCCTCTCCAACAACGGCAAAA
>JAJNQE010000014.1 GCA_021154985.1 Hydrogenophaga sp.
CCTCGGCGGCCGACTGGGTGAAGTTCACGTACATCGGGTTGATCTGCTGGATGACGGCGAGCTGGGTGGCCTCGCCCTGGCCCACCAGCGCACCTTCGGTCACCAGCGAACGGCCGATGCGGCCCGAAATGGGCGCGGTCACACGGGCATAGCCCAGGTTGATGTTGGCGGTTTGCACCGATGCGCGGCCAGCCGCCACGTCGGCCTCGGCCTGCTTTTGCGCCGCCACGGCGCTCGCGTATTCCTGCTGGCTGATGGCGTTTTCCTTCACCAGCGGCGCGTAGCGCTCGGCCAGCGCCGTGGCCTGTGTGAGGTTGGCCTGTGATCGGGCCAGCCCAGCCTGGGCGCTCTGCAGGGCAGCGGCATAGGGTGCTGGGTCAATGCGGAACAGCGCCTGACCCGCCTTGACATCACTGCCCTCGCGGAACAGGCGTTCCTGCAGGATGCCTGCCGCCCGCGCCCGCACCTGGGCCACGCGAGAGGCTTCCAGCCGGCCCGGCAGTTCGGTCATCAGGCCCACGTCACCGGGCGTCACCGTGATCACACCGACCTCGGGTGCGGGCATGCCACCACCCGCTGCGGCAGCGGGTGCATCGGACTTGCCGCAAGCGCTCAGCACCACGGCCAGCGCCAGCACCGACAGGGCTCGCAGCATGTGGTTTGGAGGAGAAGAAACAAACCGGGCGCGCGAGGCGGGCGCAGACTGGATGGGGCTCAAGGCGGGCATGGGAGTCCTTGGGATGGAAAGTGATCGAGGCGCAAACAGGCGGTACCCCGGCGGGCTGCTGCGGCGCAAAACGGCGAAGTATACATACATACAAGAATGTATGTATAGTCCTGCCATGCCCCAAGGGCTTGCTTTCTGGAGACAAACATCATGGTTCGACGCACCAAGGCCGACGCGCTGGTGACCCGCAACAGCCTGCTCGATGCTGCAGAGCATTTGTTTCAGGCGCATGGCGTTTCGCGCACGTCGCTCAACGACATCGCCACCGCGGCCGGCACCACGCGCGGCGCCATTTACTGGCACTTCAAGGACAAGGCCGATCTGTTCAACGCCATGATGGAGCGCGTGACCATGCCGCTGGAAGGCGCACTGGCCTGCGCAGCGGGCAAGGCCGAGGCCGCTGCGAATCCCCTGCTCTCGCTGCGCGATTCGATGATGAACGCGCTCAAGCAGACCGCCACCGACGAACAGACCCGCCGCGTGTTCGAAGTGGCCACGCACAAGGTGGAATACGTGAGCGAAATGCAGGCGGTGCGCGACCGCCACCTGCTGGTGCGCAACCAGTGCGTGGCCATGACCGAAAAGGCGCTGCGCGAAGTGGTGCGCCGCGAAGACATCAAGCTGTCCATGCCCCTGCCCACGGCGGCACTGGGCTTGCACGTGATCATGGACGGCCTGATCCAGAACTGGCTGCTGGACCCACTGGCGTTCGACCTGGAGAAGAGCGGGCGCCACACCATGGACGCCTACCTCGCCGGCCTGGGCTTCAGCCTTCCTGCCGCTCGGGCACCGCGTCGCGTGGCACCGGCGCGCGCGATGCCAGCTTGAGGTGCAGCGCGGCCTGCGCCATGAGGTTGGCCGACACCGGCGCGGTGATGAACACGAACAGCGTGATCAACAGTTCGGCCACACCGGCGCGGCCCTGCGCGGCGGCCACCAGCATCGATGCAATCAGTACCCCACCCACGCCCAGGGTGGAGGCCTTGGTGGGCGCGTGCAGGCGCATGTAGAAGTCGGGCAGGCGGGCCAGGCCGATGGCGCCCACCAGCAGGAAGAAGGCGGCGATCACGATGAGGATCGCGGCGGTCCATTCAACAACGGGGTGCATGCTGTGTCTCCTTATTCGACCACGTCGCCGCGGCTGAGGTAACGCGCCAGTGCCACGGTGGACGCAAACCCGAGCATGGCCACCAGCAAGGCGGCTTCAAACAGCAAGGCGGTGTTCCAGCGCATGCCCAACACCACGATGAGGGCCACGGTGTTGAGGTAGAGCGTGTCCAGCGCAAGCAGTCGGTCGGTGGTTTCGGGGCCGCGCAGCAGGCGCCATCCACACAACAACATGGACACGGTGATCGCGGCCAGCGCGATGTTCAGGGCAAGGTCGAGGATGTTCATGCGGCACTCCTGGCTCTCGGTGGCTGACCAAAGATCTTCATCAATGGCGCCTCGTAGCGGATTTTCATGTCGTCGATCATGGCTTGGGCATCGTCGCAGTTGAGCGCGTGCACCAGGATCTGGTGCCGCTGCTCGTCCACCACACACGACACGGTGCCAGGCGTGGTGGTGATGATGGTGGCGAACAGGGCGTTGACGCGCGGGTGGTCGGTGTCCAGCGGCACGGGCAGCCACGCCGGTCTGGGCGTGTCCATGGACCCGAGCACAAGCCGGGCCACAGTGATGTTGGACATCACGATGTCCTTGAGCACCACCGCGCTCAGGCGCAGCGCGGCCAGCCAGTCGATGCGGTCCGCCGGCGTCAGAAAGGGGTGCAGCAGGCGCGGCACGATCAGGCCGATGAGCAGGGCCGAGATCAGGTGCACCAGCTCAACACTGTGCGAGAGCGCGAGCCAGCTGACCCCGAGCAGCACCGAGAGCACCGGATGGGCGAACCAACCCGCCTTGCGGGCTGGTTGATGGATGGCGTTCTGGGGGGTGGTCATGGGCTTTCCTTCGAAGGCTTGACGATCGGGGCGGGCCGTGCGCCGTCGTAAGGCCGTGTGGTGGGCACCGTTGCCCGCTCCGCACCCAGCACCGCGCGCACGTACTGCGCCGGATCGGCGAGTTGCGCTGCAGCCGCATCGGTGTAGCGCTTGATGGGTGAGGCCAGCACCGCCATGGCCACGGTCATGAGCATGATGGCCCACACCGCCGACAACAACTTGAGGCTGGAGCCTCCGGCACTCGGGCCGTCCTGGGTGGGCTGCACATGCCAGAACACCACCACCCCGGCGCGCGCCAGACCCACGATGGAGAAGAAGCCCACCACCAGCACCACCGTCCAGACCCAGGCCTGGGCCGGCAGGCCCGAGCTGCTTTCCAGCACCATCAGCTTGCCCAGAAACCCGGGCAGCGGCGGCAAGCCGGCGGCCGAGGCGGCACCAAAGATCATCATCAAGCCCAGCAGCAGCGGCTCGCGCAGCGCCACCGCCGGTTGCAGCTTGTCGCGCGCTTCGCCGCGCTGCGAGGCCATGAGCTCCACCAGCAGGAACAGACCGGCGATCACAACCGTGCTGTGCAGCGTGTAGTAGAGCGAGGCCGACAGGGTGGCCGGCGTGAAGAGGCCCACACCGGCGAGGATGGTGCCGACCGAGGACACGGTGAGGTAGGCCACCAGACGCGCCATGGTGTGCGCGGCCAGGGCACCCAGCACGCCGAGCACACTGGTGGTGAGCGCCAGCGGCAGCAACCAGCCCTGTGCGGCCAGCGCGGCTTCGCCCGCCTCCACGCCGAACACACCCCAGTGCACGCGGATGATGCTGTACACGCCCACCTTGGTCATGATGGCAAAGAGGGCTGCCACCGGCGCACTGGCCGAGGCGTAGGTGGCGGGCAGCCAGAAATACAGCGGCACGATGGCCGCCTTGAGGCCGAACACCACCAGCAGCACCAGCGCCGCCGCGCGCGCGATGAGCGCGGCATCTCCCGTGAGCTGCCCCACACGCAGCCCCACGTCGGCCATGTTGAGCGTGCCGGTCACCGCGTACACCATGCCCAGGCCGATCAGGAACAGGCCCGACGCCATGAGGTTGAGCACCACGTAGTGCACCCCCATGCGGAACCGCTCCTTGCCCTGCCCGTGCACCAGCAGCACGTACGAGGCGATCAGCAGCACCTCGAAAAACACAAAGAGGTTGAACAGATCGCCGGTGAGGAAAGCGCCGCACAGGCCCATGAGCTGGAACTGGAAGAGCGCGTGAAAGTGGCGCCCGCGGCAATCCCAGCCGCCGGTGGCGTACCACATGGCGGGCACAGCCACCGCGTAGGTGAGCAGCACCATCAGCGCCGAGAGGCGGTCGACCACCAGCACGATGCCGAAGGGCGCAGGCCACTCGCCGAGTTGGTACACCAGCAGCTCCCCTTGGGCGGCGTGCCACACCAGGCCGGCGGCCATGCAGGCACCAAGCAGCATGGAGGCCATGGACAGGCGACGGCGCCAGCGCAGACGCGTGTCGTCGTGAGACCCGCCCTGCGCCGACACGCCCGAGGGGTCGCCGATGAGCAACAGGAGCACCGCCGTGAAGGTCGGCAAGATCACCGACAGCACGGGAGCGTGCTGCAGCCAGAAGGCCATGATCACGTCCGTCATCAGTGATGCCCTCCAGGCTCGCGGCCATCCACATGATCGGTGCCGCTCTCGTGGCGGCTGCGCAGGGCGAGTTCGATCACGAAGCCGGTGGTGGCAAAGCCGATCACGATGGCGGTGAGCACCAGCGCCTGCGGCAGCGGGTCGGCCACCGCGCCCTCACCCACCAGAATGGGCTGCGCGTTGGTCCACAGCCGCCCCATCGCAAACAAAAAGACGTTGACGGCGTAACCGAACAGCGACAGGCCGAGCACCACCGAAAAGGTGCGCCCGCGCAGCATCAGGTAGGCCGCGCAGGCGGTGACAAAACCGATGCCGCTGGCCAAGAGGAATTCCATGCTCATGCGGCACTCCCGGAAGATTGAACAGGCGCAGAAGTCTCGCGCGACACGGTCCCCAGGACCGAGATGGTCAGCAGCGTGGCGCCGACCACGGTGAGGTAAACGCCCAGGTCGAACAGCGCGGCCGACGCAAACGGCAACTCGCCCAGCCAGAGCACATGCGGATGTCCGTGTGCGCTGGTCAGGAAGGGCCGTCCAAACCAGAAGGCACCCACGCCGGTGAGCCCGGCAATGCCCAGGCCCGCACCGATCCAGACCACAAAGCGGCGACCGCCGCCGGCGCGCAGCAAGGCCTCGGCCTTGCTCTGGCCCAAGGCCATGAACTGCAGCACCAGCGCCACGGCAGTGATCAGGCCCGCGATGAAGCCGCCACCGGGCAGGTTGTGGCCGCGCATGAAGATGTAGAGGGTGAAGACGAGTGCCAGCGGCAGCACCACCGACGCGGCCACGCGCAACAGCAGCGGCTGCGCTGCAAACGTCCAGTTGCGGCCATCGGGATCGACTGTCGGCCGGCGTGTGCGCATGCCCTCCATGAGCGCGAGCACACCCAGCGCCGCGATGCCGAGCACCGTGATCTCGCCAAAGGTGTCGTAGCCCCGGAAATCCACCAGGATCACGTTGACCACGTTGGTGCCACCGCCCAACGGCATGGACTGCTCCAGGAAGTACCAGGAGATCGACTCGAAGTCGCGCGTGAGCACCAGCCAGGACAAACCGGCCATGGCCGCACCGGCGGTCAGCGCCAGCACCACATGGCCCACGCGATGGACCGACTTCGTTTCCTTGGGCGAGCGCTGTGGCAGCAAGGCCAGGCCCATGAGCAGCAGCACGGTGGAGACCACCTCGACTGAAAGCTGTGTCAGCGCCAGGTCGGGCGCCGACAGACTCACGAAGGTGAGCGCCGTGACCAGGCCCACCACACCCACCAGCACCACGGTCTGAAAACGCTCGCGGTGGGTGAGCGCGATCGCCACACAGGTGGCCAACAACAGCAACCAGACCGCGATGGCCAGGGGCGGCGCGGACATCAGTTCGCGCTCGCCCGTGCCGATGTTGCTGCCGGCCAGGGGAATGGCGGCCATGACCAGTGCCGCGCCGAACATCCACGCCACGTACCGCTGCAGCGATCCGTTTTCCAGCCGGACGGAGATGCGGCCCGACAGGGAGAACAGCCCGTCGATCACGCTATCGAACATCTGGCGCCCCGTGGCCGGGCCGAACCAGTCTTCGGAACTAACGCGGTGCAACCACTTGCCGCGTGCCAGCCAGAAGTACAGGGCCGCGCCCGCGCCCAACGCGATCACGCTCATGAGCAGCGGCAGGTTGAAGCCGTGCCAGATGGACAGGTGGTACTCGGGCAGCGCCTTGCCCGCGAGTGCGGTGGCGGCCACGTCGACCAACGGGCCGAAGGTCAGCGCCGGCAGCAGGCCGACCACGATGCACATCGTCACCAGCAGCATCGACGGCAGCTTCATGCCCAGCGGCGGTTCGTGCGGATGCTTGTTCGGCACATCACCGATCGGGCCATTGAAGTAGGTGTCGTGGATGAAGCGCACCGAATACGCCACGCTGAACACACTGCCCAGCGTGACCGCCACCGGCACCAGCCAGGCCCACACCCCGGCCGTGCCCACCACCGCTTCGGTGAGGAACATTTCCTTCGACAGGAAACCGTTGGTCAGCGGCACACCCGCCATGGAAGCCGCGGCCACCATGGAGAGCGTGGCGACCCAGGGCATGAGTTTGTAGAGGCCGCCCAACTGGCGCATGTCGCGCGAATGCGTTTCGTGGTCAACGATGCCGGCGATCATGAACAGCGAGGCCTTGAAGGTGGCGTGGTTGAGCACGTGGAACACGGCGGCAACCGCCGCCAGCGGCGAACCCAGGCCGACCAGGAAGGTGATGAGGCCGAGGTGGCTCACGGTGGAATACGCGAGCAGGCCTTTGAGGTCGTGTTTGAAGATGGCGATGAAGGCGGCGAAGATCATCGTCACGAGGCCGGTGGTGGTGACGATGACCTCGAACCAGCCCGAGCCCGCCAGGATGGGGTAGAGCCGCATGAGCAGAAACACACCGGCCTTGACCATGGTGGCCGAGTGCAGGTAAGCCGACACCGGCGTGGGCGCGGCCATGGCGTCGGGCAGCCAGAAGTGGAACGGAAACTGCGCGCTCTTGGTGAAGCAGCCCAGCAAGATGAGCAACAGCGCGGGCACGAACATCGGGTGCGCCTGGATCTGCGCCACCTGCCCGAGCATGGCGCTGATCTCGTAGGTGCCGGCGATCTGGCCCAGCAACACAAAGCCACCCAGCATGGCCAGGCCGCCACCGCCGGTGACGGCCAGCGCCTGGCGCGCACCGGCTCGCGCATCGGCCCGGTGGCTCCAGAAACCCACGAGCAAGAAAGACGAGAGGCTGGTGAGCTCCCAGAACACCACCAGCAGCAGCAGGTTGTCGGACAGCACCACACCCAGCATGGCCGCCATGAACAGCATCATCTCGCTGTAGAACTTGGCCACCGAGTCCTTCGGGCTCAGGTAGAAGTGCGCGTAGATGACGATGAGCAGTCCGATGAACAGGATGAGCCCGGCGAACATCATGGAGAGCCCGTCGAGCTTGAACACCAGGTTCAAACCGATCTCGGGCACCCACTGCCAGCTGTTCATGACCACACCGCCCGCCATGACGGTGGGCGCGTGTGACAAGAGCAGCAACAGACTGGCCAATGTGACCAGCCCGGCCGCAAGGGCGGTGAGCAAACGGGACTTGGAGCCCAGCCACAACGTGGCCAGGGTACCCAACAGGAGTGGCAGCAGGACAATGATCAACAGCACGGCACGTCTTTCAGGTTAACCAACGATTCTAAAAGCGGGCATTTGCGGGAACCTGACTTGCCCACACAAGCCCCAAACGGGCGCCTTGCGTGCCTTCAGGGATCAACGCGCTCGGGTGCAGGCGGGTTGTGTGAACGCAAGCTCCAGGCCAGGGGCGAGCCTGCACCCACCACCGCACCCACGATCCAGAACACGGCGCCCACACCCACCAGCGCGCCAGCGGAACCGAACAGCAGCGGCATCACCACGCTGGACCCGTTGATGGCCATGGCGCGCAAGCCCAGTGCTTCGCCGTGGCGGTGGTGCGGCGTCATCTGGTGCAGCGTGCTCATGATCATGGGCTGCACCGAACCGAGCGCCAGGCCCAGCAGAATGGACAGCCCGGCCATGGCCCACGCGGCCTGCACCAGCGGGTACACCGCGAACAGCAGCGCGGTGGCGCCCATGGCCGAGCCAATCACCACCGACTCGCGCAAACGCGCCGCCAGCCAGGGCATGAGTACGCGGATGGCGGTGGCCGCCAGCGCGAACGCACCGAGGATGGAGCCGATCACCGTGGCGCTCAGGCCGCGCTCGTGCCCGAGCACCGGCACCAGGAAGGTGTGCACGTCCCAGCACGACGACAGCAGCCAGTTGATGAGCATGAGCTTGCGAAAGCCCTTGTCCTTCAGCAGGTTCCACGACGAGCCGCTGGACTGTCGCAGCTCGGGCGCCACCGGTTCGTGTTCAACCGTGTGGCGCACCCACACCCAGGCCAGTGAGGGCAGCAGCGCCAGCAACAGAAAGGCCGCGCGAAAGCCGAAGCTGTCGATCATCACGCCCGCGGCAAAGGGGCCCAGAAAATTGGAGATCGACGGCCCGATGGCCATCCAGCTGAACACCTGCCGCAGCTCGGTGGGACCGTTGGCCAGCCGCCCCACATGGCGTTGCAGCGCGATCATGGCAAGGCCCGTGGCAGCACCACACGTGAGCGCGGTGACACAGAGCACGGCGAACACCGGGAAAGCCACCGAGATCGCTGCGCCCATGGTGGCAATGCCCACCGCCATGGCCACAGGCTTTTTCAATCCACGCCGGTCGGCGTAGCGCCCGGCCGGCAGGGCCATGAACACCGGCGCCAGCGCGAACAGCGCCAACAGCATGCCCACCGCCGCCGGGCTGTAACCCTCGCGCAGCGCCATGAGCGGCGCGGCCATGCGAAAACCGGTCATGCAGGCGTGAAGGCAGATCTGCGCCGCGATCAGCCGCGCCAGGTCGGACCGCAGCGTGGGGTTCAAGCGTCCCCGGGGTCGTTGGGATCGAGCGGCAACAAGGCGCTGGCCTGGTCTTGCGGCAGCGCCTCGACCGCCTTGAGCGCGCGGCCCATGGCGCGGCTGCGCGTCTCGGCGCTGTCCAGGGTGTTGAGCACGGTCTGGGTCTGGCTCTTCACACGCGCCAGCACATCGCCGAACTTGCCGAACTCGGTCTTGACCGCACCCAGCACCTGCCACACCTCGCTGGAGCGCTTTTCCAGCGCCAGCGTGCGAAAGCCCATCTGCAATGAGTTGAGCATGGCCATCAATGTCGTCGGGCCGGCCAGCGTCACACGGTGTTCGCGCTGCAACACCTCCATGAGGCCCGGTCGGCGCAGCACCTCGGCGTACAGGCCTTCGGTGGGCAGGAACAGGATCGCAAAGTCGGTGGTGTGCGGCGGCTCCAGGTACTTGTCGGCCATGGACTTGGCTTCGAGTTTGATGCGCTGCTCCAGCCCGCGCGCGGCCATCTCAGCGCCCTCGGCATCGGCGCGCTGTTGCGCGTCGAGCAGGCGCTCGTAGTCCTCGTTGGGAAATTTCGCATCGATCGGCAACCAACACGGCGCACCGTCGTCGTTGCGGCCCGGCAGCTTGATGGCGAAGTCCACCGTGAAGCGGCTGCCCGGTTTGGTCATCACCTGTGTGGCGTACTGGTCGGGTGCGAACACCTGCTCCAGCAGAGCCGCCAGCTGCGCCTCGCCGAACATGCCGCGCGTCTTCACGTTGGTCAGCAGGTGCTTCAAGTCGCCCACGCCCTGGGCCAGCGTCTGCATTTCACCCAGGCCCTTGTGCACCTGCTCCAGCCGGTCGGCCACCTGCTTGAAGCTCTCACCCAGACGCGCCTGCAGCGTGCTCTGCAGCTTCTCGTCGACGGTGGCTCGCATCTCGTCGAGCTTGGCGGCGTTACCTTGTTGCAGTTGCTGCAATTGCGCTTCGAGCGTGGCGCGGATCTCGGCCAGGCGCCGCGCATTGCCCTCCCCCATGTCCTGCAGCGTGCGCGTGAGGGTGTCACCCAGCGTGCCGCGCAGCAGCACGAGTTGCTGGGCAAAACCGTCCAGCTGGGCGTTTTGCGTGCGCGTGGTCTCGGCCGACTGACCCACCAGCGTTTCCTGAAAGGTGGCCAGGGTCTGCTGGATCTCCTGTCGGCCGCAGCGCGACGACTCGCTGATCTCGCGGCGCAACTCGCCTTCGATCCGCTCCACGCGCTGACCCTGCTGCTGCAGTTGCGCCAGCAGCAGCTGCCGGTGCGCCAGCGCATCGGCATCCACCGGCGGACGGCGCAACAGCAGCCACGCCACCAACCCGATGTTCAGCACCAGCAGAACCAGCAGGCCCCACAGCAGCGTGTCGGATGCCATCGGCGATCAGGCCTTTGCGATCGCTGCGGCGTTCAGCGGCGTGACCGCCTGGCCCGTGGTCAGGAAAGCGATCACGTTGTCCGCTGCGAGCATGGCCATGGCCATGCGCGTGCCCATGGTGGCGCTGGCGATGTGGGGCGTCAGCACCACGTTGGGCACGGTCAGCAGATCGGGATGCACCTTGGGCTCGCCCTCGAACACGTCGAGGCCGGCAGCAGCGATCACGCGGTTGCGCAAGGCCTGGGCCAGCGCGGCGTCGTCCACGATGCCGCCGCGCGCGATGTTGATCAGCGTGGCGGTGGGCTTCATCTGCGCGATCTCGGCCGCACCGATGGTGTGGTGGGCTTCGGGGCTGTAGGGCAGCACCAGCATCACGTGGTCGGCGGTCTTGAGCAGCGTGGCTTTGTCCACGTAGCTCGCCTTGCATTCGGCTTCCAGTTCGGGGCCCAGCTTCGAGCGGTTGTGGTAGATCACTTTCATGCCGAAGCCGTGGGCACCGCGCCGCGCAATGGCCTGGCCGATGCGGCCCATGCCCAGAATGCCCAGCGTGCTGCCATGCACCTCGGCGCCGGCAAACATGTCCAGGCTCCACTTGTTCCACTGGCCCGCGCGCAGGAAATGTTCACTCTCGGTGACGCGCCGGGCCGTGGCCATGAGCAAGGCAAAACCGAAATCGGCGGTGGTCTCGGTCAGCACGTCGGGCGTGTTGGTGGCCAGTACGCCCGCGGCGTTGATGGCGGCCATGTCGAAGTTGTTGAAACCCACGGCGATGTTGGCCACGATCCGCAGCTGCGGGTTGGCGGCCAGCAGCGCGGCGTCCACCCGCTCGCTGCCGGTGGTGAGCACACCCACCTTGCCCTTCAGGCGCTCGGCCAGCTGGGCCGGCGGCAGCACGCTGTCGGTGTCGTTCATCTCGACATCGAAGTGTTCGCTCAAACGCGCAACGACCTCGGGGAAAACCTTGCGGGAAACAAAGACGGCCGGTCGGCTGGTGTTGTTGGTCATGGGAATCACACCGCCAGCAGGTCAACTTCAAACAGCAGCGTGGCGTTGGGCGGGATCACGCCACCCGCACCGCGTGCGCCATAGCCCAGCGCAGCCGGGATCACCAGGCGGCGCGTGCCACCCACCGCCATGCCCTGCACGCCTTCGTCCCAGCCCTTGATCACGTGGCCGGCGCCCAGCGGGAATTCGAACGGCTGGCCACGGTCCTTGCTGGAATCGAACTTGGAACCCTGCACGCCGTCGTTGAACAGCCAGCCGGTGTAGTGCACCTGAACCGGGCGCCCGGCTTTGGCGATGTCGCCGTTGCCGACCACGGTGTCTTCGTATTGCAGGCCGCTGGGGGTGGTGATCATGTTGTCTCCTGTGATTGAAAAGAAAAGGGAAAAGAGGCGCGATTATTCCAGCCAGGTCGTGAACGACTCGACCGTCTCGCGCGGCGTGTGAAAGCCATTGACCTTGTCGGCGGGATCGGCGTAGCCCAGGGCCATGCCGCAGACCAGCATTTCGTTCTCACCGGCACCAATGTGCGGCAGGATGATCTTGGCAAAACCGTTCCACGCGGCCTGCGGGCAGGTGTGAAGGCCGTGGCCGCGCGCGGCGACCATGATGCTCTGCAGGAACATGCCGTAGTCCACCAGCGAGCCACGGCCCATCACGCGGTCCAGCGTGAACATGAGGCCCACCGGCGCATCGAAGAAGCGGAAGTTGCGCTGGTGCTGCGCGTGCATCTTGTCCTTGTCGCCCTTGGTGATGCCCAGCAGGCCGTAGAGGCTCCAGCCGTTTTCGCGGCGACGGTCGATGAAGGGGCTCACCCACTTCTCGGGGTAGTAGTCGTATTCCTCGCGGTACTCGGCGGCCAGCGACGGATCGGCGCGCATGGCGTCGTGCGCGGCACAAACCTTGTCGACCAGCGCGTCGCGGCTCTGGCCCTGCAACACGTAGACCTTCCAGGGCTGCGTGTTGGTGCCCGAGGGCGCGCGGCTGGCCACCTGCAGCAGGTGTTCGAGCGTGGCGCGCGGCACGGGCTGCGGCAAAAAAGCGCGGGCCGACATGCGGCTGGTGATCGCGGCGTCAACACTGACCGGATCGATCACGGATGCGGTGGGGTTGTGGCTCATAGCAGGGTCTCCAGGGTTTTCTTCAAGGGCTCGGGCAGCGGCACGGGCCGGCGGGTGTGGCGGTCCACGTAAACATGCACGAAGTGGCCACAGGCGGCGGCCATGTCTTCGCCGTCGGCAAACAGGCCCACCTCGTAGCGCACGCTGGACTTGCCCAGGTGGGCCACACGCAGGCCCGCCCACACGGTTTGCGGGAAAGCCAGCGGTGCAAAGTAATTGCACTGGGTTTCAATGACCAGCCCGATCACCGGGCCGTGGTGGATGTCCAGAGCGCCCTGCTCGATCAGATGGGCGTTCACCGCAGTGTCGAACCAGCTGTAGTACACCACGTTGTTCACGTGGCCATAGACGTCGTTGTCAGCCCAGCGGGTGGTGATGGGGCGCAGCACGCGGTAGGCGCTGCGCGGCAAGGGTTGCGGGCGCGCGGCCGGTGCTGGGTTGCTCATGGCGCGGCATTGTGCCAGCGGGTTGCCGCACGCGCTGTCACCGCGGTGGCGGCGGCGGAGAACCAACGCGCCTGGTACTCCACCGCTGTGCGGTAGGTGTTCATCTGCACCTGCACGGTGGCTTCCATGTCGGTGCCGTAGCCACCGGCCATCACAAAGGCCAGCGGCAGGCGGCGGGTCCACGCCCAGTCCATCACGCGACGGTCGCGCGCCTCCATGCCGTCGAACGTGAGTTTGAGCCGGCCCAACCGGTCGCCTTCGTGAGGGTCGGCGCCCGCCAGGTAAATCAACAGCCCGGGTTCGAAGCGGCGTTCCATCTCTTCCAGAGCACGCTCCAGCGCCTCCAGGTACTCGGCGTCGCCACAGCCGTCCGCCAGCTCCACGTCCAGATCGCTGGGCTCCTTGCGGAAAGGGAAGTTCTTCGCGCCATGCAGCGACAGGGTGAACACGGAATCGTCGTGGGCAAAGATCTTCGCGGTGCCATTGCCCTGGTGCACGTCCAGATCAATGATCGCCACGCGCAGCATGCCGCGCGCACGCTGCGTGCGGGCGTGCTCGGCCTGCATCAGGCGGGCCGCCACGGCGGCATCGTTGAACACGCAGAAGCCACTGCCTTTGTCGGCATAGGCGTGGTGCGTGCCCCCGGCCAGGTTGGCGGCAAGACCTCCATCCTCCAGGGCGCGGCGGCAGGCCTGAACCGTGGCGCCCACCGAGCGCCGGGCGCGCTCGGCCATGGCCGGGCTCCACGGGAAACCAATCTCGCGTTGCGCCGCCGGCGCCAGGGTGCCGCTGCGCACCGCTTCGATGTAACCGGGGGTGTGCACCAGCGCCAGTTCGCCGTCGCTGGCAGGCTGTGCCTCGCGCAGTTCCACCTGGGGCAGCTCGCGGGTCAGGCGTTCGCGCAGCCGGGCGTACTTGGCCATGGGAAAACGGTGGCCTGCGGGTAGCGGCAGGACGAAGTGGTCAGCGTAGAAAGCTTGCAAGGCGGTGCGCACGGGGTGGAGACGACAAGGGATTGTGTCCGGCTCGGGTATTCGGGGGGCGGAGTGCGCCTTTTAGGCCGCGCTGCCTAGAATGGTGCAGCGCAGCAAAAACCGCTTGCGCTGCCAAGGGTAATCCCTATAATCGCGGTTATGTTGCAGTGCAGCAATGTGAACAAAAAGCAAAAGCGTCCAGACAGCGCCGTGTTCCCAGCAGCCCTCAACTAAACCCTGTTTCACCAAGTTTAGGAGTATGAATATGCTGACCGCCGAACAAATGATTGCCGCCCAGAAAGCCAACATCGAGACCATTTTTGGTCTGACCCAGAAAGCCTTCGAAGGCGTGGAAAAGCTGGTTGAACTCAATGTGCAAGCCACCAAGGCTGCCCTGTCCGAGTCCGCCAACAGCACCCAGGCCCTCCTCAGCGTCAAAGACGCCCAGGAACTGCTGACGCTGCAAGCCAGCCTGATGCAGCCTCTGGCCGAAAAGACCGTGGCTTACAGCCGCCACCTGTACGACATCGCCCAAGGCACGACCGCCGAATTCGGCAAGGCCGCTGAAGCACAAGCCAGCGACACCCAGAAGAAATTCATGGCTGTCGTGGACAACGCTTCCAAGAACGCCCCCGCCGGTTCCGAGACCGCCGTGGCCGTGATGAAGAGCGCCGTGTCCGCCGCCAACAACGCCATGGAATCGGTGCAGAAAGCTGTCAAGCAAGCCACCGAAATGGCCGAAGCCAACTTCAACACCGTGACGGCCTCCGCCGTGAACGCCTCGAAGTCGGTTGCCAAAAAGCGCTGAACAATCGGTTGATCGTGCCGTTGATCGGCGACTTGAAACATTGTCACAAGCCGCAAACTAGCATCACTGCACGATCTTCCTGACCCTCACGGGAGCAGGTTCCAGATCAAACCCGTTCTCTTGGTTGTCTCCTCGGGTCCTTTTCGAAATTCGATTTCATCGGACCCCTTAAGCCCCCGCCGCAAGGCTGGGGCTTTTTTTATGGCCACGCGCCAACGGCGCCATGGACCGGCTTCAGCCGGGCCAGTTGCGTCTTGAGTTGCGGCAACGCGGCCAGCATCGCCGCACGGCCCGCCTCGATGGAGCGTTTGCGCGATGCGAAGTCGGCGCTGCCGACACCCGCCAGCGCCGGGCGCACCACCACGTCGGCGGTGGCGAGTTCATGGCGGTTGATGCTCTGGCCCATGATGGCAAAGGTCTGCAGCAGCACGCGGATGTTCCCCACGGCCAGGTTGCCTTCGGGTGCGCTGGAAATGTCCACCGCCAGCACCACCTCGGCCCCCATGTCGCGCGCCTGCTGCACCGGCACCGGCGCGACCAGGCCACCGTCCACGTACTCGCGCCCGGCAATGCCCACCGGCGCAAACAGCCCCGGCACCGCGCTCGATGCGCGCACGGCCTGCGCCACGTCACCCCGGCGGAACAGCACCCCCTGCCCGGTGCCCAGGTCGGTGGCCAGCACGCCCAGGGGCAGCGCCATGCTCTCGATCGTGCGGCCGTCCACCGCCTGGCTGACGTACCGCGCCAGCGCATCGCCGCGCAGCAGACCTCGGCCAAGAATGGGCAGGGCCCAGTCGGTCAGCGTGACTTCGTCCATGCTCATGGCGACCCGCTCCAGCTCGGTGGGCGTTTTGCCGCTGGCATACAGCGCCGCCACCAGGCTACCGGCCGAGGTGCCGGTCAACACATCGGGGCGGATGCCGTTTTCTTCCAGCACCTGGATCACGCCCACATGGGCAAAGCCGCGCGCCGCACCGCCGCCCAGCGCGAGACCCAGCCGGGGCGCGCGCATGGGGGGCGCCACCGGCTCCCGAACCTGCGGCACCACCACCGGCGGCGTCCCTGCCGGCACTGGCACCGTGGAGGAACAGGCGACCAGAAAGGCCGCACACAGCACAAGCCCTGCAACCCTGGTGGTCTTATTAAGAACAATTCGCGTTAGTGTTAGCATCTTTAAATTATCGGGGACGCACCGCCGCCATGGCCGCAGCACACCCCTTGTTTCCTTCTTTGCAACTCCCGAGGAATTCCCATGACCACATTGAAAAAACTCTCGATCGCGCTGGCGGCCGTGAGCGCAACACTCGGCCTGCAGGGCCAGGCCATCGCCCAGGACAAGGTGCTCAACCTGTACTCGGCGCGCCACTACCAGACCGACGAGGTGATGTACGACACCTTCACCCGCACCACGGGCATCAAGATCAACCGCGTGGATGCGGACGACGCCGGCATTGTGGCCCGCCTGCGTGCCGAAGGCGCCGCGTCTCCGGCCGACGTGATCCTGCTGGTCGACGCTGCGCGCATGGCCTCGGCCGACAGCCAGGGCCTGTTCCAGCCGATCCGCTCGGCCAAGCTCGATGCAGCCATTCCGGCCAACCTGCGCGCGGCGCCGGGCGAAGGCGGCGTGACCTGGACCGGCTTCTCCACCCGCGCCCGAGTGGTGGTGTACGACCCGGCCCGCGTGAAGGCCGAAGACGTGGCCACCTATGAACAACTCGCCGACCCCAAGCTCAAGGGCATGGTCTGCACCCGCTCGGGCTCTCATCCTTACAACCTCTCGCTGTTCTCCACCGTGGTCGAGCGCCTGGGTGACCAGAAGGGCGAGGCCTGGCTCAAGGGCGTGGTGGACAACATGGCGCGCGCCCCCAAAGGCGGCGACACCGACCAGATCAAGGCCGTGGCCTCGGGCGAGTGCGGTGTGGCGCTCACCAACACCTACTACGTGGCCCGCCTGATCAAGTCCACCAAGCCCGAAGACAAGGCCGTGATGGACAAGGTCCGCGTGATGTTCCCCAACCAGGGCACCACCGGCACCCACGTGAACATTGCCGGCGCCGCCGTGGCCAAGCACGCCAAGAACCGCGACAACGCCATGCTGTTCATGGAATTCCTGGCCAGCCCGTTTGCACAGGACTACTTTGCCAACGGCAACAACGAGTTCCCGGCCGTCAAGGGCCTGAAGATCGCCAACCCCGCCATCCAGGCCATGGGCGGTGACAACTTCAAGGCCGAGACGGTGCCGCTGGCTTCGGTGGCGAAGAACATGACCAAGGTGCAGCAGATGCTGGACCGCGTTGGGTACAAGTAACACCCCCGCCGCGCTTCGCGCGACCCCCTCCAGGGGGCAATGCCTGCGGCCTGGCAAAGCCAGTTCCGCGGCATCTCTGGACGGAGGCCGCCGCCTCCAAAGAACAAAGCCCTTGGTGATCGCCAAGGGCTTTGTTCCTTTCGGGTCAGTACACCTGCGGCACGTGAATCTCGCCGGGCACCTGGTGGCGCCGGTAGCCCTCGTGGCGTACCCGCTCGGGCAAGGTGATGGTGGGGCGTTCCACCTCGCCATACGGCATCTGGTGCAGCAGGTGGTGAATGCAGTTCAGCCGCGCCTTCTTCTTGTCGTCAGCCTGCACCACCCACCAGGGCGATTCGGGGATGTGCGTGCGCTCCAGCATCACCTCTTTGGCCTGGGTGTAGAGCTCCCAGCGGCGGCGGCTCTCCAGGTCCATGGGGCTGAGCTTCCACTGCTTGAGCGGGTCGTGGATGCGGCCCAGAAAACGCAGGTGCTGTTCTTCGTCGGAGATGGAAAACCAGTACTTGATGACCTGGATGCCAGATCGCACCAGCATCTTCTCGAACTCGGGCACAGAGCGGAAGAACTCTTCGTACTGCTCGTCGCTGCAGAAGCCCATCACCCGCTCCACGCCGGCGCGGTTGTACCAGCTGCGGTCGAACAGCACCATCTCGCCTGCGGCCGGCAGGTGCGCCGCGTAGCGCTGGAAGTACCACTGGGTGCGTTCGCGGTCGTTGGGCGCAGGCAGCGCAGCCACGCGGCACACGCGCGGATTCAGCCGCTGGGTGATGCGCTTGATCGCCCCGCCCTTGCCCGCCGCGTCTCGGCCTTCAAAAATGATCACCACCTTGTGCCCGGTCGCCACCACCCAGTCCTGCAGCTTCACCAGCTCGGCCTGCAGGCGGAACAGCTCCCGGAAGTACCGTTGACGGTCGGCCTTGTGCTGCTTCAGCGCTTCGGCGTCCTGCGCTTCGTCAACGCGGTCCTCCATCTCCATTTCCAACTCTTCGTCGTAACCATCCATCAGATCGGTGTGGATGCGGCGCAGCAGCTCGTCCTGGCTGTCAAACATGGTGGCTCCGTTCATGGCAAAAGCCTTCAGACTAGGCAGCGCTTGTGACACGGGCGTGACCATCACCTGCCGCATAATCGCCAGTTGATTGACGTTTACGTCAACGTCAAACACCCATTCACACCACAGGAGCACAACATGGACATTCAAGGCAAGGTTTTCATCGTCACTGGTGGCGCATCGGGTCTGGGTGAAGGCACGGCGCGCATGCTGGCGGCCAACGGCGCCAAGGTGGTGATTGCCGACATGCAGGCCGAAAAAGGCGAAGCGGTGGCCAAAGAAATTGGCGGCGCCTTCGTGAAATGCGACGTGAGCAGCGAGGCCGACGGCCAGGCCGTGGTGACCCAGGCCACCTCGATGGGCAAGCTCATGGGCCTGGTCAACTGCGCCGGCATTGCGCCGGCCGAAAAAACCGTGGGCAAGAACGGCGCGCACAACCTCGGCGTCTACACCAAGACCATCATGGTCAACCTGGTCGGCAGCTTCAACATGATCCGCCTCGCGGCCGATGCCATGTGCAAGAACGAGCCGGAAGCCACCGGCGAGCGCGGCGTGATGATCAGCACCGCCAGCGTGGCCGCGTACGATGGCCAGATCGGCCAGGCCGCTTACGCAGCGTCCAAGGGCGGCATCGTCGGCATGACGCTGCCGATCGCACGCGACCTCTCGCGCAACGGCATCCGCAACATGACGATTGCCCCCGGCATCTTCGGCACACCCATGCTGTTCGGCATGCCACAAGAGGTGCAGGACGCGCTGGCCGCCAGCGTGCCCTTCCCCAGCCGCCTCGGCACCCCGGCCGACTACGCCAAGCTGGCCAAACACATCATCGAGAACGACATGCTCAATGGTGAAGTGATCCGCCTGGACGGCGCGATCCGCCTGGCGCCACGCTGAGCCTGGTCGGTCGGCACGTGAACGCTTGCAAGCCACTGTTCGCCGCGCTGGGGTTGGCGCTGCTGGGCGCTTGCACCGCACCACCTGCGGTGCAGCAGCCCGAGGCCGCGTCTGGCCTCACCGCCAAACCCGGCTGGCGCTTTCCACGTCAGGCGGTGGCCGCCGCCAACCCACTGGCCACCGAAGCGGGCGCACAAATCCTGCGCGCGGGCGGCAGCGCGGTGGACGCGGCGATTGCGGTGCAGATGGTGCTCACGCTGGTGGAGCCGCAGTCCAGCGGCATCGGCGGCGGTGCCTTTTTGCTGCACCACGACGGCCGCCAGTTGCAGGCGTTTGATGGGCGTGAGACCGCGCCGATGGCGGTGGATGAGAAGCTCTTTCTGAGCGCGCAGGGCGAACCACTGCCCTTCCCCGTCGCTGTCAACAGCGGACGCTCGGTGGGCGTGCCCGGTGCGGTGATGATGCTGGCCCTGGCCCACCGGCAACACGGCAAACTGCCCTGGGCCAGGCTGTTCGATCCCGCCATCCGGCTGGCCGAACAGGGTTTTGCGATCAGCCCGCGCCTGCACACCCTGCTGGCGACCGACACGGCCCTGAAGACCGACCCGGTCGCCAGCGCCTACTTCTACCGCGAAGACGGCCGCCCGCACCCCGCGGGGCACCTGCTGCGCAACCCCGAGCTGGCGCAGGTGCTGCGCAACATCGCGGCTTTTGGCCCCATGGCCCTGCACCAGGGCCCGGTCGCGCGGGCCATCGTGAACAAAGTGCGCCAACACCCCACCCTGCCCGGCACGCTCAGCCTGGACGACCTGAAGAACTACCAGCCCCGCGAACGCGAAGCGCTGTGCTTCGACCACACCGCCGCCCAGCGCGCGCTGCGCATCTGCGGATTCCCGCCGCCGAGTTCCGGCGCACTGGCCATCGGACAAATCCTGGGGTTGCTCGCGCGCACGCCGCAGGCAACCGCACCCTTGAGCGACGGCCTGCCCCCGGTCGACTGGCTGCACAGCCACACCGAAGCCTCTCGCCTGGCGTTTGCCGACCGAGCGCAGTACGTGGCCGACCCGGACTTTGTGGCACCACCCACCGGCCATTGGGGCAGCCTGCTGGACGCGCGTTACCTGGACGAACGCGCACGGCTCATCACGCCAGCGCGCATGCCGCAAGCATCGGCGGGCGTTCCCGGCGGCTTGCACAGCGGCTGGGCGCGCATGCCCGACCAGCCCGAACACGGCACCAGCCACATCAGCATCGTGGACGGCTTCGGCAATGCGCTGGCCATGACCACCACCATCGAATCAGCCTTTGGCTCGCGCCTCATGGTTACCACCGACCCCACGCGCCCCGGTGGCTTTTTGCTCAACAATGAACTGACCGACTTCAGCTTCACACCTCGCGACGCCCAAGGCCGGCCCATCGCCAACCGGGTCGAGCCCGGCAAACGTCCACGCTCCTCGATGTCGCCCACGCTGGTGCTCGACAAAGCCACGGGCGAGGTGCTCATGAGCACCGGCAGCCCGGGCGGTGCCTTCATCATTCACTACACGGCCAAGGTGTTGCACGGCGTGCTGCAGTGGGGCCTGTCGCCGCAGGCCGCCGTGGACCTGCCCAATTTCGGCACGCTCGGCGGGCCACTGGTGCTGGAGCAGGAGCGATTCCCGGCCAGCACCGTCAGCAACTTGCAGCAGCGCGGCCACACCGTGCAGCAGGGCGAACTCACCAGTGGTGCACAAGCCCTGGTGCGCGGGCGCGGTGTGTGGCTGGGAGGCGCCGATCCCCGGCGCGAGGGCATCGTGGCGGGCGACTGAAGCCGCCTCCAGCGGCGCAAAACCCATCGGTCAGAATACCCCGGTGGCCATCCCCCAGACCTTCATCCAGGAACTGCTCAACCGCGTGGACGTGGTCGACGTGGTGGGCCGCTACGTGCAGCTCAAGAAGGGCGGTGCCAACCTCATGGGCCTGTGCCCGTTCCATGGCGAGAAGTCGCCTTCGTTCAGCGTCAGCCCGACCAAACAGTTCTACCACTGCTTCGGCTGCGGGGCCAACGGCAACGCCATCGGCTTCCTGATGGAGCACGCCGGCATGAGCTTCATCGAGGCGGTGAAAGACCTCGCGCAACAGACCGGCATGCAGGTGCCCGAAGACGACGCTTCGCCGCAAGACCGCGAGCGCGCCGCCCAGCAGCGCCAGAAGCAGGCCACGCTCACCGACGTGCTGGAGAAGGCCGCGCAGGCCTATGCCAAACACCTCAAGGCGGCACCGCGCGCGGTGGCCTACCTCAAGGGACGTGGCCTCTCGGGCCAGATCGCCAAGACCTTCGGCCTGGGCTACGCACCCGAGGGCTGGCGCGCGCTGGCCAGCGTTTTCCCCGACTACCAGGAGCCGCTGCTGGTCGAGTCGGGCATGGTGATCGAACACGAGGACGAAAAAGGGGCGGATGGCCAGTCCAAACGCTACGACCGCTTTCGCGACCGCATCATGTTCCCGATCCGCAACGTCAAGGGTGAGTGCATCGGCTTTGGCGGACGCGTGCTCGACAAGGGTGAACCCAAGTACCTCAACTCGCCCGAAACACCAGTGTTCAGCAAAGGCCGCGAACTCTACGGCCTGTTCGAAGGCCGTACCGCCATCCGCGTGGCGGGCTACGCGCTGGTGACCGAGGGCTACATGGACGTGGTGGCCCTGGCCCAGCTCGGTTTTGCCAACGCCGTGGCCACGCTGGGCACCGCTTGCACGCCCGACCACGTGCAAAAGCTGTTTCGCTTCACCGATTCGGTGGTGTTCAGCTTCGACGGCGACGGCGCCGGCCGGCGCGCTGCGCGCAAGGCGCTCGACGCCGCCCTGCCCCTGGCCACCGACACGCGCAGCGTGAAGTTCCTCTTTTTGCCGGCCGAGCACGACCCCGACAGCTTCATCCGCGCCAACGGCGAAGCCGCGTTTGCCCAGTGCGTGAAAGACGCCGTACCCCTCTCTCGCTTCCTGATCGAAGCCGCCAGTGCCGACTGCGACCTCACCACCGCCGAAGACCGCGCCCGCATGGCCAGCCAGGCGCGCCCGCTCTGGAGCGCGCTGCCCGACGGTGCCTTGAAACGCCAGCTCATCGGCGAGCTCTCCAGCGGCATCGGCATCGGCAGCGCCGACCTGCTGCAACTCTGGCAGCAAGCTGGCGGATCGCGCGCGCCGCGCTCGGCGGGACAAACGCCCGCACAGCCAGCGCACGACGTCGGCTACGACGGGGGCGGCGCATACGAGTCAACGTCCAGTTCCTTCGATTCTGGCGGCGGCTACCGCAGCGATGGCGGCAGCGGCTACGGGAAAAAAGGATTCAGCAAGTGGCGCAAGGGCCCGCCCCCGCCGCCCCGCATGCTGGGCACGCGCCGCGCCGGTGGCAGCCGCGCCGACCGCGCCGTGGGCCTGTTGCTGTCCAACGCCCAGGCCTGGGACGGCCTCTCGGCGGACGACCACAGCCTGCTGGCCCACCTGCAGGCACCACACGGTGCGCTGTTCGCCTGGCTCGAAGCCCAGTTGCACGAACACGGCCCCCAGCCCTGGGCCGCCCTGCGCGAAGCCTTGCGCGGCCACGAGCACGAGGTGTTTGCCTGCACGCAGGTGGAGCAGATCCCGCCCAGCGACGACCCGGCGTCCGAGCTCTCGGAGCTGAACGACGTGATGAACCGGCTGCGCCGGGACGCCCTGGAAGCGCAGGCCAGGCTGCTGGCCGCGCGCGTGGCCGAAGGCGACCCCAGTGCCATGGACGACTACAAACGCGTGAACGCCCAACTCGCTGCCTTGAAAACCAGCACAGCAGCCCAGCAAAATACGGGAAGCGCGGTATAATCCACGGTTTTGCACCGCAAGCGCGACAGCAGCACCTCCGGCACCGGCCCGGCCCCTGAACAGGGCTACATGGACACTTCTCCTGGCCACCTCTGCGCCTCACCTCGAGCCAGACGGAACCCCGCAAGGACTGCACACCAAATGTTCGCCCCAACAGCTTGCAGGCCCGCCCTTTCCGGCATAGAGCGGGTGTAGTGCGGGCGTTGTGCCCAACAAAATCACCGGGGTGGACCGCGTTGCGCGGCCCTCAGGCGTTTTTTGTGTGTTCTGCCGGTTCCAGTTCGACATTTTTCTGAGGTCCTCATGCCCGTGAAGAAATCCAGCACGCCCGTCCCGTCCCGCACAAAACCCGCCACGAAGGCCGCCTCCCGCGCCACCGCCCCGGCTTTGCCCCCGAAGAAAGCCCCTGCTGTGACCGAAAAGACCCCTGCCAAAGCCGCCGCCAAGGCCGCTCCCGCCAAAGCCGCTGCCAAAAAGACCGCCGTCAAGGCCGTCGACACCGAATTGCTCGAAGACGCGCCGGCGAAGAAGAAGGCCGGCCGCCCGGCCAAAGCCGCTGCCGATGACAAGCCCGCCGCCAAACGCGGCCGCAAGCCCAAGGCAGACAGCAAGTCGTCTGGCGGCGACATGGACGATGCCGACCTGAGCGACATCGAAGACGACCTGACCGGCGAAGTCGAGGCCGAAGCGGTCGACACCTCGGCCACGACCGAGAAGGTCAAGCCGCTGCGCATGAAGATCAGCAAGGCGAAAGAGCGCGCGCTGATGAAGGAATTCGGCCTGGACGAGACCGTCCTGTCCGAAGAAGAAGCGCGCAACCGCCGCGAACGCCTCAAGACCCTGATCAAGCTGGGCAAAACGCGCGGCTACCTCACGCACGGCGAGATCAACGACCACCTGCCCGACAAGCTGGTGGAAGCCGAGACGCTGGAAGTGGTGGTGTCCTTGCTCAACGACATGGGCGTGGCGGTGTACGAACAGACGCCTGATGCCGAAACCCTGCTGCTGAACAACACCGGCCCCACCGCCGCCACCGAAGAAGAAGCCGAAGAAGAAGCCGAAGCCGCCCTGTCCACCGTGGACAGCGAATTCGGCCGCACCACCGACCCGGTGCGCATGTACATGCGCGAAATGGGCACGGTGGAACTGCTGACGCGCGAAGGCGAGATTGAAATCGCCAAGCGCATCGAAGGCGGTCTGAACGACATGATGGCCGCCATCAGCGAGAGCCCGGCCACCATCGCCGAAATTCTGGTGATGGCCGAAGACATCCGCAACGGCAAGGTCGTCATCTCCACCGTGGTCGACGGCTTTGCCGACGCCGACGCGGCCGACGACTACGTGGCCGAGGAAGACTTCGACGATTACGACGAAGCCGACGACGACGACGGCAAAGGCGGCTCCAAGGCGCTGACCCGCAAGCTCGAAGAGCTCAAGCGCGAAGCGCTGGACCGCTTCGATGCCATGCGCGTGCTGTTTGAAAAACTGCACAAGACCTACGACAAGGAAGGCTACGGCACGCCGACCTACCTCAAGACGCAGAAAGCCATCACCGAAACGCTGATGTCGATCCGCTTCACCGCCAAGGCCATCGAGAAGCTGTGCAGCACCATGCGCAGCCAGGTGGACGATGTGCGCAAGAAAGAACGCGAACTGCGCCGCATCATCGTGGACAAGTGCGGCATGCCGCAGGAGAAGTTCATTGCCGACTTCCCGGCCAACCTGCTCAACCTGAAATGGGTGGAGAAGCAGGCCGCCGCCGGTAAGCCCTGGAGCGTGGTGATGGAGCGCAACATTCCGCCGGTGCAGGAACTGCAGCAAGGCTTGATGAACATCCAGAGCAGTGTGGTTGTGCCGTTGGCGCACCTCAAGGACATCCACAAGCGCATGAACTCGGGCGAGTCCACCTCGCGCGACGCCAAGAAGGAAATGATCGAGGCCAACCTGCGCCTGGTGATTTCGATCGCGAAGAAGTACACCAACCGCGGCCTGCAGTTCCTCGACCTGATCCAGGAAGGCAATATCGG
>JAJNQE010000025.1 GCA_021154985.1 Hydrogenophaga sp.
CTGGGTCAAGCAGCATTTCGGACTGTCGATCCCCGAAGACGCGATGGACGAAGACATCGAGGAGTCGGCCCGTTTCTTTGAAGAAGACAACGGCGAGCTGCATGTGCGTTCTGACTTTTTGATCGACGATCCGGAAGACCCGCGTGCGGTCCGGGTCGCGTTCATCTTGAACGAACACAACGCCACCCTGAAAAGCCAGGGCGTGCTGTTCTCCATCCACGACGAAGACGTGCCGGTGTTCCGCCTGCTGCGCATGCGCGCGCGACGCATGCCGGGTCTGATCGAGGACGCCAAGGACGTGCTGCTGATGCTGTTCGACGCCGACGCCGAGTACTGCGCCGACACGCTGGAAGACATCTACGACGAAATCGAGACTGTGAGCACGAAGGTGCTCAACAGCAACGCCTCGGACAACCTGCTGAGCGAGGCGCTGTCGGCCATTGCGCGCCACGAGGACATGTCGGGCCGCATCCGCCGCAACGTGATGGACACGCGCCGCGCGGTCAGCTTCATGATGCGCAGCCGCCTGCTGAGCGCCGAGCAGTTTGAAGACGCGCGCCAGATCCTGCGCGACCTGGACTCGCTGGACAGCCACACCGCGTTCCTGTTCGACAAGATCAACTTCCTGATGGACGCCACCGTCGGTTTCATCAACATCAACCAGAACAAGATCATCAAGATCTTCTCGGTGGCCAGCGTCTCGCTGCTGCCACCCACGCTGGTGGCCAGCAGCTACGGCATGAACTTCGCCTTCATGCCCGAACTGCAGTGGCAGTACGGCTATCCGCTCGCGCTCGCGCTCATGGTGCTGTCGGCCGTGGTACCCATGCTGTACTTCCGCAAGCGCGGCTGGCTGCGCTGACAGCGCCAACCGACCTGGTTCAGGCCAGCGCGGCCTCGATGTCGGCGGCCAGCTTCTCCGGCGCGTCCTGCGGCGCGTAGCGCTTGATCACCCGGCCGTCCCGGCCCACCAGGAACTTGGTGAAGTTCCACTTGATGGCCTTGCTGCCCAGCAAGCCCGGGGCCTCTGCTGTGAGCCACTGCCACAACGGGTGGGCCTCTGCGCCGTTCACATTCACCTTCTCCATCATGGGGAAGCTCACACCGTAATTGAGCTGGCAGAAGCTGGCGATCTCGTCGTTGCTGCCCGGGTCCTGGCTGCCAAACTGGTTGCAGGGGAAACCCAGCACCACCAGGCCGCGCGCGCCATAGGTCTGGTGCAGCTTTTCCAGCCCGCCCAACTGCGGCGTGAAGCCGCAGGCGCTCGCCGTGTTCACGATCAGCAGGGGCTGGCCCTTGAACTGCGCGAGCGACACCGGCTTGCCGTCGATGGAGAGGGCTTCAAAGTCGTGGATGCTAGACATGGGACTCCTTGGAACGGGTTGGGCAAAACAGGGAGCAGATCCGCGTGGGCTGCGGCGCCCTTGATGTCGCATTTCGAATGACATGCAACAACGGGACAGCGTATTCGGTTACAAAAAAGGCATACTCATCAAGGGTATTCGCGCATCAACCAACAAATCAGCGGACGGGGCAATTCGATGGTGGCAGCTTATTCGGTGGCGCTGGTGGGCTTCACGCAAGCCGAGTCCGCCACCTTCGAGTCCTTTTTCCGCATGGCCGCGCGCCGCCCCCCCAGCTACACCGTGCAAGACGAGGTGATGGACGCCCAGATCCTGATCGTCAACGCCGACAACACCCAGGCCCTGCACCTGGTGCGCTACGCGGAGCTGCCCGGCAAGATCTTGCTGGTGGGCCAGTCCGACGGCGGCACCGGCTGGCCGCTGCAGCTCAAGCCCGTCAAGCTGGTGTCGGTGCTCAATGCGCTCGATGTGATCGTGGGCGTGCGCCCCGCCGCAACGGCCCAGCGTGCACCCGCCGGTGGGTTTGCCGCCACCCAGCCTTTTCAGGGTTCGCAGCTGCAAGGCCTGGACGCCAGCATGCGCCTGGCCAGCGGACGCCTGGCCGCCACCGACCACCTGCCGCCGGTGGCCCCCAGCGCCGGCGGCGACCGCAGTTTCTCGGCCACGCTGCCGCCCGAAGAAGCGCCCTGGCCCATGGCCCCGGCCGTGAGCCTGCGTCGACGCCGCTCGGCCGACACCGAATTCCCGGCCACCCGCCCCATGGAGCGCGGCGAGGAGCGCGCACTGACGGCCATGCCCCCTGCGCCGCAGCGCGCAGCCGCGCCCAGCAACCGCCAGGGCACGATGCGCCTGACGGACTTTGGCGGACTGGACGATCTGCCCTCCCCGCCCGCGCCACGCTCCACGCGCGCCCCCCGCTCGCGCATCAGCACCGACAAAGCCGCCGTGCCCGACGTGGCGCGCGGCGACATGCTGCTCGTGGCCGAAAGCCTGGTGGAAGGCCGCATCCTGCTCAAGCGCTTCAAGCGCTACGGCCTCACCATCGACTGGTCGCGCGAGGCCGCGCAAGCCCTGGTGATGCTCAAGGCCAACCCGTACCGGCTGGTGGTGATCGACCGGCTCAAAGGCGACCCCGATGCCAACCAGATCTGCCGCTCCGCCAAGCAGACCAAGGGCCCCAAGGGCGCGCCGGTGGTGATCATGTTCGCGCCCACCGCCGGCAGCATGGACCGCATGAAAGCGGGCCTGGCCGGCAGCGACGCCTACTTGTCGCGCTCGGTGAGCGAGAGCGATCTGTACAAGGTGCTCGCGCAGCACCGATTGGTGAGCCTCGACGGTTTCGCACCCACCAACGTCGGGTTCTAGCCGTGCAGGTCGTCGCGGCGCGCGATCTCTAGAAGCCGCTCCAGCTCGTGCGGGTGCACCCGCTGGTTGTGGCGGTGCCAGAGCGCAATGATGGCCATGAAGCCCGCCACCAGCACACCAAACGCGGTGATGGCCGCGAACGCCGACCAACCCCACGCGGTTGACGATGCGTAGAGCGCACCCAGCACCAGGATGCAGGCCTGCTCGTTGAAGTTCTGCACGGCAATCGAGCGGCCCGCGCCCATGAGGTTGTGGCCCCGGTGCTGCAGCAGCGCGTTCATGGGCACCACCAGAAAACCGCCCAGGCCACCCAGCAACACCAGAAACGGCGCGGCCACCCACACGTTGTCGATGACGTTCATGAGGATCACGAGCACGCCCATGGCGATGCCCAGCGGCATCACGCGCGTGGCCTGGTCCAGCCGCATGCGCAGGGATGCCACCACCGCACCCACCGCCGTGCCCAGCGCCACCACGCCCACCAGCGACGACGCCTGCGTGGTGCTGTAGCCCAGTGCCGCGCCAGCCCAGGCCAGCACGATGTAACGCAGGTTGCCAGACACGCCCCAGAACAAGGTGGTGGTGGCCAGCGAGATCTGGCCCAGCCGGTCGCGCCACAGGCGGCTGTTGCAGCGCCAGAAATCGGGCAGCAAAGCCCCAGGGTTCCTGGGCATCGGGCGCGGGGTCACGCCGGTGAGCGGGATGCGGGTGTTGAACCACGCCGCCAGCATGTAGACGAACATGAGCGCGGCCACCGCCGCCTGCGCCGGGTGGTGGATGCCGGTGTGCAAGCCGGGCAGGTCGATCGCCAGCAACTGCGCCGACACCCAGGGGCTCACCAGCTGCCCGCCCAGCAACACGCCCAGGATGATGGAAGCGATGGTCAGGCCCTCGATCCAGCCGTTGGCCTTGACCAGCTGCGACGGCGGCAGCAGCTCGGTGAGGATGCCGTACTTGGCCGGCGAATACGCCGCCGCACCCAGACCGACCAGCGTGTAGGCCAGCAGCGGGTGCACGCCGGTGAGCATGAGCAGGCAGCCCACCACCTTGATGGCGTTGCTGATGAACATGACCTGGCCTTTGGGTCGCGCGTCGGCGAACGCCCCCACGAACGGAGCCAGCACCACGTAGAACAAGGCAAACAGGGGGACGAGGGCCGCACTTTGCCACTCGGGGGCGCCGCGCGTGCGCAGCAGTTCGATCGCGGCCACGAACAGCGCATTGTCCGCCAGCGAACTGAAGAACTGCGCCGTCATGATGGTGTAGAAGCCGCGCTTCATGGCGATGATTTTGAGCGCCGAAGGGCCTCAGCGCAGGGTGGCTGAGCGGGTCGCAGCGGCTTTTTTATGCGACAGTTGACGGGGGTCTCCAGGGGATGCGGGGTTATAGCACGCGGCCCTTGAAAGACCCTGAATTCACGGGCGTTGACCCCGGTTGCAACGCCTTTCGATGACGGACCTCACGCCCGCTCGCCCATGCCCCGCCCGATACTCGCCACCGTTCACCCCGAAGCCCTGCGCCACAACCTGCAACGCGCCCGCGAATGCGCCCCCGACGCGAGGGTGTGGGCGGTGGTCAAGGCCAACGCCTACGGCCACGGTATCGAGCGCTGCTTTGAAGGCCTGCGCGCCGCCGACGGTTTTGCGCTGCTCGATCTGGCCGAGGCCGAACGCATCCGGGCACTGGACTGGCGTGGCCCCATCCTGCTGCTGGAAGGCGTGTTCGAGCCGCGCGACCTGGAGCTGTGCTCGCGCCTGCACCTGTGGCACACGGTGCACTGCACCGAGCAGATCGACTGGCTGGCCGCGCACAAGACCCTGGCCCCGCACCGCGTGTTCTTGAAACTCAACAGCGGCATGAACCGCCTGGGCTTCACGCCCAACGCGTTTCGCAGCGCCTGGGCGCGGCTCAACGCCTTGCCACAGGTGGAAGAAATCTCGCTCATGACCCACTTCAGCGACGCCGACGGCCCGCGCGGCATTGCGCACCAGGTGGCCGCCTTCGAAGCCGCCACCGCCGACCTGCCGGGCGAGCGAACGCTGTGCAACAGCGCAGCCCTGCTGCGCCACCCGGGTGACGCGCTGCGCGGCGAAGGCGTGAGCACGCTGGCCGCCGACTGGGTGCGCGAAGGCATCGCGCTCTACGGCAGCGCACCCGACTTTCCCGCCCGCTCGGCGCTTGATTGGAATCTTCAACCGGCCATGACCTTGTCGAGCCGCGTCATCGGCGTGCAGAGCTTGCAGTCCGGCGACACGGTGGGCTACGGCTCGGCCTTCACGGCGGACAAGGCCATGCGCATCGGCGTGGTGGCGTGCGGCTATGCCGACGGCTACCCGAGGCACGCCCCCAGCGGCACGCCCGTGCTGGTCAATGGCGTGCGCACGCGGGTGGTGGGGCGGGTGAGCATGGACATGATCACGGACGACCTGTCTGGCCTCGACGCGGCGGGCATGGGCTCCGAGGTAGTGCTCTGGGGGCGGTCGTCGGCCGGTGCGGTGTTGCCGGTGGACGAAGTGGCGGCGGCGGCGGGCACGATCGGGTATGAGTTGATGTGTGCGGTGGCGCAACGCGTTCCGTTCGCTGCGCCCTGAGGTTCTTCAAACCCAACCCCTGAAACCGCCTCAGGGACGCCCAGGCGAGCAGGCCACAAACCCATACCGCTCGCAAAACGGGCTCCCCAGCACCGGTAGCCATGACGGTACGGCGTGGAACTCCCTCGCCACTTCGGCCAGCACCCCGTCGCGGTAGGCCTGGAAGCGGAAACCGACACCGTCCACCGCAAAGAAGGCCACGCCTTCGATCTCAAAGCGCTTCACGCTCACCCGCTCGAAGTACGGCGCGAACTCGGCCAGCACCGGTTCGTCGTACAGGAACACGCGGATCGGCTGGCCGTCGTACAGCCGGAAGTCGACGATCTGGTCGTCTTGCCGGGCGTGGTGCCGGCCCACACCGAACACGGGCACATAGGCCTTGTGGTGAAACGCCAGCATGCCCGCCGGGTTGTAGGTGCGCGCCATCAGCGTGGCGCCGGGTGGCAGGTCTTGCCGCAGCGCAGCCACCACGGCCGGCGTCTCGCGCAAGAACACGGCGCGGTCATGGATCTTGAACGGCTGCCACCAGGCCAGAGGCGCCCAGGCAATGGCCGCCACCACCAGCAGGTGGGGCACAGAGAGCGCCACCGTCCAGCTCAGTGCGCTGCGCAGCGGCCGCGCCTCCAGCCGCAACCCGGCCCACACCACGAACAGCGGCACAAAACCCAGCACCCAATGCAGGCCGATGGTGCGGCGCGTGCTCAGCAGCGCAAACACCACGATGGGGAACAGCCACAGCACCGCGAGCGTGGTGCGCGTGGTGACGGAGGTGCCAGCGATCGGTCGGGCCACCGCGCTGCGCCAGAGCAACCAGGGCGTGAGCAGGTACACCGCCATGGCCACATAGGTGCCGAAGGTCTCGAGCGACCAGGCCGAGCCTTCGTTGCGGTTGAACACGTTGAACATCACGTTGGTCCAACCGTGCGTGGCGTTGAAGGCCACGTTGAGGGCGATGGAGGGCAGGGCGAACGCAAAGATCAAAAAGGGCGCCCACCAGCGCGCGCGCCGCCAGCCAAAGCAGTGCGCGGCGTACGCGAAGCCCAGCAGGGCCGCGAAGTATTTGGAGAGGAAAGCCAGCCCCAGAAACAAGCCTGCGAGGGCGTACCAGGGCAGGCTGCGCGTGGCGCTGGTGTCGGCCCGCAGGTAAGCCCAGGCCGAGAGCGCCATGAAGAAGACGAGCGGCGTGTCGGTCGTCACCAGCACAAACAGCCAGCTCCACGGCATGGCCAGGTACACGGCGCCGGCCAGCCAGGCGCTGGACTCCTGCTCGTCGGGCAGCCACCGGCGCAGCGCATCGACGATGCCCAGCGCAATGACGCTGGTGACGATCAGCGTGAAACTGCGCAATGCCAGCGGGTGTTCGCCGACCTGGCGCAGCACCGCGAGCAACCAGCCGACCATGGGTGGGTGGTCGGAATAGCCCCAGGCCGGGAACACGCCCCACTGGTAGAAGAAGGCTTCGTCGCCGGTGAACGGGAATCCGGCCGCGATGACGATCTTCAGCGCGAGGGTGAAGACAAAGGTCGACCAGAAGATCTGGCGGCTGGTGTGTGCGGAGAACTCGGAGGCGCGCATGACCGGCCTCTCAGGCGTCGAGCGCGAGCAGCGACACGCCCACCACGATCAGCGTGCAGCCCGCCACGCGCAGCCACGAAAACGGCTCGCCCAGCCACAGCACACCCAGCGCCATGGTCACCACGAAACCCAGGCTCACCAGCGGGTAGGCCAGGCTAACGTCCAGCCGCGAGAGCACCCACAGCCACAGCACCGCACTGGCGCCGTAGAGCACCAAGCCCAGCCACACCAAGGGGCTGGAGAGCGCGTGCAGGTAGGTGGCGCCCACGTCGGCGCCGCTGGGCGCACCCATGCCGCGCTTCATGGCGATTTGCGCCGCCGAGGACAGCAGCACACAAAAGACGGCGAGGCCGATGGCGATGGATTTCATGCGTGTTTCACAGTCCGACGGTGGCCGCGATGCCGATGCCCCCCATGGCGATCAAGGTCATCCAGCTGAAGGGGTCTCTCAACGCAAACTGCAGCGGGTCTTCGCCGTGCAGTTCGCGCCGCCCGGTCTTGAGCCAGATGCGCATGACCCACAGCAGCAGCACGGGCGCCGCAGCCCACAGCCACTCGGGGTTGGCGTAGAGCATCTCGCTGTTCTGGCTGTCGATGTACAGCGCGAGCACCATCACCGCCAGAAAGCCACTGGCCATGCCCATGGCGCGCAGCGACGAGAGGTCGCGCGGCTGGTAGCCACGGCCCGGGGCCAGTGTGGTGCGGTCGTCGTCGAGCTCTTCGAGTTCGGCGCAGCGCTTGACCAGCGCCAGGCTCAGGAACAGGAAGATCGAAATGGCGGCCAGCCAGTTGGACAGCGCCACCTGCGCTGCCACCGCGCCGGCGCCAATGCGCAAGGTGTACAGGCCCGAGAGCACCAGCACGTCGATGAGTGCCAGGCGTTTGAGCACCAGCGAGTAGGCCAGCGTGGTCACGGTGTAGACCAGCAGCATGGCGGTGAACCCCGGCGACACGGCCCAGGCCAGCGCGAAGGCCAGCACCAGCATGGCGCTGCCCAGCACCACCGCCAGCGGAATGCTGATGGTGGCGGCGGCCAGCGGCCGGTGGCGCTTGAGGCGGTGCGCGCGGTCGTTGGGCAGGTCCAGCAAATCGTTGAACAGGTAGGTGGCCGAGGCGCACAGGCCGAAGGCCACAAACGCCAACGCCACCAGGCCCCAGAGGTGGGGGTCGAGCCGGTGCGAAGCGAGCAGCGGAATGAACAGCAACGCGTTTTTGGACCACTGCTTGAGGCGGATGGCGCGCAGCACGGTTTTCAGGCGCAGCGGTTCGCGCTCGAACACTCGCGCCTGCGGATGCACCTTCTGCAGCGCACTGACGACGCTGGCCGGCGCATTCACCGCCACCGCTTGCGTGCTGCCCTGCCACACCGCGATGTCGTCTGAGCTGTTGCCCGCGTAAGCCCAGCTGCTGTGGCCGCGTGCCTGCGCGTGGGCGGCGATCGCGTCGCGCTTGTTGCCCCGGCTGAGGTTCACGCCGTCGGCGCGGGCGTTGGTGCCCAGGGTGTCGTCGAACAGCTTGAGGTGTGCGGCCACCTCGCGCACGATGCGCGCGTCGGCCGCACTGGCCAGCACCAGGCTGCGGCCGCGCGCGTGTTCTTCGCGCAGGTATTGCACAAAACGCTCGTGGTACGGCAGGCGGGCCGGGTCGGGGCGCACGGCGTTGGCGAGTTTGAGCTTGAAGCCGGCCTTGCCCAGCAGCAGCCACGCAAAGAGGCGCAACAGGTTCAGCGGGTTGCGCCGGATGAACAGCATCACCGATTCGTACAGCGTGTCGCTGGGCGTGAGCGTGCCGTCCAGGTCCACGTACAGCGGGCAGGTCTCAGGAGGGCGGGCGGTGGCGGCGGCAGGCGTCAAACGGTGGGTCCGGTGGGTGTGCGCCGATTCTAGGCGCCGCCCACGCAGCGCATCACCCCGCCGCGGCGGGGTGATGTCAGATGGGCAGCCAGGCCAGGGCGCGGTCCACCAGTTGCACCAGCAGGTGGGCCAGTGAAGCGGTGTAGGCCAGTGCGGCCAACCCGGTGAGGGCCGAGACCAGCAGCGCCAGGCCGTCGCGAAACATCCAGCCCAGGCTCAGCAGGATCAGGCTCAGGCTGGGCAGCACATTGCCCAGCGGCAAGGGCAGAAAAATCACCGCGCCCATCAGAGCGATCCAGGCGCCCCAGCCCCAGCGCGTGGCACCGTGGCTCCAGATGGACCAGCGTGGTCGCAGCCAGCGGTTGGCGCGTTCGTACATCCACGCCAGGCCGTGCAGGCAGCGCCCGCTCCAGCGCTCGTTGAGACTCAGCGCCCCCAGGCGGCTGGGCAGGTCCATGGCGTCGTGCCCGCGCGCCCAGCCCCAGGCAATGGCCAGGATGCCCACGCTGAGCACGGTGCCGGCACCGGCAACGGGCACCACAGTGAGCAACGCCATCAGCATCAACACCACGGCGGTCGAGCTGTCGCCGTGCAACTGCAACAGCTCGGCCAGGTTCAGGCGCAGGCTGGCCGGGTCGGTGGCGGGTTGCGCCCGCGCATGCGAGCGCACCGCGTGCTCGCGCGCGGCGCGGCGCAAAGACTGCGCGAGTCGCTGCTTCAAACGCGGCCCTGCGCTGAGACCCGGCCGGCGGTGGGTTGGGTGGAATTTGCAGGCTTGTTCATCCGGCCCACCAGCCAGTGCAAGCCGATGGCGGGCACGAGCAGGCACAGCATGCCCAGTCCCCAGCCGGTCCACAGCAGCGGCGTGATCCAGCTCATCAGACCGTCGCTCGACGGCGCCACCTGGCCCAGCCACTGCACCAGGTCGAGCCACATGGCCTGCAGCGCCTGCAGCCACGCGGGGTCGACCCACAAGGCGGCCCAGGCGGGCACGGGCCACTGGCCCACAGCGGAGGCCGCGGCGGTGGCCTGGCCCGAGCCGGCGGCGCCCAGCAGCCATTCGGTGAGTTGCACCGACAGCGCGACCAGGGCGGTCCAGCACGCGGTGAGGAAGGCGAACACGCCCCAGATGAGGGTTTTCATGACAAGGCTCCTTCGGTGTGTCGGTGGCGATCGGGCAGCTGGCGCCAGGCCCGGGTGAGGCTGTCGAGCAGGGCGGTCTCACCGTCGGCCACATGCCCGTCGGCCTCGACCACGGCTTCGCACAAGGCCACGATTTTCGCGCGCAGGGCGGGATCGGTCACCTCGGCGAGCAAAGCCTGGCGGGTGGCGGCATCCAGCTGCGCCGAGCCCAGCCACTCTCCCTGGGCATTGAGCAACAGGTCCTCGCAGAAGGCCTCGATCACGGCCTTGAGATCTTGCGGCGGCAGGCCCAGCTGGCGCGCAGCGTCCAGCCGGTCCAGCGCCTTGATCTCGCTCAGCGCGTAGTTGCCATCGGCCACCAGGGCCATGGCGAGCAGTCGGGCGGCGGCTTGCGGGCTGTTCACGGGATAGGTGCGCATGGTGTGCTCCAGTCGAAAAGGAGTGAGCATAAGCATGCAAAGACTTCTTAAAAAGCAGAAAATGGCTGTCACTTCATCTCTAAAAGCCGAAGAATGAACACGGAACTCAATTACAAGCACCTCTACTACTTCTGGGTCACGGCCAAAGAGGGCGGCATGTCGCACGCCGCTGACCGGCTGGGGTTGGCGGTGCAGACCGTGAGCGCGCAGGTGCGTTTGCTGGAGCAGTCGCTGGGGCATGCGCTGTTCAAGCCGGCGGGGCGCGGCCTGGCACTCACCGAGGCAGGGCAGGCGGCGCTGCAGGTGGCCGAGCAGATCTTTCACCTCGGCGAGCAACTGCCCGCAGCGGTGCGCGACGCCACGCGCGCCAGCGAGGTGCGCCTGGTGGTGGGCATCTCCGACGGCCTGCCCAAACTCGCGGTGCGCGACCTGCTGGAGCCCGCCATGGCGGAGCCCAACCTGCGCCTGCTCTGCCACGAAGGCGAGTTCGACGACCTGCTGGCCGAACTCGCACTGCACCGCCTGGACGTGGTGCTCGCCGACCGGCCGGCTCCGGCCAACCCCAACTTGCGGCTCTACAGCCATGCGCTGGGCTCGTCGGCCCTGGGCTGGTACGCGCCCAAGGCCTGGCTGACCCAGGCGAAGCAGGACTTTCCACACAGCCTGGCCAACGTACCGGTGCTGCTGCCCACGGCCCACGCTTCGGTGCGTTTGCGCATTGACCAGTGGTTCGAGGGCCACGGCGTGCTGCCGCGCGTGGTGGGTGAGTTTGAAGACAGCGCGTTGCTGGCCACGTTCGGCTCGTCGGGCATGGGCGTGTTTCCGGCCTCCGAGCGCATGCGCGAGAAGCTGTCCAAGGGCTACGGCCTGCAGTGGATCGGCGCCTGCGACGGCGTGCGCGAGCACTTCTACGCGATCGGCACGGCGCGCAAGGTGCAGCACCCGCTGGTGCAGAGCCTGCTCAGTGCAACAACGGTTTAGGGCGCCGGTGGCGGCTCGGCGGGCGTGGGCAGGGCTGCGGGCGGCGCCGGTGGTTTGTGCGGCGGGATGGTCGGCCGTGTGGTGGTCTGGATGTGCCACACCGCGACGAACATGGCCGCAATCGTCGGGCCGATCACAAAGCCGTTGATGCCCATGACCGCAATGCCGCCCAGCGTGGTGATCAGCACCAGGTAGTCGGGCATGCCGGTGTCCTTGCCCACCAGCAGCGGGCGCAGCACGTTGTCGGCCAGCCCGATCACCAGCACGCCCCAGGCCACCAGCGCAGCACCCTGCCAGATCTGGTCCACCGCAAACAAGTACAACGCGACCGGCACCCACACCAGGCCGGCACCCACGGCTGGCAGCAGCGAGAGCGCGGCCATCAACACCGCCCACAGCAGCGCACCGTTGACCCCCAGCACCCAGAACGCCAGGCCACCCAGCGCACCCTGCACCAGCGCCACCACCAGGTTGCCTTTGACGGTGGCGCGCAGCACCGTGCCGAAGCGCTCCAGCAGTTCCTGCTTGTGGTCGGGTGGCAGTGGAATTGCCATGCGGATGCTGCGCACGATGCTGGCGCCGTCGCGCGTGAGGAAGAACGCGAGGTACAGCGTGATGAACAGGCTGATGACGAGCGTGAACAAGTTCTGGCCGAAATTGAACGTGTGGGTGGCGATCAGTTCGCTGCCCTGCGTGAGCATGGCGTTGAACTTGCGCTGCACCTGGTCAAAGTTGCCCAGACCGAAGCGCCGCAGAAAGCCGATCAAGCCATCGGGCAAGGCGTTGAACAGCCCGCGCAGCATCAGCGCCGGGTTGACCTCACCCGACTGGATGCGGGCGTACATCTGCGTGGCTTCCCGCGCCAGCGAGATCAGCACCAGCACCGCGGGCAACACCACCACCAGCATGGCCGCGCCCATGGTCGCCAGCGCGGCGCGCGTGTGCCGGTGGTTCATGCGCGGCAGCAACCAGCGGTAGAGCGGCGCGAACATGAGCGCGATGATCGCGCCCCACAAGATCGTGCCGAAGAAGGGCAGCAGGATCCAGGCGAAAGCCACCGTCACGGCGGCCAGCATCAGCCGCAGCGTGAGCGGAGCCGAGACCGCCGGCGCGGCCAGGGGCGAGAGCTGTTGCGGCTCGCTGGAGGTGGACTCGGCAGCGGCCACAGCAGCCGTTGCGTTGGGGGTGGCGGGTGTTGTCATGGTCACGGCCGGGAGTTTGGGGGCGCGCTGAGTATGGCGCTGTTCGCCAGCGCACACGCCCGCCCGACCGCCTCAGCCGCGCGCGACCGATGCCTGAAACGACGGCACGACCAACACCGCCGCGGTGCTGGCGCCGTCGGCGCCCACGCTGTGGATCACCTCGGGCAAGGGCCCGTCGTGGTCAAAGAACACCCGCCCCCGCACCACCACCACCAGGGCCGGATTCACCGAGGCGCGGCGCACATCGGTGATGGTCTGTGCCATGCGCGGCATCCAGTCTTCGCGGTTGAAGGCCAGGCTGAGCGAGAGGTCGACCACGTCAAACCACTGCTTCTTGACCAGCCTGACCAGCGCCGCGTTGTCCTCGGGAAACTCGCAGTGCGTGTCCCAACCTTCGCGCCACATCATCTCGGCGTCGAACACCGCGCCCATGAGGTGCTGCTCACCCGGCAGGGGCGCAATGAGGATGCGGCCCCGCATGCGCTCCTGTGGGCGGTCGTTGTGGTCCGCTTCCAGGCACAGCTTGCGAAACGATTGCTGCAGGCGGCCCAGGCCGAGCGTCACATCAAACTCGGAGACCTCGTCGGAGGCCCACAAATCGCCCAGGTCGCGCGCAGCCGGCTCGGAAACCCACATGCACGAGGCGCGCAACGAGCCCGCCTCGGCATGCAACACATCCAGCAGCGCAAAGGCCTCGGCGGGATCGGTTGCCACCAGCAAACGCGCCAGGCTGGCCATGCGGGGATCGCGCCCCGCGTCAACGTGCAGCGGCTCCTCGATGCCGTAGCGCGGCGTCACCTGGGGCAGCACGGTGGAGTCCACCACGCGCTTGAGGATTTCATGGTCCAGCCGGGCGAACTCGTGTTCGAACTCGGGCTGGGCCGGCGCGTGGTGCCAGAGGTCGGTGGCACGCCCGTGTGGCACCCCCTGCTGGCTGCGCAGCAACTCGATCAGGTTGTGCGGCGGGCGCATGTGCGCGTCGTTGGCGGCATCGGGCCGCTCGCTCGTGTCGCGGTCGCCCAGCTTCATGCCCCAGTCGGGGAAACAGCGCACCGTGGTGGGCATGTGGCCCAGGATCTCCACGTCGGTGTGCCGGCTGTCCACCCGGATCGACTGCCAGATGCGATCCACGCTCTCGGCCGGACCTTCAAGCCACTGCAGGAAACGCCCGCCGTCGTAAATGAGCAGGCCGGTGACCGACTCGGCCTGGTTGCGCTGCAGCGCAGCCTCCACCAGTTGCTGCAGCGCAGCGTCGTCGAGCGGCGTCACACAGCGACTGCGGTAGACGAGAGTGGCCAGGGCGGGCAGGGTGCCGGCCTGGTCGTTGGAAAACGTGGAACTGGAAGAACGGGACAACACGACACACTCGCTCGAGGGTGAAGGATGATGCGGAATGGCGAGTCAAGGAGGTACCGCCCCCGACGGTGTCCGGGAACTTTGAACCGAAGGCATGATCCTGTGCCGGCCAATTCCCTGTCAACCGAGGTTTACCCGAGCCCGAAAAACACCGAACCGGTGTTGTGAACCCGGACCGCAGGCACGCTGTAATTCCAAGGGACTCAGGTCATGAGGCTGAAGGTTCTTCGGCAACGCACCACCGCCGTGCGCGAGCAGCTGGTGGCACGCGGGCTGCCGGCTTCGCTGTTCGCCGTCATGGCCTCGGCCGCGCAAACTCCGTGTTCCATGGTGCAGCGCCAGGCCGGCGAAATGCCAGTGCAACGCCCACAACTTCGCGGTACCCCGCGCCCGTCGGACGCCGGTAGCCGGGCAGCACACAGTCGCTCTCGACCGCGCCCACCCTCGCCGATCCGCCCAGCGGGAAGTGGGTGAAGCTGCCCTCGGTCTCGCCGTCAAAGACCACGAACACACGCGATCGGGGCACCGGGGCGGGCAGGTCAAAACCATCCGGGCGGAACCCGACTTCGAAAGGGATCGGTGTGTCGGTCGGCAGGGGTTGAGGTCGATGTTCGGCCACTCCACGCTGCCCGTGACCGTCCACCCAATGCAGGCGCAAGTGTGGCGTCGGCTCGCGGGCCGCCCACATCAGGTGCAGGTCGGCCCCGTGGGAGCAGTAGGCCGGATGGTCGCGACCGGCCGTGTCTTCCCACCGTTCGCCCACGCGTTCGTCCACCCGCTCCAGACGCAGGCCTTCGGGCGCCAGCAGCGACTGGGCCCACACCGCGCCCACCACCGGCGCCTCAAACCGGCGCAGCGGCTGCACCGCATGGGCAAGCGGGTTGGCTGCGGCACCGGGCGGGTTGTCGGCCCGGTGGCGGGCGACCGCCTGCAGTGGCCCCATGACCTGAAACACGGCCCAACCCGGCACGGCCAACAGGACCAGACCGCTCACCGATAGCGCCACACACTCCCCGCCACTCAAGCCTGGTCGCACCAGACGGCCCACGCCCAGATGCGCGCCAACCCAGATCAACGGTCCCAGGGTGAACAGCAAGCCATAAAACACCGCCAGGCTCATGGGCCCGGACACTGCACGCGCCGGCCCCAGCACCGCCAACACCACCACCGGAGCGACCAGCAGCGACACCCAGCGCACCACAGCCCAGCCGCCAGCCTTGCCGCGTGGGTGAAAGTACCGGTACTCCAGCCACAGACCCAGCGCCACCAACGCAACCACGACGGCCAGCAGCCGGACCCAGTCAGAGGCGTTGGGCAGATAGGGCATGGCTTCGAACAGGGCCGAGATGTTCATGGACAGGCTCTGGAGGTTTCTTTGATCCGGCGGAATCATGCGATAAACCCGTCTCAACCCACAAGACGAACCGATGACCGACTGGAAGACCCAACAGATGATCAAGGCCTCGGGCTGGCCGCTGGCGCCCGAGCTGCTCGCGCCCGGCGCCGATTTCAGCACCCCGGCCGAGGGCGGGCTCGTGCCCTGGCACTGGGCCTGCAGCGAAGGCAAGGCCGGACTGGTTCGCTACATGCTCGACAACGGCGCCGACCCGCAAGACCGCACGCCCGCCGGGCAGGCCATGCTGCACATGGCCGCGCGCGCCCAAAGTTTTCAGGTGGTGATGCTGCTGATCGATGCGCTCAAGGCCGGCGGCGCGCCGGCGCCCGACGAGGGGCTGCGCTCGTTTCTGACCAAGACCTTTGCCAAAGGCCACCCCGACTCCAAGAACCGCCTGCAGCAAGCGCTGAAAGACTGGGACCGGCTGCAGCGCCAGGCGGCACCGCGCAGCCCCCACTGACATCGCCAGCAAAAAGGCCCCGACACGCGAGCGTCGGGGCCTTGTCACTTTTTCAGTTGCGGGGCACAGCCCCGCAGCCGCATCAGGCGCTTTGCTGGATGCCGGCCAGCAGCCAGCCGCCGTTGGCGTGGCGCGGCTTGGTCAGGTGCCAGATCTCGTCGAAGCTCTCCGTCTGCGCAGCGCCGTTCTCGCGCGTCTCGCCGGTGAAGCGCACGCTCACCACGTACAGGGCCGGGCCCTCTTCCACTTCCAGCACTTCGGCGTTGATGTGCACCACGTCGGTGTGCTGGGTGGCCGCGCCACGCTCGCTCAGGTCCATCTGCAGCTCGGCAAACATTTCCGGCGTGGTGAAGGCGCGGATGTCGTCGAGGTTGCCCGCGTCGTTGGCGGCCTGCAGGCGGATGAAGTTGACCTTGGCGTTGCGCTCGAACGCGGCCGCATCGAAGTCGGCCGGGATGCGGCTGGCCGTGCTGCCACCCAGCGAGCTGCCGATCATGGAGCCACCGCCCGCGTTCACTGGCGTGCGAAAGGCGTTCACGTCGGGCGTGCTCTGGCGGTTGGCACCCGCAGCCGCGTAGGCCAAACCGCCCGCACCACCTTGCTGTGCCATGGCGCGCTTGCGCATGATGAAGCCGAACACGGCGACCGCAGCGGCGATCAGCAGGCCGATCATCAGCATGTTGGCCAGGCCTTCACCAAAGCCCAGGTGCGACGCGAGCGCCATCAGGCCAATGCCGGCGGCGAGACCGGCGATCGGGCCCATCCAGCTGCGGCCGGTGCTGGCCGCAGCGGCACCGGCACCCGCGGCGGCGGGCGCCGCAGTGGGTGCTGCGGGGGCTTTGGCCGGCGGCGCGGACTGGCGCTGCATGCCGAACGACTTGCCGCCGCCCATGCGTTTGGCTTCGGCGTCGAAATGCGCCGCGCCCAGACCCAGGGTCATGACCACGGCCAGCAGGGAAATCCACTTTTTCATCAGAGTCTCCATCAAGAAAAATTGAGTACCGCGTAGAGTATGCGTCCTCTGTGTTCCAAAAAAGCAGATATATCAGGATGATCACTTCGTAAAACACGATCACTCAGGTCCGTCAGAACCTGAGTGCCGGGCGTCACCGCGCTCGGGGTGGCGCTGTCCGCGCGTCGAAACCCTCGGCCAGGGCCACCCGCAGCCAGGCCACAAACGCCGACACCGAACGCGGCACGTGGCTGGCGTAAGGCCGGACCGCGAAGATCTGGGCGCTGAACGTGCCCACCGATGCCCAGCCCTGGAGGACCTCCACCAACTGGCCCGATTGCAGGGCGGCCTGCGCGCTGAAGTCGGGCACGAGCGCGATGCCCAGGCCGGCGATGGCCGCGTCGCGCAGGGCCTCGCTGTTGTTGGCGCTGAACGGGCCCGACACCGGCACCGTGACGCGCTGTGCCTGCGCCTTCTTGCGCCCTTCGGCGGGGGTGAAGTGCCAGGCCGACGTGTCCTGCGCGCGGGGGTAGTGCAGGCAGGCGTGCCGGGCCAGGTCCTGGGGGGTGTCGGGTGTGCCCTGGTGGCGCAGGTAATCGCGGCTGGCCACCAGCACCGAGCGGGTGCTGCACAAGGGCCAGGCCACGTGGGTGTCGGGCGGTGAAGCGGTGTGGCGGATCGCCAGATCGAAGCCCTCGGTGGCAAGCGATCGGAGGCGATCCGACATGTCCAGCTCCAGCCGGATGTGGGGATGCGCCCGCACGAACGATGCGATCCGGGGCACCAGCTGCTGGCGCGCAAACGCGACCGGTGCGGTCACCCGCACCAGGCCGGCCGGTTCGTCGGCGAGGTCGCGCACGCTGGAGAAACTCTGGGCAATGCGCTCGAACGGATCGCGCAAGCCGTCCACCAGCTGCTGCCCCGCCTCGGTCAGGCGCACGCTGCGCGTGGTGCGCTGCACCAGGGGCACGCCGGCGGCGCGCTCCAGCTCGCTGATGCGCTGGCTCATGGCCGCCTTGCTCACGCCCAGGCGCTGCGCCGACGCGGTGTAGCTGCCTTGCTGCGCCAGCACGGTGAGCCAGTGCAAGTGCATCCAGAGGGCTTCGACTTTTTTCTCATCCATGGCCCGATTGTTCATCGTTTCAAACAATCAGTTCAGTCCACACCACTAGGCGAGGGCGAGTGCGGTGCCTAAACTGCCCTTGTTTCCTGCACCCATTCACACGAGACCACCATGGCCAACACCCCCCGCTCCATCGATCACTTCATTCACGGCCAGGTGGCCCAAGGCAGCTCGTCGCGCCGCCAGGACGTCTTCAACCCCGCCACCGGTGCGGTGACGGGCCAGGTCGCGCTGGCCAACGCGGCGGATGTGGATGCCGCAGTGGCAGCCGCGCAGGCTGCGTTCCCGGCCTGGGCCGACACGCCCCCCATCCGCCGCGCACGCGTGATGTTCAAGTTCCTCGAGCTGGTGAACCAGCACAAGGACGAGCTGGCCCACCTGATCACCGCCGAGCACGGCAAGGTGTTCACCGACGCGCAGGGCGAGGTGGCTCGTGGCATTGACATCATTGAGTTTTCATGCGGCATCCCGCAGCTGCTCAAGGGCGACTTCACCGATCAGGTGTCGACCGGCATGGACAACTGGACGCTGCGCCAGCCGCTGGGCGTGGTGGCCGGCATCACGCCGTTCAACTTCCCCGTGATGGTGCCCATGTGGATGTTCCCGGTGGCCATTGCCGCGGGCAACACCTTCGTGCTCAAGCCCAGCCCGACCGATCCGTCGGCCTCGCTGTTCATGGGCGAGTTGTTCAAAAAGGCGGGTCTGCCCGACGGCGTGTTCAACGTGGTGCAGGGCGACAAGGAGGCGGTAGACGCGCTGCTGGTGCACCCCGACGTGAAGGCCGTCAGCTTCGTCGGCTCCACCCCGATTGCGAACTACATCTACGAGACCGGCGCCCACCACGGCAAGCGCGTGCAGGCCCTGGGCGGCGCGAAGAACCACATGGTGGTGATGCCCGACGCCGACCTGGACCAGGCGGTGGACGCGCTCATCGGCGCGGCCTACGGCTCGGCGGGCGAGCGTTGCATGGCGATCAGCGTGGCGGTGCTGGTGGGTGACGTTGCCGAGAAGATCATGCCCAAGCTGATCGAGCGCACCAAGGCCCTGAAGGTGCTCAACGGCACCAACCTCGCCGCCGAGATGGGCCCCATCGTCACGGCCGCCGCACACCAGCGCATCACCGGCTACATCGACGCGGGCGCCAAGGAAGGCGCGAAGCTGCTGGTGGATGGCCGTGTGTTCGACGCGGCACAAACCGGTGAGGGCTGTGCGAACGGCTTCTGGATGGGCGGCACGCTGTTTGACCATGTGACGACCGACATGAAGATCTACAAGGAAGAGATCTTCGGCCCGGTGCTCAGCTGCGTGCGCGTGCCCGACTTTGCGCAAGCCGTGCAGATCATCAACGACCACGAATTCGGCAACGGCGTGAGCTGCTTCACCCGCGACGGCAACGTGGCCCGTGAATTCGCACGCCGCATCCAGGTGGGCATGGTCGGCATCAACGTGCCGATCCCGGTGCCCATGGCCTGGCATGGTTTTGGTGGCTGGAAGAAGAGCCTGTTTGGCGACATGCACGCCTACGGCGAAGAGGGCGTGCGCTTCTACACCAAGCAGAAATCGATCATGCAGCGCTGGCCCGAGAGCATCGGCAAGGGCGCCGAGTTCGTGATGCCCACCGCAAAGTGAAGCAGGAGCCGGGCGTGGACGACGGCAACAGCGCCTACGACCCGGCCCAAGGCGACTGGAAAACGCTCGTCACGTTTTTCAGTCCCACAGAGGCCTACCTGCTGCGCGGGTGCTTGCAAGCGGGCGGCGTTCCCGCCACGGTGGCCGACGCGCATCTGGTGCAGAGCTACACCCTGCTGGCGGGCGCCATTCCGGTTCGGGTGATGGTGCCCGAGCTGCGTTTTGCCGAAGCCGAAGCCGTGGTTGCGGCCTTCAAGCGCGGCGATTTCAGTCTGGACGACACAGACCCCGAGACACCATGAACAACACCACCTTCGACTTCATCGTCATTGGCGCCGGCACCGCGGGCTGCCTGCTGGCCAACCGCCTGAGCGCCGACGCGAGCAAGCGTGTGCTGCTGGTCGAGGCTGGCCGCAAGGACGACTACCACTGGATCCACATCCCCGTGGGATACCTCTACTGCATCGGCAACCCGCGCACCGACTGGCTCTACCAGACCGAGCCCGACCCGGGGCTCAACGGCCGCCGGCTTCGCTACCCGCGCGGCAAGGGCCTGGGCGGTTGCTCCAGCATCAACGGGATGATCTACATGCGCGGACAGAGCCGCGACTACGACCAGTGGGCCAGCCTCACGGGCGACGACGCCTGGCGCTGGGACAACTGCCTGCCCGACTTCAAGGCGCACGAAAACCACCACCGGCTCGACGCCGCGCAAGACCCCGCGTTTGCAAGGTTGCACGGCCATGGCGGTGAGTGGCGCATCGAAAAACAGCGCCTGCGCTGGGACGTGCTGGACGCCTTCGCTCAAGCCGCGCAACAGGCCGGCGTGCCCGCCACGCCCGACTTCAACACCGGCAACAACGAAGGCGTTGGCTACTTCGAGGTGAACCAGAAAAGCGGCTGGCGCTGGAACGCCTCCAAGGCCTTCCTGCGCCCCGCCCAGGGCCGCCCCAACCTCACGGTGTGGACCGAAACCACCACCGAACAACTGGTGCTGGAGCGCGACGCCGCTGGCCAGCTGCGCTGCACAGGTGTGGCGCTGCTGCGCGACGGACAGCGCGTGCGCGTGTCGGCCACCCAGGAGGTGGTGCTGAGCGCAGGCAGCATCGGCTCACCGGCCATCTTGCAGCGCTCGGGCATTGGCCCGGCCGCTGTGTTGCAGCAGCTCGGCATCGCGGTGCAACACCACCTGCCCGGGGTGGGCGAAAACCTGCAGGACCACCTGCAGATCCGCGCGGTGTTCAAGGTGCAGGGAGCAACCACGCTCAACGTGCTGGCCAGCAGTCTGTGGGGCAAAGCGAAGATCGGCCTGGAATACGCGCTCAAGCGAAGCGGCCCCATGAGCATGGCGCCCAGCCAGCTCGGCGCCTTCACCCGCAGCGACCCGGCCCAGCCCTGGCCCAACATCCAGTACCACGTGCAGCCGCTCAGCCTGGATGCGTTTGGTGAACCGCTGCACAGCTTCCCCGCGTTCACCGCCAGCGTGTGCAACCTCAACCCGACCAGCCGAGGGCATGTGCGGATCACCTCGGCGCAGCCCGGCGCCGCGCCGGCGATTGCGCCGAATTACCTGAGCACATCCGAAGACCGCCAGGTGGCCGCCGACAGCCTGCGCGTGACGCGCCGAATCGTGGCCCAGCCGGCGCTGGCGAAATATCAGCCGCAGGAGCACAAGCCGGGTGTGCAGTTTCAGAGCGACGACGAGCTGGCCCGGCTGGCCGGCGACATCGCCAGCACGATTTTTCACCCGGTGGGCACCACCAAGATGGGTGCCGACAACGACCCCCTGGCGGTGGTGGACAGCCACCTGCGCGTGCGCGGCGTGGCGGGTTTGCGCGTGGTCGATGCGGGCGTGATGCCCACCATCACCAGCGGCAACACCAACAGCCCCACCCTGATGATTGCGGAGAAGGCAGCGCGCTGGATCTTGAACGCGGCGTGACCGGAAGCCGACCGATCCGCCGCCGGGCCGCCCCAAGGCGGATCAGCCCCCTCGGGGGGCAGCGGACCACGCGCAGCGAGGGAGCGTGGGGGCCTATATCTCGATTTTCGAGCCGAGCTCGATCACCGCGTTGTTCGGCAGGTGCAGAAATTGCGCGGCCGCGCTGGCGTTGTGGTGCATCTGGGCAAACAGCTTTTCGCGCCACGGCGCCATGCCGCCACCCAGCGTGGGCGTGACCACGTCGCGTGAGAGGAAGTAGCTGGTCGTCATCGCCTCCATCTCGCACCCGTGGCCGCGCATCAGCTGCAGCGCCTTGGGCACATCGGGCTCGTCCTTGAAGCCGTAGTTCAGCGTCACGGCCCAGCAATCGTGGCCCAGTGGCTCGATCTGCAAGCGCTGACCAGGCGCGATCCACGGCACCTCGTGGCTGCGCACCGTCACAAACAGGTTCTGGTCGTGCAGCACCTTGTTGTGCTTGAGGTTGTGCAACATCGCGTTGGGCACATTGCCTCGCTCGGCGGTGAGGAACACCGCCGTGCCCGCCACGCGCACCGGCGGGCTCACGAACACCGCTTCCAGAAAACCCGGCAGGTCCAGCGCCTCGGCCTGCTGGGCTTCGGCCATGAGGCTGCGGCCGCGCTTCCAGGTCATCATGAGCGTGAACACCAGCCCGCCGATGAGCAACGGAAACCAGCCACCGGCGAACAGCTTTAGCAGGTTGGAGGTGAAGAACGCGAGGTCGACCACGAAGAAGAACCCGGTGGCGGCCACGCACAGCCACAGCGGGTATTTCCAGCCGTAGCGGATCACATAAAACGTGAGCACGGTGGTGATCAGCATGTCCAGCGTCACGGCGATGCCGTAAGCCGCGGCCAGGTTGGTGGACGACTTGAACATCACCACCGCCAGCACGATCGCGGCGAACAGGCCCCAGTTGACGAAGGGCATGTAGATCTGGCCGGTGTCGTGTTCGCTGGTGTGCTGCACCTGCAGGCGCGGCAAATACCCCAGCTGCATGGCCTGTTTGGTCACGCTGAAAGCCCCGGTGATCAGCGCCTGCGAAGCGATCACCGTGGCCATGGTGGCCAGCAGCACCAGCGGCAGCAAGGCCCAGTCGGGCGCCATGTTGAAGAACGGGTTTTTCACCGCCTCGGGCCGCTCGAGCAAAAGCGCGCCCTGGCCAAAGTAGTTCAGCGTCAGGCAAGGCATGACCACCAGAAACCAGGCCAGGCGGATCGGCTTCTTGCCGAAATGGCCCAGGTCGGCGTAAAGCGCTTCAGCCCCGGTGACACACAGCACCACCGCGCCCAGGATGATGAAGGTGGTGCCCGGCTGCTGCCACATGAAGCGCAGCGCATGGTGCGGACTGAGCGCGGCCAGGATCTCGGGGTGGTCCACGATCTGCACCACGCCCAGACCGGCGACGGTGAGGAACCACACCACGGTGATGGGGCCGAAAAACTTGCCGATGCCGCCGGTGCCGCGTTTTTGCACCGCGAACAGCGCGAACAGCACCAGCAACGTGATCGGCACCACGTACTGGCGGAAAGCGGGCGAGATGACCTCCAGGCCTTCCACCGCCGACAGCACCGAGATCGCCGGGGTGATGACACCGTCACCGTAGAACAGCGCGGTGCCGAAGATGCCGATGGCCAGCAGTGTCTGGCGCAGCTCGGGCCGGTCTTTCACCGCGGTGGAGGCCAGTGCCAGCATGGCAATGAGGCCGCCCTCGCCGTGGTTGTCGGCACGCAGCACCAACACCACGTACTTCAGCGACACGATCACGGTCAGCGTCCAGAACAGGATGGACAGGATGCCGTAGACGTTGGCGTGGGTGAAGGGAACGTGGCCGGAACCGAAGACTTCCTTGACGGCGTACAGCACGCTGGTGCCGATGTCGCCGTAGACCACACCGATGGCGCCCAGGGTGAGCGCGGCAAGAGACGATTTGGAAGCTGACACAAAACAACCCCGGCCTTGCGGGCGCGGGGCAGGTTGTCTGGGGACCGCGATTTTGCGCCTGCCCCGGCCTCCGTGTCTGTGGGCCGGGGGCTCTAAAGCGCAGCTCCAGTGTCTATGTTGCGCTGCAGCAACTCACTCGTAGACCTCGGCGTCGGGGTCGGTGGCTTCCAGCTCGTAGCTCGCCGCCAGCATGGCCAGGCGGCCAATGACGCCGTACATGTAGAAGCGGTTGGGCACGCTCGCACCCGGTTTGACGCCGGGCTGCGGCAGCTGCGCGCTCTGCTCGAACGCCAGCGGCACGTAGCTGGAGCCGGGTGCGTTGAGGTTTTCGTCCACGCCACGGTCGGCGTGCACGCGGTAGAAGCCGCCCACCACGTAGCGGTCCATCATGTAGACCACCGGCTCGGCCACCGCGCTGTTGATGCGCTCGTTGGTGAGCACACCTTCTTGAATGATCACCTCGTGCACCGCCTGGCCCGACTGTGTGACGGCCATGTGGGCCTTGGTCTTGGCGGAAAGGTTGTCGATCTCGCGCGCGTCGCGCACGGTGAGGATGCCCATGCCGCCGGTGCCGTTGTCGGCCTTGACCACGACAAACGGCTTCTCGTTGATGCCGTACTCCTTGTACTTGCGGCGGATCTTGCCCAGCAGCGCGTCGGTGTTGCTGCGCAGGCATTCGAGCCCGGCGTCGGTGTTGAAGTCGACCTCGCCGCACTGGTTGAACATCGGATTGATCAGCCAGTGGTCCATGCCGAGGAGCTTGCCGAAGCGCTTGGACACCTCTTCGTAGGCCTTGAAGTGGTGGCTCTTGCGCCGCGTGGGCCAGCCACCGTGCAGCGGCGGCAGCAGGTACTGCTCGTGCAGGTCTTCCACGATGCCGGGCACGCCCGCGCTCAGGTCGTTGTTGAGCAGGATGGTGCAGGGATCGAAGTTTTTCAGGCCCAGGCGCCGCTTGGTGCGGATCAGCGGCTCCAGCACCACCTTTTCGCCACCTGGCAGCTCGATCGTGGTGGGCGCCTTGATGTCGTTGGACATGGAGCCCAGCCGCACATTGAGACCGGCCATGTAGAAGATGCGCTGAAGCTGCGCCAGGTTGCTCAGGTAGAAGGTGTCACGCGTGTTCTCGGGGATCAGCAGCAGGTTCTTGGCCTCGGGGCAGATCTTCTCGATCGCGGCCATGGCCGCCTGCACCGCCAGGGGAATCATCTCGGGCGTGAGGTGGTTCCAGCCGCCGGGGTAGAGGTTGGTGTCCACCGGTGCCAGCTTGAAGCCGGCGTTGCGCACGTCGACCGAGCTGTAGAACGGCGGCGTGTGCTCCATCCACTCCAGCCGGAACCAGCGCTCGATCACCGGGGTGGACTCGAGGATGCGCTGCTCAAGCTCGTTGATGGGGCCGGTGAGGGCGGTGACGAGGTGGGGGACCATGGGAGGAGGCCTGCGGTGACAACGGGTGGGGGTAGTCAGTGTAATGGGGTCGCATGATGACTTTGCAAGGCATTCCTTGCTTGCCCATCGATCAAATCGTACATACAATAAAGATCGTGCAAATCAGCTTCGATCCTGAAAAGAACGAACGAAACATCCGCGAGCGCAACTTGCCGTTTGCTCAGGCCGTGGATTTTGATTTCAACAACGCGCTCGTCGAGATCGACAGTCGGCATGCCTACGGCGAGAAGCGCTACGTGGCACTGGGCCACCTTCGCGGCCGGTTGCATGTCTTGTGTTTCACAGAAACCCTTGAGGGCATTCGTGTCATCAGTTTTCGAAAAGCCAACGAACGGGAGGTAAAACGCCATGGCCGTATCCAAGCCCCTGACTAACGCCGCAGGCGAAGTCCGCGAATTGACCGCAGCCGATGTGAAGCGCTTCAAACCCGCAAAACACGCCCTGCCGGGCAGTTTGATGGCAAAGCTCAAGGTGCGCGGGCCGCAAAAAACGCCCACCAAGGAGCGGATCACGATCCGCCTGTCACCCGAAGTCGTTCAGGAATTCCGTGACACCGGCGAGGGTTGGCAGACCCGGGTTGACTCAGCGCTCAAGGACTGGTTGCGTTCGCACGACCCAGCCAACGTTTAGACCCCGAAGCGCGCGGCCGTGCGCGCACGGGCCTTGGCCGCTTCCACGTCGCGGTCGCGCGGCTCGGCGCTGGTGCGCAGCGACTGGATGAGCTCGCGGGCAGAGCCGGCCACCTGCTCCACTGCGCGCTCAAACGCGGCCTCGTTGGCCTGCGACGGCACGTTGAACCCGCTGAGCTTGCGCACGAACTGCAAGGCCGCGTCACGGATTTCCAGCTCCGTGGCGGGTGGTTCGAAATTGAACAGGGTCTTGATGTTGCGGCACATGGCCTCTCCCTCCAGACAGTCGATCACCCCCGCACTTCGCCCTCGCCCAGCACCACATATTTCAGCGAGGTCAGGCCCTCCACGCCCACCGGCCCACGCGCGTGAAACTTGTCGGTGGAAATACCAATTTCGGCACCCAGGCCAAACTCAAAGCCATCCGCGAAGCGGGTGCTGGTGTTCACCATCACGCTGGCCGAATCCACCTCGCGCAGAAAGCGCTGCGCGTGCACGTGGTCGGTGGTGAGGATGGCGTCGGTGTGGTGGCTGCTGTAGCGGTTGATGTGGGCAATGGCCTCGTCGACGCCGCCCACCAGCTTGATGCTGATGACGGGGGCGAGGTACTCCTCGAACCAGTCGGCTTCGGTCGCGTCTTTGAGGTCAGCACCCGGCACCGCCAGGAGGATGGCCTTGCTCTCGGGGCAGCAGCGCATCTCCACCCCCTTGGCGGCGAAGATGGCGCCGATCTTCGGCAGGAAGCTGACCGCCACGCCGCGCGCCACCAACAGGCTCTCGGTCGCGTTGCAGGGGCTGTATTTCTGGGTCTTGGCGTTGTCGGTCACCTTCACGGCCAGCGCGATGTCGCTGGGATCGTCCACATAGGTGTGGCAGTTGCCGTCCAGGTGTTTGATCACCGGCACCTTGGCCTCGGCGCTGATGCGCTCGATGAGCCCTTTGCCGCCGCGCGGAATGATCACGTCCACGTATTGCGGCATGGTGATGAGCTGACCCACGGCGGCGCGGTCGGTGGTGGGCACGAGTTGCACCGCATCGGCCGGCAGGCCGGCGTCCACCAGCGCGCGCTGCACCAGCAAGGCCAGGGCGCGGTTGGATTCGATGGCCTCGGAGCCCCCGCGCAGAATGGCCGCATTGCCGCTCTTGATGGCGAGCGAGGCGGCTTCAATGGTCACGTTGGGCCGGCTCTCATAGATCATGCCGAACACGCCGATGGGCACCCGCATCTGCCCCACGCGGATGCCGCTGGGCATCTGCTTCATGCCGGTGATGTCGCCAATGATGTCGGGCATGGCCGCTAGCTGTTCACAGCCTTGCGCGCAGGTCTCCAGGACCTTGGGCGTGAGCTTGAGGCGGTCCACCATGGGCTCGGCCAGGCCGGCGGCGCGAGCGCGCTCCAGGTCCTTGGCGTTGTCCACCTGCAGCGCGTCCACACTGGCGCGCAGCAAGGCGGCCAGGCCGAGCAAGGCGCGCTGCTTGGTGGCCGCGCTGGCTTTGGCCATGAGCGCCGAGGCCGCCTTGGCCTGCAGCCCCAGGGTGTTCATGAGTTCGGTGGTGTTGGTCGCGTTCATGGCGCGATTTTCGCAGAGGCACTGAAACTTGGGGCCGCCGGGCTCAAGTTGCCGCGGCGTTGGCCGATACACCGGATGAGATACCCACCCATCCGCCCTCCAAGCCCACCACCGCCATGTCCCTGTCCATCGCCCCAGGCAGTTCGGCCGCCGCCATTGGCCTCAGCGGCATGCGCGCCGCTCAGCTCAAACTGGACTCGCACGCCCACAACGTGGCCAACGTGCAGACGCCGGACTTCAAACGGCAGGTGACGACCCAGACCGCGCGGCCCGACAGCGGCGGCGTGGACGCGCAGATCGGCCGCGAAACCGGGGTGTCGGCGCCGTTTGACCGACTGGCTGAAGACCTGGTGGGCCAGCGCTTGAGCCTTTACAGCTTTGCCGCCAACCTGCGGACCGTGCAGACGGAAGACCGGATGCTGGGGGCGTTGCTGGACATGAAAGCCTGAGGGTCTGCGCGACCGGCCGCGACCTCAAGCCTTCACAACAGGTTAACCACGTCCCGTAGATGAGCGGCGGTTTGCGGCAAGCCGCGCCGCTCAAGAAGATCCACCAGCGCCTCAGCGGTGACCTGCGGCCTCTCCCATCGCTCGCGCATGCCCTTGATGGCGGTCAGCGCCACACTGCCTCTGAGCATGATCTGGTTGAGCACGAACTCGTCGGGCGTTTGCAGTTCTATGCCAAACGAATCCAGCACGTTCGCTGGGAAGTCTTTTTCGTTCCACGTGATGATGGCGTCGGCGTGCCCGGCAATGGCTGCAGCGAGCACATGCCGATCATCGGCGTCGGGCAGTTGAAGCCCATCAATGAGATGCTCGTAGCCGGTCACCAGGCAGTCGGGAATTGCTGCCTCCATGGCTTCGGCAGCAGCCGCAATGTTGCGCCCTTGGTCAGGCCGATCTCTCAGCAGGGACCGTGTCCACTCAGCCCGAATGTGAGGCGTCCATTTGGCGCTGTAGAGATCGGCATGCGCCAGGCTGAGCAACACGTCGCGAAGCAGCGCCGGGTAGAGAACGTTGGCATCCAGCACCGCCGTGTAACGCGAGCTGCCGGCCATTTACAGCTCTTCTCCCATGTCCTCGGAGAGTTTGCTCAGTTGCTTGAGCGCCGCTTCCGACCGTTGCTTCTGAGCTGACTGGTAACGCAGAAGCTCTTCAAACTCGATACGGCGATGCCGATTGACCAGCCTGCAGACCAGTCGGCCAGCTTCGATTTCCTTGATCACAAAGGGCCGCGACACGTTGAGGAACGCCGCCGCCTCCTGCGTGGTGAGCTCCAGCTTTTGAGGCACCAGCAGCATGGGCTCGCGCTTGGCCATTTGCCTCAACACGTCGGCAAAAAACCGCAGCGCTCGGGGGGGCAGGTGCAACACAGGCGCCGCGCCGCTATCGACCTCAATGGTCACTTTGATCGACTCGGCATTCGAATGGTCCAACGCCGCCACTAGGCATGCCCGCGCAGCTCCCGCCATCTCGGCTTCCGCTTCGCTGGCCGGGTCCAGGATTTGTTGGGGCATGTGGGTTTTCCTGAAAGCGTTTGTGGAGATATAGTGCGAAATATACGCATCATTCGAATTATTCGCAACGCTCTCTAGGCCGGTCACGGGTTCCCCCGCTGAGCAAGGAGGCCGCTTGTGCCTATGGTTGTGAGCATGCGAACACCCATCCTCACAGCCCTGGTTGCCCTCATCACGCTGGGCGCAGCTTCTGCGTCAACCCCCTGGGTGATGTCGGCCTGCACCTCGCCTGGCAGCACCTTGGCCCACGGAGGAGGGCTCAACGCCTGCGGTTGCCACTTCAACCGCAAAACCGGGGAGTGTCATTGCCATCAAGCGAGGGGATGTGGATGTGCGTGTCAGCCGACGAGGTGCGGATAGAGTTCGAGCGACGAAAATAATTTAGGGGGATCGATATGCCTTCAAGAAAGAACTGGCTACAGGCCGCAGGCATTGCTTGGCCACGACTTACCGCCGCCGCCAAGGCTCGCCGGACACTGACATACGAGGAACTAGCCCCATACATCGCAACCAACCCGCTTTCCGTTGGCTATGCCTTGTCGCCCATCCAAAGTTACTGCATGGGCCAACTCCCAGTTCTACCGCCCCTGACGGCGCTTGTCGTTGGCAAGAACAACAAACTTCCCGGCGCCGGCTTTGTGGCCTGGCCGTTGGATGATCTTGAAGGAGGACTGAGATTGGTCTTCGATACAGACTGGGATTCCATACCCAACCCATTCCTGAAGTTCACATCGAATGAAGACGAAGATGCATTCGTTGAAACACTCCTTAAAAGCCCAGACCAAGCTTTTAACGTGTATGTCAGAGTGGCCAGTCGAGGCATAGCGCAAGACATCTTTCGCAGGGCCGTCCGAAAGGCATATGGAAATCAATGCGCTATGTGTGGTCTCACCATTCAAGCCGCACTCGAAGCTGCCCACATTGTTCCTTGGCACATCGCAGCTCCAGAGCAGCGCATCGATCCGCGAAACGGCATCCTCCTCTGTGCGATTCACCATCGTCTATTCGACCGTGGTGAAGTGACCGTCAGCGAAAGTTTCCGGGTTGTTTTCCCGGGCCCGAAAAAGCGCATAGATGTCGTGACAGTTGTGGACCGTCACGCTACAACTCGACTTTCAGGAAAGGCTGCCTTTCTTCCGAACAGAACCACTCTCTACCCGTCGGTAGAAGCACTCAAACATCACCATCGCACTCACAAATGGGGCGCGGTTCCCTAACATGAATGATGTGCTGGCATCAGCAGTCGATGATGAGTGGTGAAGATCTCTCATAGGTGTATCCCTCCAACTAAAAGGCCCTGGGAGCTCACACCTCCAGGGCCTTTGCCCTCTCGCAGTCAACCAATCACCCCATCAAAACGGATAGTGCCGCGGCGTCGTCTGCACCGTGATCCAGCGCAGTTCGGTGAACTCCGCAATACCGGCCTTGCCGCCGAATCGGCCAATGCCCGAACCTTTCACGCCGCCGAACGGCATTTGGGCTTCGTCGTGCACGGTGGGGCCGTTGACGTGGCAGATGCCGCTGTCGATCTTGCGGGCCACGTTGAAGGCACGGGCGATGTCGGTGCCGAAGACCGCTGCGCTCAGGCCGTATTCGTTGTCGTTGGCGCAGGCAATGGCTTCTTCCACGCCGTTCACGCGAACCACACATTTCACCGGACCGAACGTTTCTTCGTGGTAGATGCGCATGGCGGGTGTCACAAAGTCGAGCACCGTGGCGGGCATGAGCGTGGTGTCGGCCTTGCCACCACAGGCGAGCTTGGCGCCTTTGGCCAGCGCGTCGTCGATCAGCGCATTGCAGTGCTCCACCGTGCCCATGCCGATGACCGAGCCCAGCACCACCGGCTCGGGTTTGCGTGGGTCGCCCAGTGGCAGGGCCTTGGCTTTGTCGGCGAACTTCTTCACGAAGGCGTCCGCAATCTTGTTGTCCACGATGATGCGTTCGGTGCTCATGCAGATCTGGCCGCTGTTGGCAAAGGCGCCGAAGGCCGCGCCGTTCACCGCGTCGTCCAGGTTGGCGTCGTCCAGCACCACCAGCGGCGCCTTGCCCCCGAGCTCCAGCACCACGGGCTTGAGGTATTTCGCGCAGGTGGCCGCAATGATCTTGCCGACCTTGGTGGAGCCGGTGAAATTCACACGGCGCACCGCCGGGTGGGCCACCATGGCTTCAACCACGGCGCCCGCGTCGGCCGGTGCGTTGGTGATGTAGTTCACCACGCCGGGGGGAAAGCCCGCGTCCTGGAACGCTTCGATGATCAGCTGGTGGGTGCGCGGGCAGTTCTCGCTGCCTTTCAGGATGACGGTGTTGCCACACGCCAGCGGCACGCAGATGGCGCGCACGGCCAGGATGATGGGCGCGTTCCACGGCGCGATGCCGAGCACCACACCGGCGGGTTGGCGGATGCCCATGGCCAGCGAGCCGGGCACATCCGACGGGATCACTTCGCCAGCCACCTGGGTGGTGAGCGCAGCGGCCTCGCGGATCATGCCGGCGGCCAGCATCACGTTGAAGCCGCCCCACATGCCGGTGGCACCGGTCTCGGCCGACACGGCTTCGATGAATGCGGGTGTCTTGGCTTCCAGCGCGTCGGCGGCTTTGAGCAGCAAGGCGCGGCGCATGCTGGGGCCGCTTTCGCTCCAGGTCTTGAAGGCTTCGGCGGCGGCTTCCACCGCCATCACGGCGTCGGCCGGCGAGGCGGCGGGCGCGCGCGTGGCGACGCTGCCGTCGAGCGGGTTGCGGCGTTCGAAGGTGGCGCCTTTTTCGGCGGTGACCTTCAGGCCGTTGATGAGCATGGACATGTCGGACATGGGGTTCTCCTGTTGAATCGGTTTCACATTCCCGTTCGCCCTGAGCCTGTCGAAGGGCTTCGACAGGCTCAGGGCGAACGGAGCACTAAGTGGTGGCCACGGCCTTGCGCCTCTGCACCGCATCGGACGCGCTGGTGGTGCCGGTGGCGGGGTCCTTGTCGGCGCCGAGATACGCCTCGCGGATCACGGTGGAGCGCGCGAGCAATTTCGCCGGGCCGCTGGCCACCAGCGTGCCGCGCTCCATCACGTAGCCGCGGTCGGCCACCGCGAGCGCCTTCTTCACGTTCTGCTCGACCATCAGCACAGTGGTGCCGGCGTCGGCGATGCGGCGCACGATGGTGAGCAGCTCGTCGACCATCTTGGGCGCCAGACCGAGCGAGGGTTCGTCGAGCATGAGCAGGCTCGGCGCGCACATCATGGCGCGCGCCACGGCCACCATCTGCTGTTCACCGCCGCTCATGGTGCCGGCCAGTTGCGTCGCGCGTTCCTTGAGTTTGGGGAAGTCCACAAACGCCTGGGCCAGGCGCTCACTGCGTTGCGCCTTGGGCACCAGCCAGCCGCCGAGTTCGAGGTTTTCGGTCACGGTGAGCTGCGGAAACAGCTGGCGGCCTTCGGGCACCAGGGCCACACCGGCCTGCACGATCTCGTGGGTCTTCTCGGGCATCTCGGTGCCGTTAAGCAGCACCGAGCCGCCGCGCGGGATCAGGCCGTTGAGCGCCTTGAGCAGCGTGGTCTTGCCGGCGCCGTTGGGGCCGAGCACCACGGTCAGGCCGGGCTGGATGTCGAGCTGGATGTCGCGCAGCACCAGGAAGGCGCCGTAGCCGGCCGAGAGACCGTTCACCTTGAGGCGCGCACGTGCGCCGCCACCGAGTTCAAAGGGGGTTGGGCGGTACCACATCATGCGGTGGCCTCCTCGGTTTCATTCATCTCGTCCCCGAGGTACGCCTCGATCACCTCGGCGTTGCGCACCACCTCGCGCGGTGTGCCATCGGCAATCTTCTTGCCCTGGTGCAGCACGATCACGCGCTCCACGTGGCGCAGCAGCGTGGTCACGGCGTGCTCGATCCAGACCACGGTGAGGTCGAGCTCGTCGCGCAGGCGGCGGATCAGTCGCGCCATTTCCTCCACCTCGTTTTCTGTCAGGCCGGCAGCCACTTCGTCGAGCAGCAGCATGCGCGGGCGCGTGGCCAGCGCCATACCGATTTCCAGCAGGCGCTGCTGCGAGGGCGTGATGGCCGCAGCCGGCAGATCGGCCTGGGCGCTGAGGCCAATGAGGCCGAGGATGCTCTCAGGCGTGCGCAGCACCCAGGGCACGGTGGTCTCTTCGCCCCACCAGATGTACTTGCGTGGGCGCCGGCCCGCGAACTTGAGGCCGAAGGCGATGTTGTCGCGCACCAGCATGTCGGCAAAGGTGCGCGGGGTCTGGAAGGTGCGCGCCAGGCCGTTCGCCGCGAACCGGTGTGGGCCCTTGCCAGCCAGCTCGCGCCCCTGCACCGAGAGCGCGCCGCTGGTGGGTTTGGTGACGCCCGAGATGGCGTTGAAAAAGGTGGTCTTGCCCGCGCCGTTGGGGCCGATGATGCCGACCAGTTCGCCGGGCATGAAACGCGCGCTCACCGCGTCGACCGCAGTGAGGCCACCAAAGCGCACGGTGATGTCGCGGGCGTCGAGCAGGGGCTGGCGATCAGAAGACATCGCGGCGCTCCCTCAAGCTTTTTTCGCGTTCCTTGCGGCGCTTCGTCTCGCCACTCAGGTCATCACGCGTCTCGATCCACCACGCCTTGGCGCCGTCGCGCCAACCCCGGAAGGTCTCCGTGCGCAGCGAGGCCAGGCCACCCGGCAAATACAGCACCGAGAGAATGAGCAGCAAACCGAGCGACATCATGTAGATCTGCGGCACCTGCAGGCGCAGCGTTTCGGCCAGCACGCTGAACACGATGGCTGCGATGAGCGGGCCCCACAGCGTGGCGGCGCCTCCGATGAGCGCGATCAGCACGGTCTGGAAACCGATGAAGGGGTTGAACACGGTGTGCGGATCGATGTAGGTCCAGCGCACCGACATCGCCGCACCCACCGCACCGGCCACCGCAGCGGTGAGCGCAAAGCCGGCGATCTTGATCCAGCGGGTGTTCACGCCCAGGGTCTGGGCGCGCTGCTCATCGGCCCCGATGCCGAGCATGGCCAGGCCAAAACGCGTGCGCCGGATGGTGATGGACAGCGCCACCGTGATCACGGCGAGCGCCAGCACGGTGAGGTAGATGGTGTCGCGCTCGGGCACCACCATGAGCACGCGGCCCACGGTGCCGGTGACGCTTTTCTCGAAGTAGCTGATGGCATGGCGGATCAGCTCGGTCATGCCGAAAGTGAGCACCGCAAAGTAGGTGCCGCGCAAATGCAGCACCGCGGCGCCCATGACCACGGCCACTGCTGCGGCGATCAGCGAGCCCATGGCGATGGCCTGCACCCAAGAGAGCTGCTCCAGCAGGATGGCGCTGGTGTACGCCCCGATGCCGAAGAAGGCCGAGGTGGCCAGCGACAGATAGCGCGTGGTGCCGCAGAACAGCGCCCAGCTCGACGAGAGCGCGATGTACATCAGGCAGGTGAGCGCCATGGACACGGCGAACTCGCTGGCGAAGCTGGGCAGCGCCAGTGCCCAGCCGGTGAGGCCGAAGAGGACCAGCAGGTCGCGGATGAGGAACTGTCTTGAATTCATGCTTTTCTGCTTTTGCGCGAGAACAGACCTTCGGGCCGCAGCAACAGCACGCTGATGAAGACCACGTAGCTCAACAGGGCCTTGAGCGAGGGGTTGGTGAAGTGCATGCCCAGGGCTTCAATGACGCCCAGCAGCAAACCGCCCGCCAGCGCCCCGCCCATGCTGCCGAAGCCGCCCAGGGTGATGACGATGAGCGCGGTGATGGTGTAGGGCTCGCCCATGGACGGGCTGATGGTGTACGCCATGGAAATCAGGCAGCCGGCCACGCCCGAGAGGCCCAGGCCGATGCCGAACATGAGCGGGTGCAGGCGCTGGGTGTTGATGCCCATGAGCTGCGCGCCCGTGGGCGACTGCATGAGCGCGCGCACGCCCTTGCCCAGCAGCGTGGTGCGCATGAGCACGATCAGCGCACCCGAGAACAGCAGGGCCAGCGCAAACACCAGCAGCTTGTTGCCGGCGAACTGCGCCTCCCCGATGGGCAGCGGGATCTGAACCGGCTCGGTGAGGAAGTCGTAGCCACGCAAATCACCGCCCCACATCCACGAGGCGAAGTTCTGCACCAGGAACATGAGACCGAAGGCCACCATGAGACCACGCGCTTCAAAGATGTCGAGGTTGGGCGAGGTGACGGTGAGGCGGCGGAAGCACAGGCGGTGGATCACCCAGCCCAGCACGAACAGCATGGCAAACGACACCGGCACCATGAACAGCGGGTTCAGGCCGAGCGAGGTCTGCGCCATCCAGGTGAGGTAAGCCCCCACCATCAAGAACTCGCCGTGCGCAATGTTGAGGATGCGCATCAGCCCGTACTGCAGGTTCAGCCCGAGCGCGACGAGCGCATAGATGCCTCCGGTGATGAGACCGGAGGCGAGTAGTTCGAGCCAGGCGGAGAAAGACATGGTGGTGAGGGGAAGTTATCCAGGAGCGCGGCGGAACCGGCTTTGCCGGGCCGCACGCGCTGCCCCCTTGAGGGGGTGACGCGCCGCAGGCGCGGCGCGGGGGTGGGCTCTCAGCGCCAAGCAGGCTTTGCCGGATTGAGCGCAGCCGTCGCCACGCTCTTCGGCCACACCACCTCGAACTCCCCGTTCTGCCACTGGCCGACCGTGCCCGGCGTGCCCACGTTCTCGCTGCCGCTGAACTTGATGTCGCCAATGATGGTTTTGTGGGTCGTGCCGGCCACGTAATCGCGGATCGCCTTGCGGTCCAGGCCCTGGGCCTTCACCGCGTTGGTGAGGATCTCCAGGCCGGCCCAGCAGGCGCCGCTGGCCCAGCGGTCGGGTTCCTTGCCGGCGAACTTTTTGGTGTGCGCGTCGAAATAGGCCTTGGCGGCCGGGCTGGTCTTGCCGGTCCACGAACCCATGCCCAGCACGCCCTCGGCGCCGGCGGGGGTCATCACGTTGCGGTAGAGCTGGAAGGCGGTACCCACCGAGGCGTAGAAAAACTTCGGGTTGAAGCCCACTTCCTTGGCCTGGCGGCTGGCCAGGATGGTGTCGGGCGGATAGGTGAAGCCCACGAACGCATCGGGGTTCTTGTCCTTCATGGAGCGCAGCACGGGCGAGAGGTCTTTCACGCCACCGGGGTAGCTCTTGTCTTCCACCAGCGTGATGCCGCTGCCCTGCAGCGCCACCTTGAAGGCGGCAAAGTTCTCCAGGCCAAACAGGTCGTCCACGTAGATCAGCGCCACGGTCTTCACGCCGTTGGCCTTGAGCATGTCGACCAGCGCGTTGGTCATGGGCGCGGGCTGCTGCAGCAACAAGAAGAAGTACGGCAGCTTCATCTCGACCAGGCGGCGCGAGAGCGCGGTGGGGGCGAGAAACGGATACTGGAAGCGGTTGGCCAGCGGGGCCACGGCGAAGTTCGCGTTGGAGCCCCAGGGCGGCAGCACGAGGTCGACCTTGTCGCTGCCCATGAGTTTTTCGTAGGTGCGCACCACGGTTTCGGTGTCGCTGCGGTCGTCGCTGCTGATGAGCTCGATCTGGCGCTTCACACCCTTCACATCGAGGCCACCCGCAGCGTTCTGCTGCTCGGCCCAGAGCAAATAGTTGGGCTCCTGGCTCACCTGCGCGCCGCCCGTCCAGGGGCCCGTGCGCGACATCGAATAGCCGATGCGCACCGGCGCGGACTGCGCCATGAGCTGCGGGGCGAACGACATGGCGCCCACCGCAGCGGCGGCGCTCTTGATGACCAGACGGCGATTGGCTTGAACCATGTTGTGTCTCCTGCGGGTGTGGGTTGGCTGAGAGCCGAATGGTAGGCACGGCGGCCTCCGCGCGCTGTGCTGTGGATGCACTACCTGCTTGACGGAACGTGCATGACGCCCCGGGTAAACCCTCAAAACAGGTGCCCGCAGGGGCATTCGCGGCGGCCGATAATTTCCCTTCCAGACAACCGCCGGAGACCTCCATGACAGCCGCCTCCGTGATGAGCACCGACAGCGTCGAACCGATCGAGCGCGCCGCGATCTGGCGCGATTGGGTCTGGACGCACTTCGGCGGCCTGGAGTCCGACCTGTACGGCGACACCACCTTCGATGGCCACATGAGCGCCTCCGCTGCCGGCGACGTGGTGCTCACCAAGCTCGAAGCCAACCGCCACCGGGTGCTGAAAAGCCCGCAGCTGGCGCGCGCCAACGACCGCGCCTACCTCAAGATCGTGGCGCCCTGGCAGGGCAGCGCGGCGGTGCAACAGCAAGGGCGCGAGGCCTGGGTGAAGCCCGGTGGCTGGGCGATCTACGACACCACCGGCAGCTATGAGATCGCCAACCCCGAGCGGGTGGAACACCTGATCGTGATGCTGCCCAAGGAACAGCTCACCGAGCGCGGCCTGAAGCTGGAGCCGCTGATGGCGCGCCACGTGGGTGGCGTGAGCGGCATCGCCCGCGTGGCGCTGGAGACCATGCGCAGCACCTACCAGGAGCTGCCGCAGATGAGCGAGACGGCCGCCCGCGGCGCGGGCGAACTCATCGTGGAGCTGGTGCGCCTGTCCTTGCAGGAACTCGCCGGGCGCGAGAGCAGCGTCACACAACTCGAAGCGTTCCGCGACCGCATCCGCGAACACATCGGTCAACACCTGCGCGACCCCTCGCTCACGCTGGACCACATCGCGCAAGCACTCAACTGCAGCAAGCGCCACCTGCACAACGCCTTCAGCAACGAAAACGACACGCCCGCCCACTACATCCAGCGCCAACGCATCCAGGCCTGCATGCGCGAGCTGCGCCAGACCGGTGGCGCGCAGCGCACCATCACCGACATTGCGTTCTCCTGGGGCTTCAACAAAACGGCGCATTTCAGCCGCGTGTTTCGCGAGCACACGGGGGTGTCGCCGAGCGATTTCCGGGAAGCGGCCCAGCAACGGGCCTGAGCCGTCAACGCAGGCTGCAGCCCAGCGCCACCTTCATCGCCATCTGCTGCAAAGCCTGCCAGGGGTCGGCAGGCCAGCCAGGCGACTTGAGGCCTTTGACGATGCCATCCACCGTGTGCGCGTCGTCCAGCCACTTCGTGAGCGTGGCCATGTTCAAGAGCGGCAAGGCCCGCTCCATGAGCTTTTCTTTCACGCCCCACACGCGGTTCTCGCGCAGCGCCATGGGCAGCGGGCGGCCGGCGTCCAGCGCGGTGCGCACGCGGTGCAGCGTGCGGATGTCTTCCGACAACGCCCAGTGCACCAGCACCGGGGCTTCGCCCTCGGCCTGCAGACCGTCGAGCATGCGCTGCACGCGCACGCTCTGCCCACCCAGCACCGCCTCGGCGAGCTTGAAGGCGTCGTAACGCGCCACATTGAGCACCGCCGACTCCACCTGCTCCAGCGACAGCTCGCCCGCCGGGTGCAGCAGCGCGAGCTTCTGGATCTCCTGGTGCGCGGCGAGCAGGTTGCCCTCCACGCGGTCGGCAAAAAACTGCAGTGTGCGCTGGCCCTCTTCGCCCGCCACCACGCGCTGGCCCTGCTGCTGCAGGCGCTGTGCGATCCACTGCGGCAAGGCCTTGCGGTCCACCGCTTCCACGCGCACCACCGCGCCAAAACTGTCGAGCGCGGCGAACCACGCGCCCTTCTGCGTGGCCATGTCCAGCCGGGGCAGGATCACCACCGTGACCGTGCTGTCGTTGCCTTCGGCCTGCTGAGCGATCTGCTGCAGCGCCTGCGAGCCGTCCTTGCCGGGTTTGCCCGACGGGATGCGGATCTCGATGAGCTGCTTGTCGGAAAACAAACTCATGGAGCCGCCGCTGGCCAGCACCTCGCCCCAGTCGAAGTGCGCACCGGCCACGGTGTGCACGGTTCGTTCGGCACAGCCCTGCGCGCGCGCTGCAGCCCGGATCGCGTCCGCCGCCTCCTGGATCAGCAGCGGCTCGTCACCGTGCAGCGTGTAGAGGCTTTTCAGCCCACGCTGCAGCTGGGCGGCAAGCTGGTTGGCGGCGATCTGCATGACCCGATCAGAGCGTCTTGACCGCCGCCAGACGCCGCACCACCTGCTGCACGATGTCGCCTCGCATGTCGCGGTACAGCAGCTGCTCTTCGGCGTCCTTGGCCAGCACCTGGGTTTCGTTGAAGCTGATGTCGCGCTCCAGCAGCAGCTCCACGTCGTCGATCAGGATCTTGTCGGCCGGCGTGCGCAGGCGGAACACGAAGCGGGTGCGCAACTGCAGTTCGCGCACCTGGCCCGCCGCCGTCTGCCCCACCACCACGCGCTCGCGCTGGTCGGTGAGCACGGTGAGGATGGCCTGTGCCGCCTGGGCATTGGGGCCGGTGGCGGGGGTGCTGGAGGTCAGCACCCGGATGCCGTTGGCCTGCAGCGCATCGCGCAGTTCGCGGCTCACCTGTGTGCCCTCCATGCCCTGCAGGCGCAGCGTGTCAAACGCAAAGGTGGGCGCCTTGCGCAGCGCAAAGCCGCAGCCCGAGAGACCGAGCGCGGTCACGCCCAAGGCGAGTTGCAGCCAGGCGCGGCGGTGTGGACTCGGAATGCGTTGGTTCTTCATGCAGAGGCTTTCAGATCACCACGTTGACCAGGCGGCCGGGCACGACCACCACTTTTTTCGGCGCAGCGCCGGCGGCCTGTTTGATGAAGGCTTCACTGGCCAACGCCGCCGCCTCGATGGTGGCCTTGTCGGCGTTCGCGGCCACCAGCACGCTGCCGCGCAGCTTGCCGTTGATCTGGAGCACGAGCTCGATCTCGTCGCGCTGCAGGGCAGCCTCGTCCGGCTGGGGCCAGGGCGCGTCGAGCAGTTCGCCGGGGTAGCCCAGCTCGGTCCACAGGGTGTGAGCGATGTGCGGCGTGGCGGGGTAGATGCAGCGCAGCAAGATGCCGAAGCTCTCGGCCAGCGCAGCGTTGTCGCCCGCACTGCCGTCGGGCTTGAAGTCTTCCAGGGCGTTGAGCATCTTCATCGCGCCCGACACCACGGTGTTGTATTGCATGCGCTGGTAGTCGTAGTCCACCTGCTTGAGCACGGTGTGCATCTCCAGCCGCAGCGCCTTCGCAGCTTTGGACAGCGACTGCGTCGACACGCCGGCCGCGAGCGCGCCCAGGCCGCTGGTGGCCGAGAGCTTCAGGCCGAAGGCCCAGACGCGACGCAGGAAACGGTAGCTGCCCTCCACCGCCGCGTCGTTCCACTCCAGCGTGGCCTCGGGCGGTGCGGTGAACATGGTGTACAGGCGTGCGGTGTCGGCGCCGTACTTCTCGATCAGGTCTTGCGGGTCCACACCGTTGTTCTTCGACTTCGACATGGTGCCCACGCCCTCGTAGTCGATGGGCGTGCCCACAGGCAACAGGCCGTCGCCGCTGGTGGCCGGGTTCTTGAGTTTGGCGCCCACCACCTTGCCGGTTTCATCGAGCACGTTTTCGACGTCGTGCGGCCAGAAATAGTCTTTGCCACCCTTGGCGGTGCGCCGGCTGTAGATGTGGTTGAGCACCATGCCCTGCGTGAGCAGGTGGGTGAAGGGCTCGTCCACCTTCACCAGCCCCAGGTCGCGCATCACCTTGGTCCAGAAGCGCGCGTAGAGCAGGTGCAGGATGGCGTGTTCGATGCCGCCGATGTACTGGTCCATCGGCATCCAGTACTCCGCGCCTTCAGCCACCATCTTGTCGCTGTTGGTCGGGTCGCAGTAGCGCATGAAGTACCACGACGAGTCCACGAAGGTGTCCATGGTGTCGGTCTCGCGGCGCGCGCTCTGCCCGCACACCGGGCAGACCACGCCGGCGTGAAAGCCTTCGTGCTTGTGCAGCGGGTTGCCCGAGCCGTCGGGAATGCAGTCCTGCGGCAGCACGACCGGCAGGTCTTTCTCGGGCACGGGCACCGCGCCGTGTTCAGGGCAGTGAATGATGGGGATCGGCGTGCCCCAGTAGCGCTGGCGGCTCACGCCCCAGTCGCGCAGACGCCAGGTGGTTTTTTTCTCGCCGAGGCCTTTGGCCGCGAGCTGAGCGGCCACGGCGTCCACGGCCACCTTGTACGGCAGGCCGTCAAAGGCGCCGGAGTTCACACAAACAGCACGCTGCTTGTCACCGTACCAATCGGCCCAGGCGTCCTGGTTGAAAGTCTCGCCCTCCACCGTCACCACCGGCTTGATCGCAATGCCGTACTTCTTCGCGAATGCGAAATCGCGCTCGTCGTGCGCCGGCACGCCCATCACCGCGCCGTCGCCGTAACTCATCAGCACGTAATTGCCCACCCACACATCCACCTCCTCGCCGGTGATCGGATGCGTGACGGACAAGCCGGTGGCCATGCCCTTCTTCTCTTGCGTGGCCAGCTCGGCTTCGGTGGTACCGCCGGTCTTGCATTCTTCGATGAACGCGGCGAGCGCCGGGTTGGTCGATGCCGCGTGCGTGGCCAGCGGGTGCTCGGGCGCCACGGCGCAGAAGGTCACGCCCATGATGGTGTCGGCGCGCGTGGTGAACACATACATGCGACCGCCGCCAATGGGCTCACCGCTGGCGTCCTGGATCGTGTGCGGGAAGGCAAAGCGCACGCCCTCGCTCTTGCCGATCCAGTTTTCCTGCATCAGGCGCACCTTGTCGGGCCAGCCATTGAGGGTGGCCTTGGGGTTGCCGATCTGCACGTGGTCGAGCAGTTCTTCGGCGTACGCGGTGATGTTCAGGTAGTAGCCCGGAATCTCCCGCTTCTCGACCACCGCGCCGGTGCGCCAGCCCTTGCCGTCGATCACCTGCTCGTTGGCCAGCACGGTCATGTCCACCGGGTCCCAGTTCACCACCTGGGTCTTGCGGTACGCAATGCCCTTCTCCAGCATCTTCAGGAACAGCCACTGGTTCCATTTGTAGTAGCTCGGGTCGCAGGTGGCTACTTCGCGCGACCAGTCGATGGCCAGGCCCATGGCCTGCATCTGCTGCTTCATGTAGGCGATGTTTTCGTACGTCCACCTCGCCGGCGGCACCCCGTTTTTGATCGCTGCGTTTTCGGCCGGCAGGCCAAAGGCATCCCAGCCCATGGGCATGAGCACGTTGTGGCCGTTCATGCGCAGCTGGCGCGCCAGCATGTCGTTGATGGTGTAGTTGCGCACATGGCCCATGTGCAGCTTGCCGCTGGGGTAGGGCAGCATGGAGCAGGCGTAGAACTTCTTCTTGCCCGCGTCTTCCGTCACGCGGTAGGCGTCGGTGGCGTTCCAGTGGGCGTGCGCGGCGCGCTCGACATCCTTGTGGGCGTATTTTTCTTGCATGAACCAGGGGCCGGACGAGCCGGTGACGGTGAGGAAAGAAGCTGCGCGCAGCGGCGCGGGAGATGCCGGATTTTAGGCCTTGGGCTGTGCGCTGCCCGTGGGCGCGGCCATTCAGCGGGGTGCGGTCGACTCGGCCACAAAGCCGATGCGCGAGAGCCCGGCCGATTGCGCCATGCCGATCAGCGCGACCACACGGCCATACGGCACGCTGGCGTCGGCGCGCAGCTGCAGTTCGGTGGCCGGGTCGCGCTGCGCGGCCTCCAGCAGGCGCTGGCGCAGCGACGCGTCGTCCACGGCCTCACCGTTCCACTGCATGCGCCCCTGACCATCGACCGACAGCGACACGGAAGGCCCGGGCTGCGCGGGCGTGGCCGCCTTCGGCAGCTCGGCCTTGGGCAGCTCCAGCGCCAGCCGGTCGGCCATGAAAGGCGCTGCAATGATGAAGATGATCAGCAGCACCAGCATCACGTCCACCAATGGCGTGACGTTGATCTCGCTCATGGGTTTGTGGCCCACCGGTTTTTCGAGCCTGCCGAAGCTCATGCGGTGTGCACCATGAGTTCGCGCAAGTCACGCGCAAAGCCTTCGAGGTCGGCCTCGATGCGCGCGATCTGGCGACCCAGCACGTTGTAGGCGAGCACCGCAGGAATCGCCACCACCAGCCCGGCGGCCGTCATCACCAGCGCCTCACCCACCGGGCCGGAAACCTGCTCGATGCGGAACCCGCCATCGAGCCCGATGCCGGTGAGCGCGTTGTAGATACCCCAGACCGTGCCCAGCAGCCCCACGAAAGGCGCGGTGGAGCCGACAGTGGCCAACAGCACCTGGCCGTACTGCAGGCGGTGCAGCACGCGGTGCAGGGCATCGCGCAGCACGCGGGTGAGTTGTTGTGACCGGTCGCCCGCAGCGGCCAAGGTGTGGGGCGCGGTGGCCTTCAAACCCAGGGCCGCCTGCAACAGCGGCAACACGAGTTGCTGCGCATCGAACGTGCCCAAGCGGCGTTGGGCATCGTCCAGATCGGCGGCTTGCCAGAAGGCGGCTGTGCTCAACTGCAGGTCGCGCACGGCGCGGCGCAGCAGCCAGCCTTTCCAGAGAATCACCACCCAGCTCGCCACCGACATGGCCAGCAACAGCAGCGCAACCGCGCGGCCGAGCGCATCGGCCTGCGCCAGCGTCTGCAGCAGACCCTGGCCCACGCCGTCGGTCATTTCAGATTGAGCACGTCGAACATGTCGAACAGACCCGAAGTCTTGCCCGCCAGGAAGCGCACCGCGCGCAAGCTGCCCTGCGCGTAGGTGGCACGGCTGCTCGACTTGTGGGTGATCTCGATGCGCTCGCCGGTGCCGGCGAACAGCACGGTGTGGTCGCCCACGATATCGCCACCACGGATGGTGGCGAAACCGATGGAAGACGGATCGCGTTCGCCGGTGACGGCTTCGCGCGCGTAGACCGCGCAGTCTTTCAGGTCACGACCCAGCGCGTCGGCGATCACCTCACCCATCTTCAGCGCGGTGCCGCTGGGCGCATCCACCTTGTGGCGGTGGTGGGCCTCGATGATCTCGATGTCGTAGCCGGTGGCCATGGCCTTGGCCGCCATCTCCAGCAGCTTGAGCGTGACGTTCACGCCCACGCTCATGTTGGGCGCCATCACGATGGCGATGGACTTCGCCGCCTCGGCGATTTCGGCCTTTTGCGCATCGCTGAAACCGGTGGTGCCGATGACCGCATTCACGCCGTGTTTCGCACATTCGCGCAGGTGCGCCAGCGTGCCCTCGGGGCGGGTGAAGTCGATCAGCACCTGGCTGCCGCGCAAGCCCTGGGCGAGGTCGGCGGTGATGCGAACGCCGCTGGCCTGACCGGCAAAACCCGCGGCGTCCTGGCCCAGCATGGGGCTGCCTTCGATGTCGAGCGCGCCGCTGAGCTGGCAATCGCCGCTGCTGCGCACGGCCTCCACCAGCATCTGGCCCATGCGGCCGCTGGCGCCCGCCACGCACACAAGGTGCAGATTCGCGCCGCCGCTCATCGCGCCGTCCCCGGGGTCTCCAGGGGTGGGTAGCTGGCGGCGGGGGTGGCTGCAGGCGCCGCAGGCTCCACCGGCGCGGGGGTCTTGTTGCGCTCGTCAAAAGCTTTCAGCTGGGCCTCGGTGGCCTGCAGCGGAGGCACCTTGCCAAAGCGGCGACCGGCGTCGAGCGAGGCCACGAACTCGGCTTCGCTCGGCAGCTCGTCGGCCTCGAACCTTTCGAGCACGTTGGCCTTGAAGAACGCCGTCAGGCGGCGCTGCTGGGGCGCCTGGCCCTGGCGGCGAAAGGTGAACACGTAGTCCCAGCGATCGGCGTGGAACACACTGGTCAGCAAGGGCGAACCCAGGATGTCGCGCACCTGGTCGCGGCCCATGCCGGGCTGCAGGGCCGCGGCCTGCTCGCGCGTGACCACGTTGCCTTGCAGGATGTCGATCTTGTACGGCGTGACGACGCTGGAGATGCCCGGCAAGCGGCTGGTGACGCTGGAACACGCCGACAGCGCAACCAGCGAGGCCACGGCACACAGCAGGGCAACCGGGCGGTAAGGTCGCTGACCACGCGGGGTCGGGGAGGCGCAATCGGGTGAGTGTTGGAGCATGGGATCGGACCGTGAATGGGGCGCGCGCGCTGGCGTTGCCGGGGCAAAAATGCAGCGTGCGCCAGACGCTGGCGATATGATGCTTTCATTGTAGTCTTGGGGCTTGAAGGCACCGCAAAGAGCCCACCCGCCCCACTCCACGCGCCACGCGCACCGCCATGACCAACATCGAAGAACTCAAGAACACCGGACTGAAAGCCACGCTGCCCCGGCTGAAGATCCTGGAGGTGTTCCAGAACGCCAAGCAGCGCCACATGACGGCCGAAGATGTGTTCCGTGTGCTGCTCGAAGAGCGTTCCGACATCGGCCTGGCCACGGTCTACCGCGTGCTGATGCAGTTTGAACAGGCCGGTCTGCTCACGCGCAGCAACTTCGAGTCGGGCAAGGCGGTGTACGAGCTCAACGAAGGTCAGCACCACGACCACCTGGTGTGCCTGGACTGCGGTCGCGTGGAAGAGTTCTTTGACGCCGAGATCGAAAAGCGTCAGCAGATGGTGGCCAAGACGCGGGGCTTCGTGCTGCAGGAGCACGCGCTCTCGCTCTACGCCAACTGCACCAAGACCGACTGTCCGCACAAGGGCCAGTCACACAGGGCCTGAGGCGCTCACTCCCCGCGCGACATGGCCGCGCGGTGGCGCGAAACGAATTCCTGGTAGGTGTCGATGCCGCGCAGTTGCAGGATGGTGTTGCGCACAGCGGCCTCCACCAGCACGGCGATGTTGCGCCCCGCCACCACCTGAATCACGGCCTTGCGCACCGGCACGCCGAGCACGTCCTGGTACAGCGGCTCGTGGGGCATGCGCTCGTAGTCACGCTCCAGCGTTTCCCGGCGGACCAGGTGCACGATGAGCGACAGGCGCATCTTGCGGCGCACCGCCGTCTCGCCAAAGATGGCCTTGATGTCGAGCAGGCCGATGCCGCGCACCTCGAGCAAGTTCTGCAGCAGCTCGGGACAGCGGCCCTCGATGCTGGTCTGGTTGATGCGGTACAGGTCCACCGCGTCGTCGGCCACCAGGCCATGACCACGCGAAATGAGTTCGAGCCCGAGTTCGCTTTTGCCCAGGCCCGATTCGCCGGTGATCATGACGCCCATGCCCAGGATGTCCATGAACACGCCGTGCATGGAAGCGCGATCGGCAAAATGGCGCGAGAGGTAGGCGCGCAGCACGTCGATGACAAAAGCCGCCGACTCGTGCGTGGAGAACATCGGGATTTGAGCCCGCTCGCACATGGCGGTGAGCGCATCGGGTGCGGTCTGGCCATCGGCCACCACCAGCACCGGCGGCTCTAGCGTGACGATGCGCGCCACGCGGCGCTTGTTGTCTTCTTCGTTCGGGCTCGTGAGGTAGGCGACTTCGCGTTCGCCGAACACCTGCACCCGGTAAGGGTGAATGTAGTTGAGGTAGCCGACCAGATCGGCGCCGGAACGGGCGGCGCGAATGGCCACCTCGTCAAACCGCCGCTCGGAAGCACCGAGGCCGGCGATCCACTGCCACTTCAGGGCATCCCGATGGTCCTCAAAGAGGACATCGGCGCTGACGACGGTGGGTTTCAAACTGGCTTATGCCGCGGCGTGGGCCGATTGCCAGGACGTGATCTGTTTGTGCAGTGCAACCGCGTCGATCGACGTCTTCATCTGTTCACGCAAACCGCTGTCGCTCAGCAGTTCGGCGATCTCGGAGAGGATTTCCAGGTGCTTCTGGGTGGCCGCTTCGGGCACCAGCAGAAAGATCATCAGTTGCACCGGCAGTTCGTCCGGCGCGTCAAAACCGATGGGACTGGCCAGCTGAAAGACAGCGGCCAGTGGTTGTTTCAGGCCTTTGATGCGGCCGTGGGGAATGGCCACGCCATGACCCAGGCCCGTAGAGCCGAGGCGCTCGCGGGCGAACAGGCTGTCGGTGATGAGCGCGCGATTGAGTCCGTGAAGGGTCTCGAAAAGCAGGCCCGCTTCTTCAAAAGCGCGTTTCTTGCTGGTGGCGTCAACGCTGACGAGCACTTGCGCAGCGGGCAATATGGCGGATAGTCGGTTCATGTGAGCCCTCTTGGAGCGCAAATTATGACCAGTTGAGCGCTGTTGGCTAGACTGAGGGCACAAAAAAGCCGCTTGACTTTCCAAGCGGCCTGCTGCAGCGCAGCATCGGGTTTTCCCGCACGGGCCGTGGCCCGTGACATCCGTCACATCAAACGCTTCACCGAGTCGTGGTGGTGGTCTTGCGTCTTGTCCTTGTAGCGCAAAACCTGCCGGTCCAGCTTGTCGGCAAGTTCGTCCACGGCGGCGTACAGGTCGGCGTGAGCGCTTTCGGCGAACAGGTCACGCCCCTTGACGTGGATGTTGCACTCCGCCTTCTGCCGCAGGTCTTTCTCCTTCAGGTTGTCCACCGTCAGCAGCACCTTCATGTCGACCACCTGGTCGAAGTGTCGGGATATGCGTTCGAGTTTGCTGGTGACGTAACCGCGCAGGGCGGGTGTGACCTCAAGGTGGTGACCGCTGATCGTCAGGTTCATAGAAGAGCCTCCATATGCTCCGGGTTGAGACAAGCCGCCTGGGGCAAGACCTCCCGACGGCCACGGGGATGTCTTGAGCCCACTATGCCGACGAAGACACCCCGGCGCAAGCCTCAGTCGAAAGAAAACGTGACTTCTTGATCGGCATCAGGGTTGCCCCGGTGCGCAGCGGCGGCGTGAGGGGCCGCAATCGGATCGACAGGCGGTGCCTCAAACCGCGATCAACCCGACTGGCAGTGAGGCCTTGTTCGCGCAAGCGCCTGGGCCACGCCTTTAGGACCGCTCGCAGCGTCCCTGCGCAGTGGCCTGCCCGCGAAAGTCGCTGCTCCAGGTCTGGGCGGCGGTGTCGATCTGGATGCGTTCGTTGTCGATCGAGGTCAGGATCACCGTCTCCTGGATGGCGAAGGTGTACACCGGCACACCGTCGATCTGCACCGCGCGCACGCGCTTCTTGTCGTAAGCGATGTTGACCGTGCGGGTCCAGGTGGTGCGGGCGGGCAGGTACACCGCCTCGCAGACGAGGGTGACCTCGTTGGCCTGCGTGGCGGGGGCGGGCTTGTTTTGCGCCATGGCCAAGGGCAGCGCAACGGCCAGGCTGGCCGCCGTGATCAACGCCGCTTTCATTCGGCCGCACCCTGGGCCATGCGTTCGCTTTTCCAGTACACATCGTCACCGCCATTCATGCGGTTGAGCACCCGGGCCAGCACAAACATCAGGTCGCTCAGGCGGTTGAGGTACTGGCGTGGCGTGTCTTTCAGCGCTTCTTCGTTGCCCAGCGCCACCACGGCGCGTTCGGCGCGGCGCGCCACGGTGCGGCACACGTGGGCCTGGCTGGCGGCGCGCGAGCCAGCGGGCAAGATGAATTCCTGCAGGCGCGGCAAGGCTTCGTTGTGGGTGGCCAGCGCTTCATCGAGGGCGATCACGGCCTCGGGCTTGAGCAGCTCGAAGCCGGGGATGGACAGTTCGCCACCCAAGTTGAAAAGCTGGTGCTGGATTTCCACCAGCAGGGTGCGCACATCGGGCGCCATGTCTTCGCAGAGCAGCACGCCGATGTGGGAGTTGAGTTCGTCCACATCGCCCATGGCGTGCACGCGCAGGCTGTTTTTGGAGACGCGGGTGTTGTCGCCCAGGCCGGTGGTGCCGGCGTCGCCGGTTCGGGTGGCGATCTGGGTGAGGCGGTTGCCCATGGGGAGTCCTTGCGGTGAAGACGGGGTTCTGGATTGTGCAACGCGGGCACTGCCGTAACGGGGTGCAGGGAAATGTGTCTGAGGCAAGCGGGTGGTTCGCGGGGCAACAGGGCGCAAAACCGCTGGCTCACGGTGCGCGCATGGGTGCTAATGGCCACCTGTTCACTCTCAGGAGACCCCGATGACGCAACGCCGACAACGACTCGCCGACTTCGAAGCCCGCAGTGTGCAACTGATCGCAGCCTGCACGCTCGGCCTGGCCGGCATGGCCAGCGTGCCGCCGGCTCACGCCGCGCGCATCACCGGCCAGGCCACCAGCCTCACGGGCGCCACCAGCTCCACAGCAGCCGCAAGCCATGCGCGGGTCTCGCGCGCCCCGGCCGCCGTGCTGCAAGCCGGGAAAGTCCGCCGCTGAGCGGGCACCCGCAAGACACCGCACCGGGGGATGCGGGCTTAAACTGACCGGCTGCACAAAACAGCCTGGAGACAAGCCCATGAACGCCCCCACCGCCCTCAGCCACCTCGCCCCCGAAGTTCACCAGCGCGCCGTGTCGGCCGAGTTCATGGCGGCGCTGCAGGCCCGCTTTGGCGCGCAATGTTCCACCGCCCTGGTGGTGCGCGAGCAGCACGGGCGCGACGAATCGGTGTACGAGGTGCCGCCCCCAGCCGCCGTGGTGTTCGCCCAGAACACGCAGGACGTGGCCGACGCGGTGAAGCTGGCGGCGCAGTACCGTGTCCCGGTGATCCCGTTCGGCGTGGGCTCCTCGCTTGAAGGTCACCTGCTCGCGGTGCAGGGTGGCATCAGCATCGACGTGAGCCGCATGAACAGCGTGCTCGCCATCAACGCCGAGGACCTCACCGTGACGGTGCAGCCCGGCGTGACGCGCAAGGCGGTGAACGAAGCGGTGAAGAGCGAAGGTTTGTTCTTCCCGATCGACCCGGGCGCGGACGCGTCCATCGGCGGCATGAGCGCTACGCGGGCCAGCGGCACGAACGCCGTGCGCTACGGCACCATGCGCGAGAACGTGCTCGCGCTCGAAGTGGTGACCGCCCAAGGCGAGATCATCCGCACCGGCACGCGCGCCAAAAAATCATCGGCCGGCTACGACCTCACCCGCCTGATGGTGGGCAGCGAAGGCACGCTGGGCGTCATGACCGAGATCACGCTCAGGCTGTATCCGCTGCCCGAAGCGATTTCGGCGGCCACCTGCTCGTTCCCGTCCATCGAAGCCGCCGTGCGCACCGTGATCCAGGTGATCCAGCTCGGCGTGCCCATTGCGCGCTGCGAGCTGATCGACCACAACACCGTGCGCATGGTCAACGCGCACAGCAAGCTCGGCCTGCGCGAAGAAAACATGCTGCTCATGGAGTTCCACGGTTCGCCTGCGAGCGTGAAGGAACAGGCCGAGACGGTGCAGGAAATTGCCAACGACTTCGGTGGCCAGGCATTCCAATGGGCCGACACGCCCGAGGAGCGCACGCGCCTGTGGACCGCGCGGCACAACGCCTACTTTGCGGCCATCCAGAGCAAGCCGGGCTGCCGCGCCATCAGCACCGACACCTGCGTGCCCATCAGCAAACTCGCCGACTGCCTGCTCGACTCGGTGAGCGAGGCCGATGCGGCCGGCCTGCCCTACTTCCTGGTCGGCCATGTGGGCGACGGCAACTTCCACTTCGGTTATTTGATCGACCCCAACAAGCCCGAGGAGCACACGCTGGCCGAGCAGCTCAATCACAAGCTGGTGGCACGCGCGCTCAGCTTGGAGGGCACCTGCACCGGCGAACACGGCGTGGGCCTGCACAAGATGGACTTTCTGCTCACCGAAGCCGGCAGCGGCGCGGTCGACATGATGCGCACCATCAAGCGCGCGCTCGACCCGGACAACATCATGAATCCGGGCAAGATCTTTTCGCTGTGACGCACAGCCAGCTCCGGTCTTGAGCCCAAGGGATGACCCGCTCCCGAACGGCTTTTGGGGTGGCTAGGATGAAAGTCCTTTCATCCCCATTCACGGAGGTCACATGGCAGGCTGGTACGAACTGAACAAGAACGACAAGGGGCAACACTCGTTTGTCTTGAAAGCGGGCAATGGCGAGGTGATTCTGCGAAGCGAGTCGTACGAGTCGCGGGCATCGGCAGAAAACGGCATCGCATCGGTGCAGAAAAACAGCCCGAATGGATCGGCTTACACGCACAGCGATGCGTCGGACGGCCGCTTCTATTTCAATCTCAAGGCCGCCAACCACCAGGTCATCGGCACCAGCCAGATGTACAAGACCGCGGCCGCGCGTCAGGCCGGCATGGAGTCGGTGAAGACCAACGGCCCCACCACGATCATCAAAGAAGGCGCTTGAGGCGCCGGTCGGGCGGCGGCTTGCGCGGCCGCTGCCCCATCAGTGCCCGCCGCGCAATTTGTCGATCAGGCCATTGAGGGCGTCGAGAGAGCCGAACTGGATCGCGATCTCGCCCATTTCCTCGATGCGCCCGTGGCGCTTGAGGCGCTTCTTCACCCGCACCTCGACCTCGGCCATCAACAGGTCGGCCAGCTCTTCTTCCACGCGGCGGATGTCGCGCGACTTGTCTTTCTTGAGCTTTTGCGGTGACAGCGCGAACTCGGCACCCAGCTTCTTGACCAGGCTTTCCGCCTCGCGCACCGACATCTTTTTGGCGGCAATCTGGTTGCCCGCGGTGATCTGGTTGGCCTTGTCCAGCGCCAGCAAGGCGCGCGCATGGCCCATGTCCAGGTCGCCGGCCATGAGCATGGTCTGCACCGGCTCGGCCAGTTGCAGCAGGCGCAGCAGGTTGCTGGCGGCGCTGCGCGAGCGGCCCACGGCCTGTGCCGCTTGTTCGTGAGTGAGCCCAAACTCTTTCACCAGCCGTTGCAGGCCATGGGCTTCTTCCAGCGGATTGAGGTCCTCGCGCTGCATGTTCTCGATCAGCGCCATGGCGGCGGCCGATTCGTCGGGCACGTCGCGCACCAGCACCGGCACGCTCTCCAGCCCGGCCAGCTTCGAAGCGCGGAAGCGCCGCTCGCCGGCGATGATCTCGTACTTGCCGGCGTTCGGACCACCGGTGAGCTGGCGCACCAGGATGGGCTGCATCACGCCCTGGGCCTTGATGCTCTCGGCCAGCTCGTACAACGCGCCCTCGTCCATGTGGGTGCGGGGCTGGTATTGGCCGGCCACCAACTCGGCGAGCGGCAGGTTCGACGGCAGGCTGTCCGCGTCGGCCGGCGCGCTGTCCACCACTTTGGGGCCCAGCAGGGCTTCGAGTCCACGGCCGAGGCCCTTGGGTTTTTTGGTGACCATGGGTCGTCTTTCGAAAGTCAAAGGTTCAGGAGTTCGGCGAGCACCGCGTGACCGACCGGCCAATCGCCCAGGCCGGACTCCGCGTTGATGTGGCCAGCCTCGCCCAGGTCGACGAAGCGCGATCCCCAGGCGGCTGCGAAGGCTTGAGCCCGCTCGAAGCTGCAATACGGGTCGTTGCGGCTGCCGATCAGCACGCTGGGGAATGGCAGGCGCTGCATGGCGATCGGTGACCAACTGGGCAGCAGCGGGCGCATCTCGTCCCGCTCGGCGTCACCCGGGGCCACTAGCAGCGCGGCTTTCACGCGACCGGTGTTCTGCGAGTGCGACGCCCAGGCTGCGGTGTGAAGGCAGCCCAGGCTGTGGGCCACCAGCACGGCCGGTTCGTCGCAGGTCATCAGCAAGACTTCTTCCAGCCGGGCGATCCAGTCGCCACGCTTGGGCCGCATCCAGTCGTGCTGGTCCACACGGCGGTAGCCGTGTTGGGCTTCCCAGCGGCTTTGCCAGTGCTCAGGACCGCTGTTCTGCCAGCCGGGGAGGACGAGGACGTTCTCAGGTTTCACGTGAAACATCCTCGCTTCAGAGCTTTCCAATGCGATCGACCATTTCCTGGGCGAAGGCCACAAACGCCTGGCTGCCACGCGCGGAAGGGTCGAACACCACGCCGGGCAATCCGTAGCTGGGAGCCTCGGCCAGGCGCACGTTGCGCGGGATCACGGTGTCGAACACCTTGTCGCCGAAATGGGCCTTGAGCTGGTCGCTCACCTGCTGCTGCAGGGTGATGCGCGGGTCGAACATGACGCGCAGCAGGCCAATGATGGCGAGGTCTTTGTTAAGGTTGGCGTGCACCTGCTTGATGGTGTTGACCAGATCGGTCAGGCCTTCGAGCGCGAAATACTCGCACTGCATGGGCACGATCACGCCGTGCGCGGCGCACAGGCCGTTGAGGGTGAGCATGCTCAAGCTGGGCGGGCAGTCGATCAGCACGAAGTCGTAGGCGTCCGCCACCTCGGCCAACGAGGTTTTCAGGCGCTTTTCACGCCGCTCCACCTCCACCAGCTCCACCTCGGCGCCGGCGAGTTCGCGGTTGGCACCCAGCACGTGGTAGCCGCACTTCTCCGAATACACCGCGGCTTCAGCCACTGAGGCAGACTCCAGCAACACGTCGTACACCGACAGCGCCATCTGACGCTTGTCCACGCCCGAACCCATGGTGGCGTTGCCCTGCGGGTCGAGGTCGACCATCAGCACGCGCTGGCCCACCTCGGCCAGGCCCGCGGCCAGGTTCACCGTGGTGGTGGTCTTGCCCACCCCGCCCTTCTGGTTCGCGATGCAGAAAATCTTGGCCATGGGTTCTTCTTATTTGGAGATGGCCAGCTTGATGCCGAAACCGATGAGGAAGATGCCAGCGATCTTTTCCAGCGCACGGCCGATGGCCGGATTGGCGCGCATGCGCTCGGCAAGAAAGTGGGTCAGCAGCGTGACCGCCAAGCCGTAAGCGAAGGTGAGCACCGCGATGGTGGCGGCCATGGCGCCAAAAGTCACCAGACCCTTGTGGCGGGCAGGGTCCACGAAAAGCGGGAAGAACGCCATGTAGAACACGATGGCCTTGGGGTTCAGCAGGGTGATGACCAGGGCCTGCTGGAAATACTGGCGCGGGCGGATGTTGAGAATGGGTGCATCACCCGGTTTGGCCACCAACATCTTGAACCCCAGCCAGGCGAGGTACGCGGCGCCAAGCCACTGCACCGCACTGAACGCCGCCGGGTAGGCCGCGAGCAAGGCCGCCACACCGGCCACCGCCAGCCACATCAGCACCTGATCACCGGCGATCAGCCCCAGCGTGGCAGCCAGCCCGCCGCGCATGCCGCCTTTGCCGGTGGAAGTGACCAACGCCAGATTGCCTGGCCCCGGAATGAGCAGAAACACGACGATGGCGGCGACAAAAGCGCCGTAGTCTGCGATGCCGAACATGGAGAACCCCCGGGAAGTGGAGGGTCGAGTTTACGTGAAGGGTTTTGGCGCCCCGCCCTCATTCAGCCCGGCGAGCGCGGGCTGTGATGCTCAGGCAACAGCCGGGGCGCCGGGGCGCATCCAGACGATGCAGCGCTCGCCCTCCAGCCCGGGCACCTGGAGTTGTTCCACGTGAAACACGTCCACTGCGGGCGCCTCGGCCGCCAGGGTGGCCAACTCGTCAACGGGGTGCTTGCCCTTCATGGCCATCCACACGCCACCGGGATTCAAGGCCGCTTGCGACCAGTGGGTGAAATCCACCAGCGAGGCAAAGGCGCGCGAGCACACCACGTCAAACCCCTGCCCCGACAAGGCGCTGAGGCTTTCCACCCGCGCGTGCAGTCCGCGCAGATTGGGCAGCTTGAGCGTGGCGGCGGCCTGCTGGATGAACGCCGCCTTCTTGGCCACCGTGTCCACACAGGTCACGTCGATCTGCGGGCAGGCGATGGCCATCACCACGCCGGGCAAACCGCCGCCGGAGCCCACGTCGAGCAGCTTCACCGGGCGATCGCCAATCTGTTGGAGCAGGGGCTTGATGGCCGCCAAACTGTCGAGCAGGTGGTGGGTCATCATCTCGGCGGGGTCGCGCACGGCCGTGAGGTTGTAGACCTTGTTCCATTTCTGGAGCAAGCCCAGGTAGTCGAGCAACAGGTCGATCTGACGCGCGTCGAGCGCGAGCTGGAGCGACTGCAGACCGGCCTGCAGCGTGGTTCTCAGATCGCTCATGCTTGGGCGTCGGCCGCCGCCGGCAAGGTGGCGAAGCCCTTGAAGCCACCCTTCTTCAGGTGAATCAACAACAGCGAGATGCTCGCCGGCGTGATGCCTGAAATGCGCGAGGCCTGCCCGAGGGTTTCGGGCCGGTGCTTGGCCAGCTTTTGCCGGGCTTCAAAAGACAGCGCCGTCACCTGCAAATAATCCAGGTCGGTCGGCAGCTTCAGGCCCTCGTAGTGCGCGGACCGCTCCACCTCGTTTTTCTGCCGATCGATGTAGCCCGAGTACTTGGCCGCGATCTCCACCTGCTCCACCACCGGCTCCAGCAGGTCGCCCAGTGTTTCACGTGAAACGTCAGGCCCCACGTATTTGCCGCCATCGAGCCCCACCAGATCCGGATAGGCCACGCCCGGCCGACGCAACAGATCGAACAGGTTGTGCTCGTGCTCGATCGCCTTGCCCAGCACCCGCTCCGACTCGGCCGCCGGCAGGTTGCGCGGATTGACCCAGGTGGCCTTGAGGCGTTCTGTTTCACGTGAAACCGCATCGCGCTTGTGGCAAAAGGCGTCCCACTGCGCGTCGCCCACCAGCCCCATGCGGCGATCGGCTTCGGTCAGGCGCATGTCGGCGTTGTCCTCGCGCAGCTGCAGGCGGAACTCGGCCCGGCTGGTGAACATGCGGTAGGGCTCGGTCACGCCCTGGGTGATCAGGTCGTCGACCAGCACGCCCAAGTACGCTTCATCTCGCCCCGGCAGCCAGGCGCCCTCGCCGCGGCACTGGAGCGCGGCGTTGATGCCGGCGAACATGCCCTGCGCTGCAGCCTCTTCGTAACCGGTGGTGCCATTGATCTGGCCCGCAAAAAACAGGCCCTGGATCTGTTTGGTCTCGAAACTGCTCTTGAGCGAGCGCGGGTCGAAATAGTCGTATTCGATGGCGTAGCCGGGCCGCAGGATGTGCGCGTTCTCCAGCCCCTTCATGCTGCGCACCAGTTCGTACTGGATGTCGAACGGCAGGCTGGTGGAGATGCCGTTGGGGTAGACCTCGTGCGTGGTCAGGCCCTCGGGCTCCAGAAAAATCTGGTGGCTGTCCTTGTCGGCGAAGCGGTTGATCTTGTCTTCCACGCTCGGGCAATAGCGCGGGCCCACGCCTTCAATCTTGCCGGTGAACATGGGGCTGCGGTCAAAGCCGCTGCGGATGATCTCGTGCGTGCGCTCATTGGTGTGCGTGATCCAGCACGGCACCTGCTGCGGGTGCATGGCCGCGTTGCCCATGAAGCTGAACACCGGCACCGGCTGGTCGGCGTTCATGCCGCCGGGCACGCCGTCGCCGGGTTGTTCGGTGCACTTTGAATAATCGATGCTGCGCCCATCCAGGCGCGGCGGCGTACCGGTTTTCAGGCGGCCCTGCGGCAGCTGCAGTTCTTTCAGCCGGGCCGAGAGCGACACGGCCGGCGGGTCTCCGGCGCGGCCGGCCGCGTAATTGTTCAGGCCCACGTGGATCTTGCCGTCCAGAAAGGTGCCGGCGGTCAGCACCACGGTGCGGCTGCGGAAGCGGATGCCCACCTGCGTCACCGCGCCCACCACGCGGTCACCTTCCACCATGAGGTCGTCCACCGCCTGCTGGAACAACCAGAGGTTGGGCTGGTTCTCCAGCATGCGGCGGATGGCCGCCTTGTAGAGCACGCGGTCGGCCTGGGCACGGGTGGCGCGCACGGCCGGGCCTTTGGAGCTGTTCAAGATGCGGAACTGGATGCCGCCCTCGTCGGTGGCCAGCGCCATGGCGCCGCCCATGGCGTCCACCTCTTTCACCAGGTGGCCCTTGCCGATACCGCCAATGCTGGGGTTGCAGCTCATCTGGCCCAGGGTCTCGATGTTGTGGGTCAGCAGCAGGGTTCTCTGCCCCATGCGGGCGGCCGCCAGCGCGGCCTCGGTGCCGGCGTGGCCGCCGCCGACGACGATGACGTCAAATTCCTGGGGATACAACATGGTGGTGGTCGCTTGTGGGGGGCTGTCTGCCCGGCGCCCCGGGCAACCCGCGATTGTCCCACCGTTGGGCGTTTTCTGCCCCACCCCGCGCGCACCGCCCACGGCGCTGGCCGGATGGCGCCGCCGCGCCCGAATTTCTAACCTGCATGGCAGCCCAATCCCGGGCCCACCACAGGAAACAAGCCCCATGAAAATCCCTTGGCTCGTGGCCAGCACCACCGCGCTGGCCTGTTTCAACGCACAAGCCGCCGGCTTCATGTTCGGCATCAGCCACAACTTCGGCGGCGACACCGGCGTCACTTTCAAGATCCTGTCGACCGACCGGCGCAACCGCCCCGTGGTGGCCGCCGGCGTGAGCTTCTTCCCCGGCGAGGGCCGACGCATCGGCCTGGACGTGGGTGTGGGCTACAACTTCCGCCAGACCACCGTCACCATCGGCCGCGACCTGGTGATGGAGCGGTTCCAGGTGGCCTGGGGCATCGCCAGCCGCCGCTGCCCGCCCGCTCAAGCCGCACCACCAGCCTCTCCCCCCGGGTTTGAAGACAGCGGCTTCTTCGACAGCTCGTTCTGAGCGAAGGCCGCGACAATGGCGGCATGAGCACACTCCCCTCCCTCCTCGTTTTCGCCGGCAGCACCCGCGCCCAGTCCTTCAACCGCCAACTGGCCGCCGCCGCCGCCCGGCACGCCGCAGCCCAAGGCGCCCAGGTCACCCACATCGAACTGGCCGACTTCGACCTGCCGCTCTACAACGCCGACCTCGAAGCACGCGGCACGCCCGCCGCGGCCGTGAAGCTCAAGGAGCTGTTCCACGCCCACCCGGCCTGGATCATTGCCTCGCCCGAATACAACGGCAGCTACACCGGCTTGCTCAAAAACACCATCGACTGGGTCTCCAGCCCCATCAAGGGCGACCCGCTCTGGTCCAGCGGCACCAAGCCGTTTGCGGGCAAGGTGGTGGGTTTGCTGAGCGCTTCGCCCGGCGCCTTGGGTGGCCTGAGAAGCTTGTCCCACCTCACCCCACTGCTATTGAATTTGCAGTGCTGGGTGGCACCGAAGCAGTTTGCACTGGGCAAGGCGGGTGAGGCTTTCAACGCCGACGGCGAACTCGTTGCCGAGCCGGCGCGCAACGCGGTGCACGGCGTGGTCGACCAGGTGCTGTGGGCCGGCCAGCGCTTCGCGGGCTGAGCCCTGCCGCTCAGGGCGCCTTGGTGCGCTGCAGGATCTGATCGGTCAGCTTCTGGTAGATGCCGTCGAAATGGTGGCCACCGGCCATGGGCACCGGGGTCGCGAATTCGGCAGCCACGTGTGGACACAGGGTGTCGCGGTCGTCGGTGCCATAAATGCACAAGGTTTTGGCGGCCACCATTTTCTGAAGCTCAGGCATCAGCGGCAGGCCGGCGGTGTTTTTGGTCATCCAGTTGCTCAGGCGGAATTCGAACGACGCCTTTTCACCCGGGCCAATGAGCACCGTGTGCGCCAGCAGGGCGCTGGACGTGGCGGGCAGGCGGTTGACCGCAAACGGCAGCACATCGGCACCCTGCGAGTAGCCAATCAGCAACACGCGCGTCTTCTTCCACTGCACGGCAAAGCTGCGCATCACGCGGTCGAGGTCCTGCGCCAGGCCCTCGGGCGTGCGGGCCGACCAGAAATAGCGCAATGAATCCAGACCCACCACCGACACACCGGCGGCCGAGAGCTTGGCCGCCAGTTGCTTGTCGATGCCCGCCCAGCCACCATCGCCCGACAGCAGAACGGCCAGCGTGTCCGAGGGCACGGCGCTGGGCACGAGCACCAGCGGCAGGTCGGCCACGCCGCTGTCCGGCGCGAGTGGCAGAGGACCCGTGTCCTTGGTGAGCTTCTGGTGCGCAGCCAGCAGCGCGGGCAAGGCTGCGGCACCCAGCGCGCCGGCGTGGTCGGCCCCGGGCACCAGCACCCGCTGCGCGCCAGCCACCTGGGCCACGAACTTCTGCACGCTGGCAGGGCTGCACACCTTATCTTCGCTGCCTTGCAACACCACCCACGGTGCGCTCAGTTTGGGCGTGGGCAAAAGCGCCAGGCCGGCACCGCCGGGGCGCTTGGTGAAGTGCACACCTTCGCCCCGGCACAGCGGCTTCTTCAGCGCCAGTTCCGGGCAAAAGCCCATGGAAATGGCGCCGCCAAACGTGTCTGCCGGCGCCTGCGCGAGCATGGCGTAACCCAGGGTGCCGCCCAGCCCCGGGCCCACCAGCAGCGGGGGGAAATACGCGGGCAGACGGGCATACCCCTGCAGAAAATGCGAGAGGTTTTCCAGATCGCCGTCGGGCAGCAGGCAGTCGCCGCTGTCGCGGACCATCTGCGCCAGCACCTGCGGGGTGTTGATGCCCGCCACCGCAGCGCCTTGGTCGGCCAGCGCCTGGGCCTGCCCGGCCAGCGCGGGTGTCCAGCCGGCTTCGCCCGAGAGAAACAGCACAAACGAATTGGCCTCGCCCTTGGGCCGGTACAGCGAAACCTCCTTGAAACTGCCGTGGGAGATTTTTTCCTGCGCGTGGGCCGCAACAGGGACGCCGAAGGCCAGCGCAACGGTCAACCAGGTGGTGACGATGGATTTCATTTGGCGATCACGCGGCGCAGGCCGCCGGCAATGAGGGCGGCGACATCCGCCAGGATGAAAAAAGGCGCAAAGCCGCCCGGGCAGGCGAGGTAGCGGGGCTCCCAGGTGGGATCGAATTTTTCCTTGAAACCCCGCAATCCCTGGAAGTTGTAGAAGTTTTCACCGTGGTTGAACAGCAGCCGCCCCAGCCGGTGCCAGTTGGGTGCCAGCGGGTGCTGCGCCATGCCTGAGAGCGGCACCATGCCCAGATTGAAGCGCTGGTAGCCCTGGGCCTTGAAGTGCAGCAGCGTTTGTGCGAACAGGAAATCCATCGAGCTGCGCGGCGCATCGGGCAACTGCCGCATGAGATCCACGCTGGCCTCGTGTTTCTGGTCGGTGCACAACAAGGTGGCGAAGGCCACCAGCCGATCGCCCTGGCGCACCACCGCGATCGGCTGACGCAACACGTAGTCGCGGTGGAAGGCGCCGAGCGAAAACGACTTCTCCGCTGTGTTGTGGTCGCTCAGCCAGGCATCAGAAATGGCCTGCAGCTCACCGAACAGGCCTTCGGTCTGGCCGGGCGCCAGCACCTCGAAGCTCAGTTCCTCGCGCTGCGCACGCGCCACACCGTGGCGCAGGTTGGCGCGGCGCTTGCCTTCCAGGCTGAAGCCGGGCAAGTCCACCAGCGCACATTCACCGAGCTTGTACACGCGCAGGCCGGCGTCCAGGTACACCGGCAGACCTTCCGGGCGCACCTGGTAAAAAGCGGCACGCCCACCAGCCTCACGCGCCTGCTCCACGAAGCGCCAGACCAGCTCGGTCCACTCGGACGCCGGGCCCACCGGGTCGTACAGCGCCACCCAGGAGCGCCCGCGCCGCCCGAACATGATGAAAGCCCGCTGCGAGTCCGACACCATCAGGCTCTTGTCGCCCATCATCACCAGCCCGGCACCCGCCGAGCCTTGCGTGCGCACGATGCGCGCGGCCTGGTCCAGCGCACCCGGGTCGGGCTTCACCAGCGCCGTGCGCGGACGGCGCAGCAGCTGGCTCAGCGCCACCACCAGCGTGATCAGGGCCACCGCCACCATGGCCCGCAGCGAGCGCGGCGCATAGCCGTCGAACTCGAACTGCCACCAGACCTGGTTGACGTATTCCACGTCGCGGTACACAAAAAACAGCAGCGCCGTGAGCGCCGCCAGCACCGCGGCCACCGCCGCCAGCCAGCCCCATGTGAAGGCCTGCGAAAACAGCGCGGCCTTGCGGTTGAAGTGCCGCCGCGAGAGCGCCAGCGAGGCGCCCAGCACCACCAGCAGAACCGCCTCGGAGACCGCAATGCCCTTGGGCAGGCACAGCACCAGGCTCAGCAGCACGAGCACCAGACCGGCCCACCACGAGGCATCAAGCCGCAGGAACATGCCGCGCGCCACAAACAGAAGCGCCAGGCCGACGATGCTGCCCAGAAAGTGCGCGGCCTCCACCACCGGCAGCGGCATGTACTGCGTGAGCAGGTCGGTCGCGTCCTGCGTGGCCGGCGTCACACCCGACACCAGCAGCGCCACCCCCACCACCCAGGTGAAAGCCGACAACAGCAACGGCGACAGGCTGGTGGCCGCCTTGACCACCGGCGTGGCCGCGCCCCGGCGCCATTCGGTGGCCGCCAGCCAGGCCACGGCCAGCGCCAGCGGCAGCAGGTGGTAGACCACGCGGAACAGCACCAAGGCGCCCGCCAGCTGCTCGGCGGGCACGCGCTGGCCCAGCGCCAGCAGCATCACCGCCTCAAACACCCCCAGCCCGCCCGGCACATGGCTGATCACCCCCAGCGCAATGGCCAGCGCAAAAAACCCCACGAAGGCGGGGAACGCCACCGCATCGGCCGGCAACAAGACCCACAGCGCCGCAGCGGCAGCCACCACGTCCACCGCCGACACGGCCAACTGCTGTGCGGCGATGGACGCACTGGGCAGGCGCAACACCACGCCACCCAGAACCGTCTGCTCACCCCCACGCATGCACACGCCCAGAAACACCCCCGCGGCCACCATCACCGCCACGCCGGCGAACTTGAGCACCTCGGCCGGCACACCCAGCATGGTCTGAACGGTGTTCGAACCCCACACCAGGCCCGCGGCGCCCACCACCGCAATGCCCACCGTGAAGCCGGCGGCGTTGAAGACAATCGCGCGCGAAATCAGCCCCGCCTCAAGCCCGGCGGCGCCGTACAGGCGCAGCCGCACGGCGCCGCCGGTGAGCACGCCCAGGCCGATGGTGTTGGACAAGGCGTACGCGATGAAGGCGGTCTTGCCGACCACGGGATAGGGCAAGCGCGCGCCGGCGTAGGCGAGCGCGGAACGGTCGTAAAACGTGAGCGCCAGGTAGCTCACCGCCGTGGCCAACACCGACAGCAGCAAGACCGGCAGCGGGGTGTCCCTCATCTCGGCCACGATCTGGCCGTAGCTGAGCTCGGTCATCACCTTGTGCGAGGCTTGCACCACCAGCGCGCCCAGCAGAAGCGCCAGCGCTGCGTACACCCACAGACGCCACTGGCTGAGCCGTGAGATCAGCGTGTCGGGGGCAGAGACGGTCACAAGCGGCATGGGCGGACTCAGTGTAGCCCCGGCTCCCGGACAAGGCCGACAATCGCGGGCATGACCTCGGCCGCATCCCGCGCTCCCACCACCGCCTGCCGCCCAGGCTGCGCCGCCTGCTGCACCGCTCCTTCCATCAGCAGCCCCTTACCGGGCCTGCCACTGGGCAAGCCGGCCGGCATGGCTTGTCCGCAGCTTGACGCCGAGCTGCGCTGCCGCCTGTTTGGCCTGCCCGAGCGGCCAGCGGTGTGCAGCTCGCTCGCACCCGGCGCCGAGATGTGCGGCGAGACCCGCGAACACGCCATGGCCTGGCTCACCCGGCTGGAGCGCGCCACCCAACCCCACACGCCATGAACACCACCGACTGGCAAACCCTCGCCCAGCTCTATCCCGCCCTTGGGGAAGCCGTGTCGGCGCCCGATGCCCTGGCTGTGATGGACGTGCCCACCGGCACCACCCTGTTCCGCGAACACGAGCCCTGTGGCGGCTTCCCGCTGCTGCTCAGCGGCGAGGTGCGGGTCTCCCGCTCGGCCAGCAGCGGGCGCGAACTCGAGCTCTACCGGGTGGTGCCGGGCGAGATGTGCCTGGTGTCTTCGTCGTGCCTGTTTGTGGACCAGCCACTGAGCGCGCACGGCGTGACGGTGAAACCCACGCGTCTGGCGCTGCTATCGCCCGCAGCCTTTCGCGCAGCACTCGCCCACACCGCCTTCCGCGACTTCGTGCTGGGCCTTTTCGCCGCACGCCTGGCAGACCTCACCGGGCTGATCGAAGCTGTTGCCTTCCAGCGCCTGGACAGCCGCCTGGCCGCCGCCCTGCTGGGCCATGGCACGCAGGTTCACGCCACCCACCAGGCGCTGGCCGACGAACTGGGCACGGTGCGCGAGATCGTCACCCGGCTGCTGCACCGGTTCGAGCGCGACGGCTGGGTGGAGCTCTCGCGCGAGTGCATCACCGTGCGCGACAGCGCCGCCCTGCGATCGCTGGCGTCACTGCAGCCCCGCTGAGCGCCGCCGGCCTGTGTGACCGAGGTCACATACCCGGCGCACACGCGCAGGTTCAATGACGTCAGGCCACCCCAGCCCGGGGCGGCTTCATTCACCGGAGCAACACCATGACCAAAAACGTCGGCGGCATCGACCGCGCCCTTCGCATCACCATCGGCCTGGCCCTCATCGCGGCCGCCGCCACCGGCACGGTGGGCCTGTGGGGCTACATCGGTGTCGTGCCCCTGCTCACCGGTCTGGTGGGCTGGTGCCCGCCCTACGCCATGTTCGGCTTCAACACCTGCGCCATGAAGAAGTGAGCCCCCGGGCGCGCGTGTCCTCGCTGGGACAGGACAGGCGCGCCCCGGCGGCATACAGTGCAAGGCCGCGCCCGTCCGAGGCGCGCCAGGAGACACACCATGCACATCCCGTCCCTCAAAGAAGTGGTCAGCGCCGAAGAATGGGCACTGCGCTGCGACCTCGCTGCCTGTTACCGGCTGGTGGCCGCCTACGGTTGGAGCGATCTGGTCTTCACCCACATCAGCGCCAAGTTGCCCGACTCGGTCACCGGTGGTGAACACCAGTTCCTCATCAACCCCTACGGCCTCATGTTCGACGAGATCACGGCGAGCAGCCTGGTCAAGGTCGACATGGCGTGCAACAAGTTGCTGGACTCACCCTTCCCGGTGAACCCGGCGGGCTTTGTGATCCACAGCGCCGTGCACGAAGCGCGGCCCGAGGCCGGCTGCGTGATGCACACCCACTCGCGCGCGGGCGTGGCGGTGAGCGCGCAGAAGGCCGGCATCCTGCCCATCAGCCAGCAAAGCACCTTTGTGCTCGCCTCGCTGGCGTACCACGCCTACGAAGGTGTCGCCCTGCGGGACGCGGAAAAGGTGCGCCTGCAGGCCGATCTGGGCAAAGCCAACCACCTCGTGCTGCGCAACCACGGCCTGCTGACCGTGGGCAAGACCATCCCCGACGCCTTCCTGGCCATGTACACGCTGGAGAACACCTGCCGCATCCAGATCGATGCGCTGGCCGGCGGCACCGAACTCACGCAGGTCGACCCCGCCATCCTGGCCGGCATGGCCGACGTGATGCGCGTGGCCACGGCCGGGCTGGGTTCGCAACTGGCCTGGCCGGCCTTGCTGCGCAAGGTGGAGAAACTGGACGCCGGCTACAAGACCTGAGCGGGCCCGCGAGGCGATCGCTTCAGCGCAGGCCGAAGAAGCTGAGGACAAAGCCGATGACGACGATCAGGCCGACGATGTAGATGATGGTGTTCATGATGCGGTTCCTTGTAAGTGGGAAATGCATCTTAGGTCGGCCGCTTCAAAGTGCGTGTGGGCCAGCGCACCGAGTCTCTGTAGGACGGGGACCACAGCATCCCTGCGGCCGGGCCAAACCCTATGACCGCGCCACAAACGCCGTCATGCCTTCCAGCACGGTGCGCAGGCGCATGAGTTCGCGCGAGCCGTCCAGCCGCTTCGACCACGCCGCCAGCCTGGAGACACGGCCCAGGCGCGGCAGCAGGTGCGCAATGAAATCGCGCAACGCCGGACCACCGGTGCCGGCATCGGCGTAGGCCTGCAGCACCGCACGCACCGCCTCGGGCCCCAGCGGCTGCAGGTAGCGCGCCAATGACAGCAGCAGCTGCAGCGCGTCGTACACCTGCACCGTGGTCAGCGCCATGCCGGGCTGCAGGCGTTCTTCGAAGTCCAGCCGGGCAAAGTGCTCGCCGTCCCAGGTGAGGTTGCGGGTTTGCGCGCCGCCGTGCCAGTGGCCACGCGCATGGAAAGCGGCCAGGTCGGCGCTGGCGGCGCACATCAGCGCCAGACGTTCGCCCTCGGGCGAGCGGTGCAACACGTGGTCCAGCGTGTCGCCGATGTCGCTGGTGGTGAGCGAAAACCCGTCGAAGGCGAGCACCGTGGGCACCCGTTCACCGGCAGCACCCAGGGTCAGCAGGCGCTGGTGCTCGAAGGCCAGCAGCTCGGCGCCATCGGTCTGGCGCACCGCGTGCCATGGCACGGGCACGCCCACGAAATGCGCAAACACCCAGATGCTGGCGGACTTGCGCCAGCTGCGCAGCGGCCGGTCGGCGGTCTTGGTCCAGGTCTTGGCAGACGCGGTGGGGGCGGCGGTGGCGGCAGGGGTGTTCAAGCTGCCGGATTATCCAGAAAGCCAGAGCACCCGCGGAACGGGCCTTGCCAAAGCGCAGGGTGCGCCCCCAAATGGAGTGAGCGCGGGCGTGCCTTCGATCAGGCGGCGTTGGCGTAGCGCTCCAGCTCCCAGTCGCTCACCTGCTGGCTGTAGGCGGCCCATTCGGCGTGTTTGAGCGCCAGAAATTCGTTGCAGAAGGCCTCGCCTACGGCAGCGCGCAAGGGTGCGTCCTGTTCCAGCGCCTGGAGCGCGGCGAACAGGTCGCGCGGCAGCCGCTCGGGCAAGGCGCCGCCGCGCGCATGCACCTCGTAGAGATCGTCGGCACAGGGCGCCACCGCCGGCAAGGCCTGCTCGATGCCCGAGAGCCCGGCCGCCAGCGTGGCCGCGATGGCGGCGTACACATTGCACGAGGGATCGGGCAGGCGCCATTCGATGCGGCCGGCCACCGTGCGCACGAGGCAGGTGCGGTTGTTGTCACCCATGGCCTTCCACACCGGCGACCAGGTGGTGCCCGACGCGCTGCGGCTCGCCGCCAGGCGCTTGTAGCTGTTGACGGTGGGCGCGCACAGGGCGGCCAACGCGTCGGCGTGGTGCAGCAGGCCGGCGGCGAACTGGTGGCCGGTCGTGCTCAGGCCGAGCGAGCCGCCGGCATCGGCCATCACCGCCTTGCCCTGTGCATCGGTCAGGCTCAGGTGAAAGTGCAAGCCACTGCCCGGTGCATGCGCCAGCGGCTTGGGCATGGTGGAGAACACCGCACCATGCTGCGCGGCCACCGCGTGCGCCGCCAGTTTGAAGAGCTGGTAGCGGTCGGCCGCGGCCAGCGCGTCGTCGTGCTGGTAATTGATCTCGTACTGGCCGGACGCGTCTTCGTGGTCGATCTGCTGCAGCCCGAAACCGAGTGCGGTGAGCGTCTGGCGCATGGCGTCGAGAAACGCAAAGTTGCGGCCGATGGCCTGCAGGTCGTACGACGGTTTGGCGTGGCGGTCTTGCGCGTCGGCCACCTGCCAGCGGCCCTGCGCATCGCGGTTGAGCAGAAAGAACTCGGGCTCGATGCCGACCCACAGCGTCCAGCCGCGCGCCTTGAGGCGTTCCACCTGGCGCTTGAGCACCTGGCGCGAGCAGGTGTCCAGCGGCTCGCCGCCGGCAAACCCGTCGCACACCGCGTGCGCCACGCCGGGCATGAAGGGCAGCACCCGCAGGCTCTCGGGCACCACGCGGCCCATGTACTCGCTGCGCGCGCCCATGCGCGGCAGGCCGGTGCCGCTGATGCTGGGGCCGGAGAAGCCGGCGCCACTGCTCACCGCACCCGCCAGGCCATCGAGCGGCACCAGCTTGCCCTTGGGGCCGCCGGGCAGGTCGGTGAAGGTGGTGAGCACCGAGTGGATGCCCTGGGCGCGCAAGGCCGCGATGCGCTCGTCCAAAGCCAAGCTCAAGCCAGCACCTCGGCCAGCGCCGCATCGAAGATGGCCAGCCCTTCGGCAAACACGCTGTCTTCGATGGTGAGGGGGAAGAGGAAACGGATCACGTTGCCATAGACACCGCAGGTCAGCAGCAGCAGGCCGCGCTTGAGGGCCGCCGCCTGCACTTTCTTGGTGGTGTCGGCGTCGGGTGCGCCTTTCGCGTCAACGAACTCGCAGGCCACCATGGCGCCCAGGCCACGCACATCGCCCATGCGCTTGGGGTACACGGCGCGCTTCGCGATCAGGTGCCCGATGAGCTGGTCGCCGAGCTTCTGCGCACGCTCGGGCAGACGCTCCTCGGCCATCACGTCCAGCACCGCGTGAGACGCAGCGATGGCCAGCGGGTTGCCCGCATAGGTGCCGCCCAGGCCACCCGGGGCCGGGCCGTCCATGATGGCGGCCTTGCCCGACACGGCCGACAGCGTGGTGCCCCCAGCCATGCTCTTGGCCATGGTCATGAGGTCGGGGCTCACGCCGTAGTGCTCCATGGCAAACATCTTGCCGGTGCGCGCAAAGCCGGTCTGCACCTCGTCGGCGATGAGCAAGATGCCGTGCTGGTCGCACAGCTCGCGCAACCACTTCACGGCGGCCGGCTGGATGGGGTTGAACCCGCCCTCGCCCTGCACCGGCTCGAACACGATGGCCGCCACGCGGCTGGGCTCGATGTCGCACTTGAAGAGCTGCTCCATCGCGTGTTTCGTGTCGTCCAGCGAAGCGCAGTGGCACGGAAACGGCACGTGATAGATCTCGGGCGGGAACGGACCGAAGCCGGCCTTGTAAGGCTGCACCTTGCCGGTGAGCGCCACCGAGAACATGCTGCGGCCATGGAACGCGCCGCCAAAGGCAATGACGCCGGTGCGCCCGGTGCTGTAGCGCGCGATCTTCATCGCGTTCTCGATGGCTTCTGCGCCGGTGGAGAAAAACGCGGTCTTCACCGGGCCGTCGATCGGCACGATGGCGTTGATGCGCTCGGCCAGCGCCACGTACTCGGTGTAGGGCACCACCTGGTAGCAGCTGTGCGTGAAGCGCTGCAACTGCGCGGCAATGGCCGCCTGCGCCTTGGGGTGCACATGGCCGGTGTTGAGCACCGCGATGCCGCCGGCGACGTCGATGAAGCGACGCCCTGCGATGTCCCAGAACTCGGCGTTCTTCGCCTTCTCGATAAAGAAGTCGCCCATCACGCCCACACCGCGCGGAGTGGCGTCGAGTCGGCGCTGGTGCCAGGCGGCATTGGTGTTGTCGGTCTTGAGTTCGTTCATGGCGTTCATGGGTGTCTCCTTCATTGAGGGGAAGTTACCCCCTCTCCCCCTGGGAGAGGGTTGGGGTGAGGGCTCGCGTCACACGGGGCTGTCGATCCTGATCCACGTCGTCTTGGTCTCGGTGTACTTGTCGAACGCGTGCAGCGACTTGTCGCGCCCCACGCCGCTCTGCTTGAAGCCACCAAAGGGCACGGTGATGTCGTCCTCGTCGTACTGGTTCACATGCACCGTGCCCGCGCGCAGCGCACGCGCCACGCCGTGCGCCTTGTTGATGTCGCGCGTCCACACCGCCGCCTGCAGGCCGTAGACGCTGTTGTTGGCCTGCTGCACCACGTCGGCCGCGTCGGTGAACGACAGCACCGAGAGCACCGGGCCAAAGATCTCCTCGCGCGCGATCGTCATCTGCGGCGTCACGCCGTCAAAGATGGTGGGCAGCACGTAGTTGCCACCGGCCACCGGCATCGCGGCATCGCCGCCGGCGATCAGCGTCGCGCCCTCGCTCTTGCCCAGGCCGATGTAGCGCATCACGTTGTCCATCTGCACCTTGTCGACGATGGCGCCCATCACCGTGGATTTGTCCAGCGGGTTGCCCGGCTGGTAGCCCGGCACCAGCTTGAGCGCCTTCTCCAGAAAAGCATCCTTGATCGAAGCCTCCACAAACAGGCGCGAAGGCGCGTTGCAGCTCTCGCCCTGGTTGAAGAAGATGCTGCCCACCGCCGCCTCCACCGCCTTGTCCAGATCGGGGCAGTCGGCGAACACGATGTTGGGCGACTTGCCGCCCAGCTCGGTCCAGGCGCGTTTGAGGTTGCTCTGCCCGGCCATCACATGGATCTGCTTGCCCACGCGCGTGCTGCCGGTGAACGCAATGCAGTCCACGTCCATGTGCAGCGCCAGCGGGCTGCCGGCCTCGGGGCCGTAGCCCGGCACCACGTTGAACACGCCGGGCGGGATGCCGGCGGCCAGGGCCAGCTCGGCCAGGCGCAGTGCGGAGAGCGGGCTTTTCTCGGAGGGCTTCAACACCACCGAGTTGCCAGCGGCCAATGCGGGCGCGATCTTCCAGGCTGCCATGATCATGGGGTAGTTCCAGGGCACGATCACGCCCACCACCCCCACCGGCTCGCGCGTGATGAGGGCCAGCGCGTTGCGGCCCGTGGGCGCGATCTCGTCGTACACCTTGTCCACCGCCTCGCCGTACCAGCGGATGCAGTTGGCCGCGCTGTTCACGTCCACGCCCTTGGCGTACTTGATGGGCTTGCCCATGTCCAGCGTCTCGGTGAGCGCCAGCTCGTCGGCGTGGGCGCTCAGCTGCTCGGCGAACTTGATCATGATGCGCTTGCGCTGCGCCGGCGCCATGCCGCTCCAGCGGCGGTCTTCAAACGCGGCGCGGGCGGCCGCCACGGCGGCGTCGATGTCGGCTTCGCCGCAACGCGCCACCGCGGTCAGCAGGCGGCCGTCCACCGGCGAAATGCAGTCAAAGGTCTGGCCGTCGCGTGCGGCGATGCGCTCGCCGTTGATGAAAGCGCGGCCGTCGAAGCTCAGGTCGGTCATGGGAGTCTCGAGGAGGTTGCAGAGGACGAATTGGCCTCATGCTACGCCCGAAACCCTCACCGTCGCAAAGCCACTTTGCCGAGTGGCCAGCGATCCAGTGGCCCTCAGGACCGGAGCGCGGCCGCCACTTCCCGCTCCCGCTTGCGGGTCGACCTCGCCACCCACACCGCGTAGCTGACGATCACGATCGTCACCGTCACGATCAGCAGCGTGGCCGCCGCGTAGATGGTGGGGTTGATGCCGCGCCGCGCGTAGCCAAAGATCACCTGCGGCAGCGTGTTCACACCCGGGCCGGAGAGAAATTCGGAAATCACGACGTCGTCGAACGAGAGCGTGAAGGCCAGCAGAAAGGCGGCCAGGATGCCCTGGAAGATGTTGGGCAGCGTGACCAGAAAGAACACCTGCAGCGGCTTGGCGCCCAGGTCCATGGCGGCTTCTTCGATGGCGCGGTCCATCTCCATCAGCCGGCTCTGGATCACCACCATGCCGTAGGCCATGCCCAGCAGCGTGTGGCCCAGGATGATGGTGAGCATGCCGCGCTCGGGCCAGCCAAACGCGTTCTGCGCGCCCACCATGAGCAGCAGCAACGACAGGCCGATCACCACCTCGGGCATCACCAGCGGAGCGTTGACCATGCCGCTGAAGATGGTGCGGCCGAGAAACCGGCGGTAGCGCACCAGCACAAAGGCGGCAAAGGTGCCGAGTACGGCCGAGAGCACGCCGGTGACGGCAGCGATCTTGAGCGAGAGCCAGAAGCCCTCGACGATCTTGGTGTCGCGCGTGAGCGCCTCGTACCAGCGCAAAGAGAAGCCGGTGAAGTTGGCGTCCTGCCGTGTGCTGTTGAAGCTGAACACGATCATGAAAAGCAGCGGCAGGTACAGGAACAGGTAGACCAGTGTCAGCCAGAACTTGCCGAAGTGTTTTTCGAGGAAAGGTTTCATGCTCGGCCTCACTTGCGGGGTTCAGCGGCTTCGCCGGTGTAGTGGTAGTAGATCGCGAGCGGCACAACGATCAGTGCGATCATCACCACCGCCAGCGCGGTGGCGCGCGGCCAGTTGTTGCTGGTGAACATCTCGTCCCAGACCACACGGCCGATCATGATGTTCTCCGGTCCACCGAGCAGCGATGGAATCACAAACTCGCCCACCGAGGGGATGAACACCAGCATGAAGCCGGCCACGATCCCGGCCTTGGACAGCGGCACCGTGATCAACCAGAAGGCCTTGAAGGGCGTGGTGCCCAGGTCGTAGGCGGCCTCCAGCAGACGAAAGTCCATCTTCACCAGCGTCGCGTAGAGCGGCAAGATCATGAAGGGCAGGTACACATAGGTCATGCCCACCAGCATGGAGACGTTGGTGTAGAGCATGAGGATGGGCTCTTGCGTGATGCCCACGGCCATGAGCAACTGGTTGAGCACGCCCTGGTCGGCCAGGATACCTTTCCACGCGTAGACACGCAGCAGGAAAGAAGTCCAGAACGGCAGCATCACCATCATCAGCAGGGCAGGCCGCACGCTGGCCGGCGAGCGGGCGATGAAGTAGGCGAACGGGTAACCGAACAGCAGGCACAGCAAGGCCGTCCACAGCGCATACCAGATCGAGCGCAGGTAGGCCTCGATGTAGATGGTCTTGAACAAGGCACCGCCTTCGTCGCGGAAGATGGTCCAGTAGTTCTCGTACTTCAGGCTGAGCAGGCCGGTCTCGCTGTCCCAGATCGGCTTGAACGGGTTGATGCTCTCGCCCATGTCCACGAAGCTGATGTACAGCAGGATCAGGAAGGGCAGGAGGAAGAAAACGAACAGCCAGACATAAGGCACGCCGATGACGAAGCGCTTGCCGGGCATGAGGGGATGAGAGGGCATGGGGTGTCTCCAGCCGTTCAGTCGCGCAGCACCACACCGGCCTTGTCGTTCCACCAGAAGAAGACGTTGTCCTCCCAGGTGATGTCCGACAAATCCTGGCGGGACGTGTTGGCCTCGGTGATCTTCACGCGCAGACCGTCGCTGGCCTGCACGATGTAGGTGTTGTACGAACCGAAGTAGGCGATCTCCTTCACCGTGCCGGTGAAGAGGTTGGCCGCCACACCCTCGGGGCGCTGTTTGCTGATCTCGATCTTCTCGGGCCGCACGGCCAGGCCCACCGCCATGCCCAGGTGGCCCGGCACACCGTGCCCCACCTCGATCTGACCGATGGAGGTGCTCACGGCACAGCGGTCGGGCTCGTCCACACTGAGCTTGCCTTCGAACAGGTTCACGTTGCCGATGAAGTCGGCCACGAACCGGTTGGCCGGGTGCTCGTAGATCTCTTCGGGCGTGCCCACCTGCAGCACGCGCCCCTTGCTCATGATCGCGATGCGGCTGGCCATGGTCATGGCCTCTTCCTGGTCGTGCGTGACCATCACCACCGTCACGCCCACCTTCTCAATGATGTTGACCAGCTCAAACTGGGTCTGCTCGCGCAGCTTCTTGTCGAGCGCGCCCAGGGGCTCGTCGAGCAGCAGCTTGGGCCGCTTGGCCAGGCTGCGAGCCAGCGCCACGCGCTGCTGTTGCCCACCAGACAACTGGTGCGGCTTGCGCTTGGCGTAGGGGGTGAGCTGCACCAGGGCCAGCATCTCGTCGGTGCGCTGCTGGATCTCCGCCTTGGGCAGGCCTTCGCGCTTCAGGCCAAAGGCCACGTTCTCCCAGATGTTGAGGTGGGGGAACAGCGCGTACGACTGGAACATCATGTTGACCGGCCGCTCGTAGGGCGGCATGGCCGCCACGTCCTGGCCACCGAGCAGGATGCGCCCCGAAGTCGGCCGCTCGAAGCCGGCGAGCATGCGCAGCAGTGTTGACTTGCCACAGCCCGAGCTGCCCAGCAGCGCGAAGATCTCGCCCTTGCCGATGGACAGCGACACCTCGTCCACCGCCACCGCCTCGTCAAAGCGCTTGACCAGTTTTTCGGTGACCAGATAACCCGCCTGGGTGCCCGTCTCTGCCATGTTCGTTCCTTGTCGTTGTCTGGGTCAGGATCAAAAAAAAGGGCTGTTCATACGGTGTGTACGAACAGCCCTGCGTCAGGTCTGGTGAAAACCGCGACGCGCCTTACTTGCCCTTTTTGAAGCTGTTGTAGGCGTTGGCCATGGCTTCGCGTGCTTCGTTGGTGAAGCTGCTGGGCGGGATCATCTTGGCGAAGTAGTCGGACTCGACAAAGATGGTCTTGTTGCCGGCGATTTCGGGGTTGATCTTGTCAACCGCGGCCTTGTTGCCGGTGGGGTAGCTCATCTCGTTGGCCATGGCCGCGGCGTTTTCCGGGCGCAGGAAGAAGTCGATGAAGGCCATCGCGTTGTTCGGGTGCTTGGCGTCCTTGGTCACGGCCATGGTGTCAAAGAAGATCAGCGCGCCGGTGCTGGGCAGCAGGGCTTCGATCACGTCCTTGGAGCCGTTTTCCTTGGCGCGGGCAGCCGCGATGTTCACGTCGCCCGACCAGCCGATGGCCACGCAGGCCTTGCCGCCGGCGATGTCGTCGATCATGGTGGAGCTGAACAGGCGCACGTCCTTGCGCACCTTCATGAGCATCTCGTTGGCCAGCTTGTAGTCGGCCGGGTCGTTCGAGTAAGCGTCCTTGCCGATGTAGTGCAGCGCCACGGGAATGATCTCGGTCGGCGAGTCCAGGTAGGCGATGCCGCACGACTTCAGCTTGCTCGTGTACTCGGGCTTGAACACCAGGTCCCAGGCATTCTCGGGCATGGCCATGCCGCCCAGGGCCTTCTCGACCTTGGTCTTGTTGATGCCCACGGTGGTGAAGCCCCAGGCCCATGGCACCAGGTGCTTGTTCTCGGGGTCGGCCTTGGTCAGCGTCGTCATGATCGCCGGGTCCATGTTGGCCAGGTTGGGGATCTGCTCTTTCTTCAGGGGCTGCAGCAGACCGCCTTCGATCTGGCCCTTGGCGAACACGGTGCCGGGCACGACGATGTCGTAGCCGGTGTTGCCCGCCACCAGCTTGGCGTGCAGCGCTTCGTTGGTCTCGAAGGTGTCGTAGTTGACCTTGATCCCGGTTTCCTTCTCGAAGTTGGCAATCATGCCTTCGGGGATGTAGTCGGGCCAGTTGTAGATGTTCAGGACTTTCTCGTCGTCGAGCACCGGGCCGGCGGGCACGGCCGGGGCGGCCGGAGCGGCGGCCACCGGTGCCGGCGCAGCGGGTGCTGCAACGGGCTCTTCCTTCTTGCCGCAAGACGCCAGCAGGATCGCTGACATGGCAATAACCAAAACGTGTTTCTTCATGGTGGTGCTCGCTCCTGAGAGAGGTTGATCAACGACAAATCGAACCGAAAGGCGTGGAAAAGATTCAAAAACAATCTAGCAAGTTCCAGACCCGCCGCCACCCGGACCGCACCTCATCGGTGCGCTCCAGGGTACCGCAGGGGGCATTCTATTCACGCATGCAGGCCAGCGGCCCGCAACTGGGCCAGGGTGGCGTCCAGGCAGGTGTGGATCAGCACCATCATTTCGTCGATTTGCTCGCGCGTCATCACCAGCGGCGGCGCGATGATCATGCGGTCGCCCACGGCGCGCATGATCAGGCCGTTCTTGAAACAGTGGGCGCGGCACATCATGCCCACGCCCAGGTCGGGCTCAAAAGTGGCGCCGGTCGCCTTGTCCTTCACCAGCACCAGGCCGGCCACGAAACCGCAGGTCTCGGCCACGCCCACCAGCGGGTGCTGGTTGAGCTCGGCAAACCGCTCGGCCAGGTAGGGGCCCGTGTCGTCGCGCACCCGGCCCACCAGGTTCTCGCGCTCCATCAGCTCGATGTTGGCCAGCGCCACCGCACACGCCACCGGGTGGCCGCTGTAGGTGTAGCCGTGGTTGAACTCGCCGCCCTGCTCGATCAGCACCTTGGCCACGCGGTCGCCCACCATCACGCCACCCAGCGGGATGTAGCCGCTGGTCACGCCCTTGGCGAAGGTCACCAGGTCGGGCCGGATGCCGAATTTCTCGTAGGCGAACCAATGGCCCAGACGGCCAAAGGCACAGATCACCTCGTCGGCGATCAGCAGGATGCCGTACTTGTCGACGATGCGCTGGATCTCGGGCCAGTAGGTGGCGGGCGGAATGATCACGCCACCCGCGCCCTGCACCGGCTCGGCAATAAAGGCCGCCACCTTGTCGGCACCCAACTCCAGGATCTTGGTTTCCAGCCAGCCGGCGGCGCGCAGGCCAAACGCATCCTGGCTCTCGCCGGGCAGCGCGTTCTCGAAAAAGTAGGGCTGCCCGATGTGCGTGATGTTGGGAATGGGCAGGTCGCCCTGCGCGTGCATGCCGCTCATGCCACCCAGCGAGGCGCCGGCCATGGTGGAGCCGTGGTAGGCGTTCATGCGGCTGATGACCACCTTGCGCTGCGGCTGGCCCAGCAGGTCCCAGTAGCGGCGCACCATGCGCACGTTGGTGTCGTTGCTCTCGCTGCCGCTGCTGCTGAAGAACACGTGCTCGAAGCTGCGGCCACCCACCTTGGGAGCGAGTGCAGCCAACTTGGAAGCCAGTTGCACCGCCGGCACGTTGGTGGTCTGGAAGAAGCTGTTGTAGAACGGCAGCGTCATCATCTGCTGGTAGGCAGCGTCGGCCAGTTCCTTGCGGCCGTAACCCGCATTGACGCACCACAGACCGCTCATGCCGTCGAGGATCTTGTGGCCTTCGGAATCCCACACGTAGATGTTGTCGGCCCGCGTGATCACGCGCGAGCCGCGCGTGGCCAGGTCACCGTGGTCGGTGAAGGGGTGAATGAAATGCGCGCTGTCGGCGGCCTGGATGGCTTTGGTGTCGTGCTGTTCGGCGCGGCGCACCAGGGCGGGCGGGGCGATGAGGGTCGAGGTGTTCATGGTCGGTCCTGTTTGGCTGATCAAACGTGGAGAAGAAGGTGCTCGCGCTCCCACGGCGAAATCACCTTCATGAACTCGTCGAACTCGAGTTCCTTGATCTCGGTGTAGATGGTGATGAATTCCTTGCCCAGCACGTCGTGCAGGTCGGTCTCGCGGCGAAGCCAGTCGAGCGCCTCGCCCAGACTGCGCGGCAGCGAGTAAGGCGAGAGGTAGGCGTCGCCCTTCATTTCGGCCTTGGGCTTGATCTTGTTCTTCAGGCCCAAATAGCCGCAGGCCAGCGTCATGGCCATGGCCACGTACGGGTTGGCGTCGGCGCCGATCACGCGGTTTTCCACGCGGCGCGCCTCGGGGCTGGAGATCGGCGAGCGGATGCCCACCGTGCGGTTGTCGTGGCCCCACTCGATGTTGATCGGTGCGGCGGTGTGGCGCGAAAGGCGGCGGTAGCTGTTCACGTACGGCGCCACCAGCACCATGGCCGCCGGGATGTAGCGCTGCAGGCCGCCGATGTAGTGGTAGAAGGCCTCGGACGGCGTGCCGTCGTCGTTGCTGAAGATGTTCTTGCCGGTGGCCTTGTTCAGGATGCTCTGGTGCACGTGCATCGCCGAGCCCGGCTCGCCCGCAATGGGCTTGGCCATGAAGGTGGCGTACATGTCGTGGCGCAGCGCCGATTCGCGCACCGTGCGTTTGAAGAAGAACACCTCGTCGGCCAGACCCAGCGGGTGGGCGTGGAAGAAATTGATCTCCATCTGCCCCGCACCGGCTTCGTGGATCAGCGTGTCCACGTTGAGCTTCATCTTGTCGCAGTAGTCGTAGATCTCTTCGAACAGAGGGTCGAACTCGTTGACCGCGTCGATGCTGTACGACTGGCGCGAGGTCTCGGCCCGGCCGCTGCGCCCGATCGGGGGCTTGAGCAGCGTGTTCGGGTCGGTGTTGCGCGCGGTCAGATAAAACTCCAGCTCGGGCGCCACCACCGGGTCCAGGCCCTCGGCGTCGAACAGCTCGCACACATGGCGCAGCACGCTGCGCGGCGCAAACGGCACCAGCTTGCCGGCGTGGTCAAAACAGTCGTGGATCACCTGCGCGGTGGGGTCGGTGGCCCAGGGCACGATGCGCGCGGTGGTTGGGTCCGGGCGCAGCTGCATGTCGCGGTCGGTCGGCTCGATCACGTCGTAATACGGCCCGCTGGCCGGAAACTCACCCGTCACGCCCATGGCCACGATGGCCTGCGGCAGCCGCATGCCGCGGTCTTCGGTGAACTTCTCGCGCGGCAGGATCTTGCCGCGCGCCACCCCGGTCAGGTCGGGCACCAGGCATTCCACCTCGGTCACGCGGTTCTGGTTGAGCCAGTTCTCCAGATCATTGAAGGTCATTTTTTTGTCGGTGGCTGTCATGTGCCGTCTCCTGCGGTGTGTTTTGTGAAATCGATCTGGGGGAAAAATTCAGGCGCTTGAGCTCGCTGCGCTGCGGGCCAGGTCGGCCGCCTGCAAACGCAGGCTGCTGCGCGAGCGGCAGGCGCGGCCAAAGGCCTCGAAAATGGCGGCATAAAACGGCGTTTCCCAGCAACGCCATTCGGGGTGGAACTGCACGGCATAAGCGAAGGTGCGCGCACCGCGCACGCCAAAGGCCTCCACCACGCCGTCGGGCGCGTGGGCCAGCGCTTCCAGGCCGTCGGCCAGGCGGTTGATGCCCTGGCCGTGCAGCGAATTCACCTGCGCCTGCGGGCCACCGGCCCATTCTTCAAAAATGCTGCCCGGCGCAAAACGCACGCTGTGGCTGGGCGCGTACTGCTCGTCGGGCGGGGCGCCCTTGGGCTCGCGGTGGTCCATGAGGCCGGGCACTTCGTGCACACGCTGGTGCAGCGTGCCGCCCAGGGCCACGTTGATCTCTTGAAACCCGCGGCAGATGCCCAGCAGCGGCACACCCTCGTGCACGCAGGCCTTCACCAGCGCCAGCGTGAGCAGGTCGCGCTCAGCGTCCAGAGGCAGGCTGGGGTCGGCCACGTCTTCGGCAAAGTGGGAGGGGTGCACGTTGGAGGGTGAGCCGGTCAGCATCACACCGTCCACCAGAGCGAGCAGATCGCTGATCTGGTCGGTGTCGGCCAGCGGAAACATCACCGGCTGGGCCTGCGCCCCCACCTTCACCGCCCGGGCGTACTTGTCGCCCAGCAGCAGAAAAGGCATCTGGTGACCGTGGTCACCCATGAGGCGGTGGTCGGCGGGCAGCCAGACCATGCACGGCGGCTTGTTCATGTTCTCTCCAATGCAATGGGACCCATTGTGGACAGCAAAGTGGATCACAATCAGAGCCAGTTGAGCCCACTCCGTGGAGCCACTTCAGGTTCAAGCCACCATGTTGTCCGAATTCCTGCTCACCGAGATGAACCGCCTGGGCACGCAAGACGCGTTGCCGCTGCACCGCCAGCTCTACGAGGCGCTGCGCCGCGCCATGCTCGACGGCAAGCTCGGCGCGGGCGAGCGCCTGCCTTCGAGCCGCGACCTGGCTGAAGACCTCTCGCTCTCGCGCAACACCGTGGTGGCCGCCATCAACCAGCTCAGTGTGGAAGGCTATCTGGCCAGCCGCGTGGGCAGTGGCACCTACGTGAACGACAACGTGCCGCGCGCCGTGCCCAGCCGGGGCGCCCGCAACGGCGGCCAGCCCGCCACGCTGCAGGCCGGGCGCCTGTCCACGCGCGGCATTGCGCTCTCCAGCACCTTCTGCGCCACCGAGCTGGAGGTGCAGCCCTTCACCCCCGGCATGGTCGACTTCAGCGCCTTCCCCATCGCGCTGTGGCAACGCCTGCAAAACAAACACTGGCGCATGACCTACCCGGACATGCTCGACTACAACACCTCAGGCGGCTACGCTCCGCTGCGCCGCGCCGTGGCCGATTACTTGCGCGTGTTCCGCAGCGTGCACCTGGAGGCCGACCAGGTCGTCATCACCAGCGGCACCCAGCAATCGCTCGAACTCTGCGCGCGCCTGCTGGCCGACCACGGCGACACCGTGTGGGTGGAAGACCCGGCCTACTGGGGCGCGGTCAAGGCCTTCATGGCCACGGGCCTCGCCATCCACCCGGTGGCGGTGGACGAAGAAGGCATCAGCCCCAGCGCGGCCGACAGCGCCAAACCGCCCCGCCTGATTTACGTGACCCCCTCGCACCAGTACCCCACCGGCGCCGTGATGACGCTGCCCCGGCGCCACCAGCTGCTGGCCACCGCACGCGCCCACGACGCCTGGGTGCTGGAAGACGATTACGACAGCGAGTACCGCTTCAGCGGCCCGCCCATCTCCAGCCTGGAAGGCCTGGACACCGACGGCCGCGTGCTCTACATGGGCACCTTTTCCAAGGTGCTCTACCCCGGGCTGAAGCTCGGCTACCTGGTGGTGCCCAAACCCATGGTGGCCGCCTTCAAACAGGCCCACTACGACCTCAACCGCCCGGGCCAGATGCCGGTGCAGGCCGCACTGGCCGAGTTCATTGAAATGGGCCACTTCGCCAGCGCCTTGCGCCGCGCGCGGCAGAACTACGCCGAGCGCCGCCAGTGCCTGCTCGAAGCCCTCAAACCCGTGCTCACCCCCGGCGGCCCCTTCATCAGCGGCGCCGAACAAGGCCTGCACCTGTGCCTGCGCCTGCCCAGCCACATTGACGACCAGGCCCTGGCCCAGCGCATCGCACAGCAGGGCATGACGGTGCGCCCACTCTCGGCCTACTGCCTTCAACGCGGCGACCTCAAAGGCTTGGTGATCGGATACGGCTACGCGCCGCTGGCGGACATCGAACGCTGCGGGCCGGTGCTGTCTGGACTTGTGGGGCAGGCGCTGCGGTAGGTGACCGCCTCAGGTGATGCCAGCAAACTCACGCCAGCCCAGCACCTCACAGCCCTGGCGCTCGAAACGACCCGAACCACCAAACACCAGACCTGGCGTGCGCAGGGGCGTGTTCTCGCGCTCGGCAAACATCTGCCATTGGCGTGGGCCAGTGGTCCAGTCCGACGCCACCGTGCTGCCCGACTTGATCTCTATCGCCTGCAGGCCCTCGGGCGTCTCGAACAACACATCCACCTCGTGACCCTGGCTGTCGCGCCAGAAATAGAGGTCGGAACTCTGCCCCGCGTTGAAGCGCTGCTTGATCAACTCGGTCACCACCCAGGTCTCGAACAAGGCACCACGCGAGACGTGGGTCGCCAAGCTGGTTGCGTCCCGAATGCCGAGCAACCAGGCCATGAGGCCCACGTCCAGGAAATACAGCTTGGGCGACTTCACCAGCCGTTTGCCAAAATTGCGGTGGTGGGGCAGCAGGCGTGTGACCAGGTAGCTGGTCTCCAGCACCGAGATCCACTCACGGGCCGTGTTGGACGAAATACCGCAATCTGCACCGAGTGCCGAGAGGTTGAGCAACTGGCCCGATCGCGCAGCGCACATGCGGATGAACCGCTGGAACTGCCCCAGATCACGCACCGCAATCAGCTGGCGCACATCCCGCTCCACATACGTGGCGACGTAGTTCGCAAACCAGTCCGCAGGCACCAGTTCGCGGTCGTACAAAGCCGGGTAGGCGCCTTTCAACAACACGTCATCCAGGCTGGACGGTGCCAGCGCCAGCCCGAGTTCGGCCCCGGACAAGGGCAGCAGCTCGACCCGTCCCACGCGCCCCGCCAGGGATTGCGAAATGCCGGCCATGAGGTCGAACTGGGCAGACCCCGTGATCACGAAATCGCCCATGCGGAGGCGCTCGTCCACCAGACCCTGAAGCCAGGAAAAAAGGCCCGGGCACCGCTGGACCTCGTCGAGCACGGCACCGTCGGCGAACCGGGCAAGAAACCGACGTGGGTCCTGCTCGGCAAACTCCCGCTCCTCCGGATTTTCGAGCGACACATAGGGCTTGTCGGCAAACAACTGGCGCGCCAGCGTGGTCTTGCCAGACTGGCGCGGCCCCGTTACCGCCACCACAGGGAAGCCCTTGGCGAGTCGTTGCAGGGTACCGGCGGCCAAGCGTGGAATCATGACAGTACAAATTTGAAATTGAATTTCAGATTTGTAATTTTAGTCCTTTGACAAGCTCAAAGCACATCCCGCAACCGGTGCCACAACATGCCCAGCGCCAGGCTGGGCGTGCGCAGCAACGGCCCGCCGGGAAACCGGCGGTGCTGCAGCCTCGCAAACACATCGAAGCGCCCGGCCTGCCCGGCCACCGCCTCGGCCACCAGCTGGCCGGCCAGACCGGTGAGCGCCACGCCGTGGCCGCTGAAGCCTTGCAGGTAATACACGTTGTCGCCGAGCCGGCCGAAGTCGGGCGCGCGGTTCATGCTGATGTCGACGAAGCCGCCCCACACAAAGTCGATCGGTGTCCGGGTGAGTGCCGGAAACACCTCGCCCATGCGCTGCGCCATCACGGCGGAGAGGTTGGCGGGTGTGCGGGTGGTGTAGCTCACGCGCCCGCCGAACAGCAGCCGGTGGTCGGCGCTGAAGCGGAAGTAGTCGAGCACGAAGTTGTTGTCGCACACCGCCGCGTTGCGCGGGATCAGGCGCGCGCAGAGCTCGGGGTCCAGCGGCGCGGTGCCCACGATGTAGGTGCCCACGGGCATGATGCGCGGCGCGATCTCGGGCGCCACCGCCGGGCCGTGTTCGGGCAGCATGCAGTTGCCCGCGAGCACGCCAAAACGCGCTTTCACCTGGCCCTGCGCGGTGCTGGCCACCAGCGTGGCGCCGCGCTGCAAGGCGGTCACGGGTGAGTGTTCAAAGATGCGCACACCAGCGGCCTGCGCGGCGCGCGCCAGGCCCAGCGCGTACTTGAGCGGGTGCAGGTGCCCCGAGCGCTGTTCGCGCGCGGCGGCCACATAACGCGGGCTGTTGATGAGGCGCGGCAGATCGGCGCCCTCGGCCCAGTCCACGGGGATGCCGCGCCGTTGCAGGCCGTCCATCTCCTCGCGCAGCGCGCGTTGCTTGCGCGCCGAGTCGGCCACGTACACATAGCCGTCGACGCGGTCGCAGTCGATGCCGTGCTGCGCGATGCGCGCGTCGATCAGGTCGATAGCCTCAAGCGACATGTCCCAGGCGCGCTGCGCGTCGGCAGCGCCCAGTTGTTCTTCAAACGGGTCCTGTCCGCTGGCGAAACCCACGATGGCCTGGCCACCGTTGCGCCCGCTCGCGCCGCTGCCGATGCGGTCGGCCTCCAGCACCACCACGCTCAGGCCGCGCTGCGCGAGTTCGAGCGCGGCGCTCAGGCCGCTGAAGCCCGCGCCCACCACCACCACGTCCACGGTCAGCGATTCGCTCAACGCGGGGCACGCAGCCGGACGCTGCACGCTGGCTTCGTAGTAACTCTTCTGGTTGAGCTGGGTGTCGGACCCGATGAGCGACATCAAGCACCCCCCTGCCGCGCTGCGCGCGTTCCCCCCTGAGGGGGGACGGCACCTACGGCCCGGCAAAGCCGGTTCCGTGGAGCCCCGCGATACAGGCACCTCACGCCAAAACCACAGCAAAAATGGCTCATAGCTTCGCCACCTGGCCGCTCAGGTAGGTCCACACAAAGGTGGCGGCCGCGTTGCTCGTGAGTTCGGCGTGGTCATAGGCCGGGGCCACCTCCACGCAGTCCATGCCCACCCAGTTCAGGTCGGCCAGTTCTTCTAGCAGGGTCAGCACCTGCGAGCTCGTCATGCCGCCGGGCTCGGGCGTGCCGGTACCGGGGGCAAAGGCGGGGTCGAGGCAATCGATGTCCAGCGTGAGGTACACGGGCCGCTGGCCCATGCGCGTGCGGATCGCGTCAATCACCGGTTGCAGGCCCGCGCCGTCGAGCCCGCGCAAGGCACGCGCGGTGAAGATCTGCCCGCCCTGGTCGGCCACGTATTCGCGCGCCGCGCGCTCACCGCTGGAGCGAATGCCGATCTGCACCGTGTGCGCCGCGCTCACCAGGCCCTCCTGCAGCGCTTCATAGGTACAGGTGCCGTGGCCAGAAGGCTCGCCGAAGTGGTCGCTCCAGGTGTCGCAGTGCGCGTCGAAATGCACCAAGGCCAGGGGTTCACCGCCGTGGCGGGTTTTCAAGGCGCGCAGCAGCGAGAGCGTCACCGAATGGTCGCCACCGAGAAACACGCAGTGGTGTTTTGCCATGAGCGCGGCGGCCTGCGCCTCGATGTGCTCCCGCACCACGGGCAGCGGCGAGGCGTTGGGCAGGCGCATGTCGAGCGCGTCGCCCAGGTGGTCCAGCGGAGACACGTCAAACACCGGGTGCGTGCCGTCGCACAGCATCAGGCTGGCCGCGCGGATCGCCTGGGGGCCGAAGCGCGCGCCGGGCCGGTTGGTCACCACGCCGTCAAACGGCACGCCGGCCACCGCAAAGGGTTGGTCGGTCAGCGGCGCGCAGCCCAGGAAACGGTTGCTGTTGTTGGCGTATGCGAACTGACCCATGGCCATGAAGCGTCCTTGGTGGGGTGGGGCGAATTGGAGCCAGAAGATACCCCCGAGGGACCGGGGGCGTGAGTCCAATTCGGGCGGGCAACCGGCGTCCACCCCGGCGCCCGCACCCATGCCGGCCTCACTTGCCGAACAGGTCCTTCAAACCTTCGCCGAGGCGGTCGCCCAGGTTGGCGCCGGCCCCGGTGCCCACACCGGGCATGAGCGCGGTGCCGATGGCCGCGCCCAGCAGGGCCGAGCGGCTCAGGCTCACCGAGGGGTCGTCCACCGTGCCGCCCACCACCAGCGGCACGCCCACCACGTCGCCGCCCGCGCCGCGCGTCACGTCCACCCGCACCCGGCCCGACAGGGCCTTGCTGGGCGCCACCGTCACCTCGCCCGTGGCCGCGAGCACACCCGAGCTGGCCACCAGGTTCGTGAGCTCGACCAACTGGCCGCGCGTGCGCACCTGGCCGGCCAGTGTGTCCAGCGCCGTGCTGCCGCCGCGCGACAGGCCCACCGTGGCCACCGCCTTGGCCAAATCCACGCCCTGCAGCACCGCGTCGTTCACCGTGAAGCGGGTCTGGCTGCGCAGCGCTTCCGCCACCGAGGCTGCACCCGCCGTGGGGTTGATGCGGGCCGACAGGGTGGTGCTGGCATCGAGCCGGCCGGTGAGCGTGCGGCTGGGCGCGGTCAGCGCCGACACCTCCACACCGCGCGTTTCCAGCGTGCCCTCCAGCACCAGGTCGCGCGACTTGGCCGAGGGTTCGGGCAGCGCCACCTTGAGCGGCCCCCGCAACGTGCCACCGCCCACGTCCACCCGCAGGTTCCAGGCGGTTTGCAGATCGGCCTCGCGCTGCAGCACCGCCTTCGAACCTTGCCATGGCCCCCCCGTCACGGACACGGTGGCCGCGGCCGGCCAGCCGTCGTCGTCCAGCGCCAGCCGAGCCTGCACCGTGCTGCTGCGGCCCTGCGCGCCGATCCAGGTCACGTCGTCGAGCACCACGTTGCGTGGTAGCCAGCTCAGGTCGGTTGTTTCAGCGTCGGTCTGTGCGGCAGCGGATTTTTTGGCGGGGTCCTGCAGGCGCGCCGCGAGCAACACGATGGTGGTCTGCGGCAGCACCGCCTGGCGAACCGTGAGGGTGGACACCGCAAACCGGCCCTGGAGCAATGGCCACCAGGCGGGCCGCGCCTCCACCCGGCCGAGGGTGAGCGCGGGGCGGGCCTGGATGTTGAGCCCTTCCAGCGCCACGGCGGGCAACGGGAACACGTCCACCGCCACGCGCGAGAGCGTCACCGGCACACCGAGCTTGGCCGAAGCCTCACGCTCCACGCGCTGGCGGAAGCCGTCGCTGCCGGTCCACCGGCCCAATGCGAACGCGGCCAGCAGCACGAGCACCAGGGCGAGCCCCAGCGCAACCCCGCTCCAGATGAAAAATCGACGCATGGGCGGATTGTGCCCAGCGCGTCAGAGCGCGCGCTGGCGCAGGGCCAAGGCCGCGCCCACCCACAGCGCCCCGGCCGAAAACACCAGGCCATCGCGCAGGCCTTGTGCGCCGCTCGATCCGTCGGCGATGAAACCCACCACCGTGGGCCCCACGATCTGCCCGGCCGCGAACACGATGGTGAAGGCGC